>JANMZX010000346.1:0-9367 GCA_031383745.1 Rhodoferax sp. | reverse complement strand
GGGGTATCTGTACGTTGTCGCTGGTGTGTAGATTTCAGATAAGTGTTTCTGTCCGTACCGAACGCCTGGGCGTTGCGGAAACTACAAGGGACACAGTCTGGGCGCTCGAGGTTTGGCTGCATCCGGCAAGGACGTTTTGATGACTTGCGTGCTGGAGGCATTTGGCAAAGCCCGTGTGGACGCGCCCGAGGTGGCAAGCATGTTGCCCTACGCACGCCGCGCGCTGAACGACGAACTGCTGCGGCTCTATGCCAAGCTGGACACGTTGTAGGGCGAGGAGGCAGGACTAGCGGGCGCCAGCTGCCTGCAGTATCTTCACCATCTCGAGGTAACGGCGCGACTGTGCCAGCTGCAAGGGTGTGTTGCCCTGCCTGTCGGCCAGCTGCAGGTTCGCACCGGCTGCCACCAGAGCGCGAAGTGTCTCCTGATGGCGCTTGCCACCGTCGCCAAGCACAACGGACTCGATCACCGCAGTCCAGTGCAAGTTGTTGACATGGTCTAGCGGAGCTCCGGCGGCGATCAGTTGCCTGACCACACCATCGTGACCCAGATGGGCGGCCGCGATAAGGGCTGTGCCATCGTACCGGCTGGTTACCTGCCTGGCACTGGCGCCAAGGGACAAGAGTGTTCGCAGTGTCGCTTCGTCGTCGGCCACGGCGGCTATCGTCACGGCATCGTAGCGGTCGTTGTCCAGGGCATCGATCAGGGAGCCGCCCAGCACCAGCGCCCGGATGGCCTCGCGCTGTCTGGAAAATGTGGCCACGTGCAGTGCAGTGCGGCCGTTGCCATCCCGGGCGTTCCAGTCCGGTTTGGCATTCGTCAGTGCATTGATGCGAGCCAGGTCGCCCTGGTGTGCTGCTGCGTGCAGGCCGGTGTAGCCGGCGACTTCTTGCGGCCGCGGCGCCACCTGTGCGTTGGCCGGCGCAATCGGTGCCGCCACCAGGGAAACAAAGGCCAGCACCCGTGCGAAGCTTGCGGCCCAACGGAATTGCCTTGAATTGATCGGGTTCATGGGCTTCTCATTGCAGATGTGTCAGGCTGCCACGGCTTCGCCCCAGTAGTGGAACGAGAGGATTTTTGGCCCCGGGATGTAACGCGATTGCACATCGGGCCGGAAACCGGCCGCCACCAAGAGCGCTGGTATGTCCCGGTCGAGCATGCACCCGCCGGAGAACTTGCGCCAGATCGGTTGTATGCGGCTCTGCCACTTGAGAATGTTGGCGTCCGGAGCACGACCATGCTCCGAGAACAGCAATTTGCCACCGGGAGCCAGGACGCGCCGCATTTCCCGAAGCGCGGCCAGCGGGTCTGGAATCGTGCACAAGGTGTAGGTGCTGACGACCGTGTCGAAGCTGGCGTCTTCCAGCGGCAGCTTCTCCGCCGAAAGGCCCACGAGTTCCACTGCGATGTCGCAGGCCGCGATCTGCCGCATCGCCAACCGGTGCAGGCGAAGAGCCGGGTCCACACCGACGATCGACTTGACCCGTAGCCGGTCATAGAAGGGCAGGTTCAGCCCGGTGCCAATGCCCACCTCCATCACGCGGCCCTGCGCCAGCGGGATGACTTTCATGCGCTGTTTGCGGACAGGTCGGGTGCCGCACGCAAAGTGAATGACGTAGGGCAACACATGTCGCTCGTACCAGTTCTCTGTCATCAGGGCGCTTCTCCGGACATGCCGGGACTCTAGCCGATCGGGTGGCACGGGTCACGTGCCGAACAGTTGCCCACGAGCGGCGTCCGTGATTGCGACCACGCATGGATGCGTGATGCGCCGCTCGACCGATACCGCGAAGAACTCTTCGACCAGCTCGGACGTGCGTCCAATCACGTCGACGCCAAATTGCTGGATGGTTTCGGCTTCGAGCACCGCCGGACCCATGAAAACACCGCGGCCTTCCCGGCCGAAGGCCGTCATCAAAGCGCCGTCGTCGAACTCGCCGATCACGCGCGGATGGATCCCGTAACGGGTCAACCAGCCCTCCAGTTGCTGGCGCACCGACGCCGACGCGCCCTGGATCAGCATGGGCATGCCGTTGAGGCACTCCGGAAACGCGCCGACCAGCTTCGAGCGCAATTGCGGCGCGCAGTAGAAACTCATGGCGGTGCTGCCCAGCGCATGGTTGAACGCCTTCACGCTGATGCGGCGCGACATCGGTTCGTCTGCAATGACAAGGTCCAATCGGTGCAACGCGAGGAGGGATAGCAGGTCGGGGAACTTCCCTTCGCTGCAGATCAGGCGCACCGGCTCGGGGATCGACAACGCCGGCTCGAGCAGGCGATACGCGACGGATTTCGCCACTGAATCCGCCACGCCAACGCGAAAGTCCAGGATTGGCTTGCCCCCGCGGGCCTGTCGTACCGCGGTTTCCAGTTCGGCACCCAGGGTGAATATCTGGTCGGCGTAGCCCAGCGCCAACCGGCCGTCTTCGGTCAACTCCAATTGGCGACCGTTCTTGCGGAACAACTTGCGGCCGAGCCAGTCTTCGAGCAGCTTGATCTGCCCCGAGAGCGTCTGTGGTGTCGTATGCAGTTGCGCGCCGGCCCGCATGACGCCACCGGCCTTGGCGGTAACCCAGAAGTAGTGGAGGTGCTTGAAGTTCATTGTTCGCAATAATCGAAGTTTAATTGTTTGAAATGCGAATTTACGCGAAGTGTGCTTGTCCGTAAAGTCAAGGGCGTCACACTCCGTGACGCCGACAGGAGCAAACACCATGCGATTGAGCACAAAAGGGCGCTTCGCCGTTACCGCGATGATCGAGGTCGCCTTGTACGAGCGCCGGGGCCCGGTCCCGTTGTCCGACATTGCGGCACGCCAGCAGATATCGTTGTCCTACCTTGAGCAGATGTTCAGCAAGTTGCGCCAGCACGGGCTGGTCGACAGCACCCGAGGCCCTGGCGGCGGGTATAGCCTGGGCCAGTCGGCCGACTCGATTTCGGTCGCCGACATCATCCGGGCGGTGGATGGCAGGCGGGCGGGCGACGGCCGCGGCCATGCAACAGGTGAAGTTCCGGTACCCCAGGACATGACCCAGGACTTGTGGGATGCCCTGAACAGCCGCATAGTCGACTACATGCAGTCGATCACGCTGCGCAAACTCGCTGATGACCAACGTGCAAAAGGCGGGTTGGCCGAGGAGCGCAGGCCCGCCAAGCCGGGCGTGTTCAAGAAGCCGCAGAATGAGGCGCTGTTGACCAAGGCCCCCAACTCTGTGTTCGCGCTCGGCCAGTCCTTGTTGGCGCGCAGCTAATTCCTTGATTCTGGTCAACCCGGGTTCGTTTGACCCGGGTTCGGCTTGCTCCGGCGGTATATTCGGGCATTTGCGCGCGTCGCGCAGTGTGCCAACGTCAAGGAGCGTCCTCATGAAGATTCAATATGGCCTGTCCGCCCTGGTGGTGGGCTTGTCGCTCACCTATGGTGCGTCGGCGTTTGGTGCCACAGTGCCGGCTGGCGTGAAATTGCACGACAAGCAGGAACTCGTCCGCAACAACGGTTCCGAACCCGAGACCCTGGACCCGGCCAATGCGTCCGGCGTTCCCGCCAACAACATCATCCGCGACTTGTTCGAAGGCCTGACCGCGGTCGACTCCAACGGCAAGGTGGTGCCAGGTGTGGCCGAAAGCTGGAAGCAGGTCGATCCGCAGACCTGGGTGTTCAAGCTGCGCAAGAACGCCAAATGGTCCAACGGTGACGGTGTAACGGCCGACGACTTCGTCTATGGCATGCGCCGATTCGTCGATCCGGCCACCGCATCCAAATATGCCTCGACCTACGGCATCTTCCTGCAGAACGCCAAGGAAATCATCGACGGCAAGAAACCCACGACCGAACTCGGCGTCAAGGCGGTGGACGCCTACACCCTCGAGATCAAGACGCCGTTCCCGGCCGGTTTCCTGCCCGAGGTCGTGTCCAACCTGCAGTTGGGCCCGGTGCACAAGGCCACCATCGACAAACACGGCAAGGACTGGACCAAACCGGCCAACATGGTCGGCAATGGCGCATTCCTCTTGAAGGACTGGCAGGTCAACAGCAAGATCGTTCTGGGCAAGAGCCCGACCTACTGGGATGCCAAGAACGTGCAGTTGACGAAGATGACCTACCTGGCGGTCGAGGAGCAGAACGCCGACGTCAAGCTGTATGAGTCGGGCGAAAACGACTGGGTCTACGCGCTGCCCCCCGGCAGCTACGACAAGTACAAGACGCAGTACCCCAATGACATCCGGAACTCGAACATGCTCGGCTTGCGTTACTACTCGTTGAACAACGCCGATCCGGTGTTCAAGGACATTCGGGTGCGCAAGGCGCTGTCGATGGTGATCGACCGCGACATCCTTGCCGACAAGGTCACCGCGGATGGGCAGGTGCCGTCCTACGGCGTCATCGTGCGCGGTGTTGCCGGCGCCAATGTGACCGAATACGACTGGGCCAAGTGGCCGATGGCCAAGAAGGTCGCCGAAGCCAAGAAGCTGCTGGCCGACGCGGGTGTGGCACCGGGCGCCAAGATCAAGTTCTCGTACACCAACAGCGAGTACCACAAGAAGAGGGCGATTTTCGCCGCCTCCGAGTGGAAGACCAAGCTTGGCATCGACCTGGAAATGGAAGCCATGGAGTTCAAGGTCCTGATCAAGAAGCGCAACGACCGCGACTACCAGATGGCGCGCAACGGCTGGATCGCTGACTACGACGATGCCACCACCTTCCTGACCCTGGTGCAGTGCGACTCCGACCAGAACAGCCAGGGCAATTGCAACCGCAAGGCCGAGGCGCTGATCGACGAAGGAAACAAGTCGCTGGACCAGGCCAAGCGCAAGACCCTGCTCACCCAGGCCGCCAAGATGATCATGGACGACTATCCGATGGTTCCGCTGCTGCAATACACCGTGCCGCGCCTGGTCAAGCCTTACGTGGGTGGTTATTCCAACACCAACGCGCTTGACCGCTACCGCGCCAAGGACATGTACATCGTCAAGCACTGATGTGGTCGTTCGCGTTCAGGCGGGCGCTGGCAACGATCCCGACCCTGCTGGCGGTCATCACCGTCTGTTACCTGTTGCTGCATGCCACGCCAGGCGGTCCCTTCGACGAGGAACGCAAGGTGTCGGCTGCGGTGCTGGCCAACCTGCAGGCCAAGTACCACCTGGACCAGCCGCTGTGGAAGCAGTACCTCTACTACCTGAACAATCTGGCGCACGGTGACCTGGGTGCCTCGTTCCGGTACGAGGACTGGACGGTCAACGAACTGGTGGCCAAGGCGCTGCCGGTGTCGGCGGCGATCGGCGGCGGCTCGATCCTGATCGCGCTGGTCATCGGGGTGTTGCTCGGCACCATTGCCGCGCTGCGGCAGAACAGCGCCGTCGACTACGTGGTGATGTTGTTCGGCAATCTCGGGCATGCGTTTCCGTCCTTCGTGATCGGGCCGGTGCTGATCCTGGTGTTCGCCATCTGGCTCAAGCTCGTGCCATCGGGCGGCTGGAACAACTTCGAGCCCCGGTACATGATCCTGCCGATGGCACTGCTCATCTTCATCAACGTCGCCACCATCGGGAGGGTGATGCGCGGCAGCCTGATCGAGGTGCTGCACAGCAACTTCATCCGCACTGCGCGCGCCAAGGGCCTGCCCACCCACACCATCATCCTGCGCCATGCGCTCAAGCCGGCCCTGTTGCCGGTGGTGTCGCTGATCGGGCCGCTGGCCATCTCGTCCATCACGTCGGCCGTCGTTACCGAATCAGTGTTCTCGCTACCGGGGCTGGGCAAGCTGATCGTCAATGGCGCGGGCAACCGGGACTACACGCTGGTGCTGGGCCTGGTGGTGCTGGTGACCGTGATCGCGGTGAGTTTCAATCTGCTGGTCGACCTGGCTTATGCGGCCCTCGATCCGAAGATCCGTTACTGACCGGCCCCCATGCTCCTGAACAACCGACGTGATTCACTGGTGCAGTCGCTGGGCGACACGCTCGACACGGTGGTGGCCGGGCGCAGCCCCTGGGCCGATGCCCGCGCGCGCTTCTTTCGCAACAAGGCGGCCGTGGTCAGCCTGTGCCTGCTGGCCGTCATCGTGCTGGTGTGCCTGGCCGGCCCGTACCTGCTGCCGCACGCATTCGACAGCGCCGACTGGGACGCCATGAGCCTGCCGCCGACCCTGAAGAACGCGCATTTTTTCGGCACCGACGAGTCCGGGCGGGATCTGCTGGTGCGTACCCTGATCGGCGGTCGGGTGTCCTTGATGGTCGGCATGCTCGCCACGCTGTCCTCGGTGGCGCTCGGCATTGCCTGGGGCGCCACCGCCGGCTTCATCGGCGGACGGGTCGACACCTTCATGATGCGCGTGGTGGACATGATGTACGCCGTGCCCTACCTGCTGATCGCCATCCTGATGGTCACGATCCTGGGGCGTGCGTTCTACCTGGTGGTGATCACGATCACCGTGTTTTCCTGGATGGACATGGCCCGGGTGGTGCGCGGCCAGACGCTGTCGCTGCGCTCCAAGGAGTTCATCGAGGCCGCGCGGGCGATCGGGGTGCCGACGCGGCGCATCATCTTCCAGCACATCGTGCCCAACCTGCTTGGCGTGGTGGTGGTGTACACCACGGTCACTGTGCCTGGCGTGATCCTGACCGAGTCGGTGTTGTCCTTTCTCGGCCTGGGCATCCAGGAGCCGATGACGAGCTGGGGCGTGCTGATCCACGATGGCACCACGGTCATGGAGATCTCCCCCTGGATGCTGCTGTTTCCCGCTGCGTTCCTGTCCATCACGCTGTATTGCTTCAACTACATCGGCGACGGATTGCGCGACGCCCTGGACCCCAAGGACCGATGACATGGCGCTGATTGAAGTCCGTGACCTCGGGGTGCAGTTCCAGACCGGCGACGGGCTGGTGTATGCGGTCAACGGCATCAGCTTTGCCCTCGATCGGGGCCAGACCCTGGGCATCGTCGGCGAAAGCGGCTCCGGCAAGAGCCAGAGCGTGCTGGCGATGATGGGCCTGCTGGCGCGTAATGGGCACGCCAGTGGCCACGCCCTGTACGCGGGCGAGGACCTGCTGACCATGAAGCCGGCGCAGCTGAACCGCATTCGCGGCAACCGCGTGGCGATGATCTTCCAGGATCCGATGACCTCGCTCAACCCCTACCTGACGGTGGAGCGGCAGATGACCGAGGTGTTGCAGTTCCACAAGGGCATGGACCGCCGCGCGGCACGCGCGCGTTCGGTGGAGTTGCTCGACGCGGTGAAGATTCCGGATGCCGCGCGACGCATCGGCACTTACCCGCACGAGTTCTCCGGTGGCATGCGCCAGCGTGTGATGATCGCCATGGCCTTGTTGTGCGAGCCTGAAGTGCTGATCGCCGATGAACCCACGACCGCGCTGGACGTGACGGTGCAGGCGCAGATCCTGAGCCTGCTGCGCGACCTGCAGCGCGATTTCGGCACCGCGATCGTGCTGATCACCCATGACCTGGGCGTTGTCGCCGGTCTGTGTGACCAGGTCGTGGTGTTGTACGGCGGGCGCGTGATGGAGCAGGGCAGCGCCAGCGACATCTTCTACCACGCGTCGCATCCCTATACCGTAGGCCTGCTCGGCGCCGTTCCACGCCTGCATCAGGATGACGGTTCCCTGGTGGCGATCCCCGGTGCACCGCCGAACATGGCCCGCCTGCCCAAGGGTTGCCCATTCAGCGAGCGCTGCAGCCTGGCCGATGCACACTGCGTCGGTACCATGCCGGTGCTGGGGCCATCCGTCCATCGGGCGGGTGTGCTGCGGGCCTGCCATCGCAGCGCCCAGCAGGTGGCCGACAGCCATGCGGCGGAGTTGACCAGTGTCTGAGCAGACGCAGCCCATCCTTTCGGTGCGTGATCTGGCGGTGCATTTCGATGTGCGTGATCCCGGCAGCTGGCCCTGGGCGCCGGTGCGCAAGTTGCGCGCGGTGGATGGCGTGTCATTCGATATTCATGCCGGCGAGACACTGGGCGTGGTCGGGGAGTCCGGCTGTGGCAAGTCGACCCTGGCGCGCGCCATCCTGAACCTGATCCCGGCCACCTCGGGCAGCATCCGCTGGCTGGGGCGCGAAATGCACGGTGCGTCGCGCCAGCAATGGCTGGATGTGCGCAAAGACGTGCAGATGATCTTCCAGGATCCGCTGGCCTCGCTCGACCCGCGCATGACGATTGCCCAGATCATCGCCGAGCCGCTCAAGACCCACCATCCCGAGTTGTCCAACACCGACGTGATGGCGCGGGTGCAGGCGATCATGGAGAAGGTGGGCCTGACACGCCAGCAGATCAACCGCTATCCGCATGAGTTCTCGGGCGGGCAGTGCCAGCGCATCGGCATCGCACGGGCGCTGATCCTGGAGCCCAGGCTGATCATCTGCGACGAACCGGTGTCCGCGCTCGACGTGTCGATCCAGGCGCAGATCATCAACCTGCTCAAGGCGCTGCAAAAGGACATGGGCCTGGCGCTGATCTTCATCGCGCACGACCTCGCGGTGGTCAAGCACATCAGCAACAGGATTCTGGTGATGTACCTCGGCCACGCGATGGAAATGGCGCAGAAGAGGGCGCTGTACGCAGCACCCCGCCATCCCTACACGCGCGCACTGTTGTCGGCGATACCGATTCCCGACCCGGATCTCGAGCGCAAGAAGGTGATCCAGATCCTGCACGGTGACCTGCCTTCGCCGATCAACCCGCCCTCCGGCTGTGTGTTCCGGACCCGTTGCCCCGAGGCGATCGCGCGTTGTGCGCAGGAGGTCCCCGACTTGCGGCAGCTCAACGCGCAGACCGAGGCCGCCTGCCTGCTGGCCTGACACCGGCACACCCGTGGCGCGCCTGCCACGCGCGCGCTGCTACAGCAGGGCGTACGTGGTGCTGGTGCGGCACACGCTCTTGCCGTCGGTCGCACCGCGGATGTCGATCTCGCCAAAGGCCAGCGACTTGCCGCTACGCAGGATCCGGGCCTCGATCAGCCCGTCCTGGCCCGACAGCGGCTTGAGGAAACTGGTGTTGAGTTGCACCGTGGTGCAGGGCCGAAAGGCGTCCAGATGGTTCATCAGCGCCAGCACCATGCAGGTGTCAGCCGCCGCCATCATGGCCTGGCCACACACCATGCCGCCGACCCGGGCGAGCTGCTCGCTTTGCGGCAGCCGGATCGTCACCTTGTCGGTGTCGCAGGCCAGCACCTCCAGGCCCAGCGCCTGGACCCAGGGCGCGAAGTAGTCGGCCAGCGCCGATTGCAGGGTCTTGGTGTCCATGCTGCTCCTGCCCGAAGTGCCGCTGTCAGCCGGCGCGCACGGGGATCGCCTTGAACTGGCCGCTGGCGATCTTCTTTTCCCACTCGGCCGGCCCGGTGATGTGGGCGCTGGTGCCGC
>JANMZX010000331.1:0-11003 GCA_031383745.1 Rhodoferax sp. | reverse complement strand
CAAGTCGGCCGGCTGCGAAAGCTGCCACTCGCACAATGCGGCGGCCAACGACCACCGCACCATGCATGCCAACCCTGGCGTGGTGCTGGGTTGCACCGATTGCCACGGTGGCAATTCCACGGTCCGTCGGCCCAAGGACAGCCTGCGCAGCGACAAGCCCTACATCGTGGCGATGGAGCAGGCGCACATCCTGCCGCGCCACCCGTTCCAGTGGAACTACCCGTCCTCGTCGAACCCCGAGGGCAGCTACACCAAACTCAACCGGGAAAGCCCGCAGTTCATCCGCTTCATCAACCCGGGGGACCTGCGCGTGGCGCGCGACTCCTGCGGCGCCTGCCACCTCCCCATCGTGCAGGCCAACGAACGCAGCCTGATGGCTACCAGCGCGATGTTGTGGGGCGGCGCGGCCTACAACAACGGCATCCTGCCCTTCAAGCGCTACATCGTGGGCGAGGCGTACACCGGCCAGAGCGAACCGGCGCTGCTGAAGAACCCGGTGGCGGTGACGCCGCAGATGCGCGACATGGGCATCCTGGAGAGCCTGGCGCCGCTGCCGGCCTGGGAGACCGTGCCCCCTGCGGACGTGTTCCGCGTGTTCGAGCGCGGCGGCAAGATCAACGGCACGCAGTTCCCGGAAATCGGCCTGCCCAACGTGAGCGGCGCGATCCAGAAGCTCGACGAGCCAGGCCGCCCCGACGTGCGCCAGTCCAACCGCGGCCCCGCCACCGGCAACCGCATCGCCGTGCCGCTGATCAACATCACCAAGACCAGGCTCAATGACCCGCACCTGTGGTTCCTGGGAACCAACGAGCAGGCGGGGGACTACCGCTCTTCGGGATGCACCGCGTGCCATACGCCGTATGCGAACGACCGCGACCCGCGCCACTCCGGCCCGTACGCGAAATACGGGCACGAGGGCAAGACCGCCACCTCGGACCCGACCATCCCCACCTACCAGTCCGGGCATCCGATCTCGCACCAGTTCACGCGCGCCATCCCGTCCTCGCAATGCATGGTGTGCCACATGCACCAGCCCAACATCTTCGTGAACTCCTTCTACGGCACCACCATGTGGGACTACGAGTCGGACGCCCCCTTCATGTGGCCAAAGAAGCAGAAGTACCCGACGGCCGCCGAGATCCGCAAGATCCAGGAGCGCAACCCAGAAGAAGCCGCGATCCGCGGGCTGTGGGGCGACCCGGAATTCTCCAAGCGGGTGTCCGAACTCAACCCGCAGCTCAAGGACACCCAGTTCGCCGACTACCACGGCCACGGCTGGAACTTCCGCTCGATCTTCAAGCGCGACCGCAAGGGCACGCTGCTGGATGCGAAGAACCAGCCGGTGTCGGACGCGGATCCGCAGAAATTCAAGAAGGCGGTGCACCTGACCTCGGTGCACCTGGATGTGGGCATGCATTGCGTCGACTGCCACTTTTCGCAGGATGCCCATGGCAACGGCCATATCTACGGCGAGGTGGCGGCTGCGATCGAGGTCGACTGCAAGGACTGCCACGGCAGCGCCGGCAAGTACCCGTCGCTGTTCACCTCCGGCCCGGCCGCCCGGCCTGGTGGCATGGACATGAAACTGCTGCGCACCCAGGACGGCCGCCGCCGTTTCGAGTGGCGCGAGGGCAAGCTGTTCCAGCGCTCGGCGCTGGACCCGAAGCTGGAGTGGGAGATGTCGCTGGTGAAGGACTCGGTCACCCCCGGGCATCCGAAATACAACGACAAGGCGGCGCGCGCCAAGCTGATGCATGCAGGCGCCGCGGGGCAGGATGGCAAGTGGGGCTCCACGTCCGACGGCCAGGGCCTGGCCCATGCCGACGAGAAGATGAACTGCTATACCTGCCATCTGTCGTGGACGACGAGCTGTGCTGGCTGCCACCTGCCGATCCAGGCCAACTGGAAGACCGAGCGCCAGCACTACGAAGGCGGCGAGACGCGCAACTACGCCAGCTACAACCCGCAGGTGGCGCGCGATGACATGTTCCAGCTCGGCATTCACGGGCCGGTCAAGGGCGGCAAGATCACGCCGGTGCGATCGAGTTCGGCGCTGATCCTGTCCTCGACCAACATCAACCGCGAAAAGATCTACATCCAGCAGGCGCCGATCGCAGCCAGTGGTTTCTCGTCGCAGGCCTTTGCGCCGCACTATCCGCACACTGAACGCAAGACCGAGACCAAGACCTGCTCCGATTGCCATGTCAACAACCGCAATGACAACAACGCCATCATGGCGCAGCTGCTGCTGCAGGGTACGAACTATGTGAACTTCGTGGGGTACAACGCCTGGGTCGGTGCACAAAACCATGTGCAGGCGGTGCAGGTCACCGAATGGGACGAGCCGCAGGCGGTGATCGGCAGCTACCTGCAGCGATTCGCCTACCCCGACTGGTACCAGAACCACCTGAATGCGAAGGCCCGGCTCAAGGAATCGCACGACCACGGAACTGCCGGGCCGGCGCAGTGCATCCAGCTGCGCGGCGAGTACCTGTTCGTGTCCGAGGGGGCGGGCGGCATGCGGGTGTACGACGTGGCCAACATCGCCAACAAGGGGGTGTCGCAACGCATCGTCAGCGCGCCGTTCTCGCCGCTGGGCCACAACACGCATATCGCCTCCCGCAACGCCACCTGCGTGGCGCTGCCCACCAACCAGCCGATCGCGCCCGAGCGCAATACCGGCGAGCTGATGCGGGTGACGAACCAGGAGCAGGCCTTCCACCCGATCTACCACTATGCCTTCATCTCCGACAGCAAGGAGGGCCTGATCGTGGTCAATGTCGACACGCTTGCCGATGGCGAGCCGCGCAACAACTTCCTCCAGCGTGCCGCCACCTGGAACGGCGAGGGCGCCAGCAAGGGCGTGCTCGACGGCGCGCGCCATATCACGGTGGGTGGGCACTTTCTGTACATCGCCACGGCCAGGGGCCTGGTGGTGGTGGACGTGGACGACCCGCTCAAGCCGCGCTGGGTCGCCACCGTGCCGATGCAGGACGCCCGTGCCAGCGCGCTGCAGTTCCGCTATCTGTGGGTCACCAGCGCGCAGGGCCTGGAGCTGGTGGATGTGACCGCGCCCGAAAAACCCCTGCGCGTGGAGGGAGCCCGCGTGCCGCTGGCCGACGCGCGCAAGGTCTACGTGGCGCGCACCTATGCCTATGTGGCGGCGGGCGCCGAGGGCCTGGTGATCGTGGATGTCGAGCGCCCGACGCAACCCCGGGTCGAAGCCCGGGTGCAGCAGGGCGATACACCCGCGACCAGCCTGGTCGACAGCCAGGACGTGATCGTCGGCTCCACTAACGCTTCGCTGTTCGCCTATGTCGCCGATGGTGCGGGCGGTCTCAAGGTGCTGCAGCTCACGGCGCCGGATACCCAGCCCAAGTTCTACGGTTTTTCGCCGGTTCCCAAGCCTGCCGTGATCGCCTGGCGCGATACGCGTTCGCCCGCGCTGTCGCTGTCCAAGGGGCTGGACCGGGACCGCGCGGTGGACGAGACCGGCGGGCAGATCGCGGTGTTCGGCCGCATTGGCTCGCGCCCGTTCAACGCCAGCGAAATGCGCAAGCTCTACCAGCGCAAGGATGGCTCGGTGTGGACCGTCACCGACACGCCGGGCACCTCGTATTCACACGCCGGTACGCCGGGCGGCGCCGGACCTGCGGCCGCGGCGGCGCTGCCAACAACCAAGGGGGTGCGCCCATGATCCGACTCCGCCGATGGGGCCAGGCCGCAGCCGCGCTGGCATTGGTGCTGTGCAGCGCACTTGCAGCCGCCCAGGTGCTGCCCGACAAGTCGCGCGACAGGACCCTGGGGGTGGTCAACTGCGCCAGCTCCCTGTGCCATGGTTCGATCGCTTCCTGGAACGGTTCGCCGGTGAACCAGAACGAATACGTGGTCTGGTCGCGGCTGGACAAGCATGCGCGCGCCTACAACCTGTTGCTCAACGACAAGTCGCGCCGCATTGCCGCGAACCTGGCCCTGCCGCAACCGGCGCACCAGTCGCGCGTGTGCCTGGACTGCCACGCGTATGTGCCGGCGGCCCCCGCTGCCGATACGTTCAAGCTCAGCGACGGCATTTCCTGCGAAGGCTGCCATGGCCCGGGCGAGCGCTGGATCGCGTCGCACACCGAGCCCGGCGCCACGCACAAGGCCAACATCGCCAACGGCCTGTATCCAAGCGACCAGCCGCTGGCGCGGGCCAGGTTGTGCCTGTCGTGCCACTTCGGCACGTCGGACAAATACGTCTCGCACCGCATCATGGCAGCCGGGCACCCGCGCATGAGTTTCGAGATGGAGACCTTCACCAACCTGCAGCCGGCGCATTTCACCGTCGACGCCGACTACATCGCGCGCAAGGGCCGCTTCGACGGCGTGAAGATCTGGGCCATCGGCCAGGCGGTGGCCGTGGGCACGCAGATCGACATCCTGCTCGACCCGCAGCGCGGCCGCGATGGCGCGTTCCCCGAACTCACGCTGTTCGATTGCCATGCCTGCCACCACCCGATGGCCGACAGGCGCTGGAAACCAATCGGCAGCTTTGGCAAGAGCATCAGCCCGGGCCTGGTGCGCCTGAACGATTCGAGCATGCTGATGCTGCGCCTGATCCTGCGCCAGATCCATCCGGCGCTGGGGGAGCGCTTCGTGCAGTCGGTGGCGCTGCTGAACCACGCGGTGGCCGGCACCGGCGACATGGCCGAACGTGCCCGCGCGGTGAAGGCGGTCTGCGACGAGGCCGCGCGCAGCATCGCGGCCACCGGAGTCAGCAACGACAACCTGCGCGCGATGGCGCTGGCCCTGGTGGACGACGGGCTGGCCGGGGCCTATGCCGACTACGCGGGGGCCGAGCAGGCTGCCATGGCGCTGGGCAGCGTGGTCAACACGCTGCACAAGCTGGGCCAGCTGAAATCCGCGCCGGCCCTGAACAAGGGGCTGGCCAACCTGCGCGCCGCGCTGGTGGAAGACGAAGCCTACAAGCCGGCCGACTTCCAGAACCGCCTGCGCGCCTTCCGTCCGCTGGTGGCCACGCCATTGGCCAGCCGCTAGCGAGGTGCCGCCATGACCACACCCTACACCGTCGCCATCATCGGATCCGGCCCCGCCGGCCTGTCTGCCGCGGCGCATGCCGCCAAGCTGGGCATCCGCCACATCCTGCTGGAGGCCCAGCCGCACCTGGCCGACACGATCTACAAGTACCAGAAGGGCAAACATGTGATGGCCGAGCCGGGCTTCCTGGACCTGCGCAGCCCGCTGAGTTTTGCCGCCGGCACGCGGGAAAGCATCCTGAACCGGTGGGACGACGAAATCGTGGCGCTGGCCACCGAGATCCAGCACAAGGCCGCCGTCACCGCCATCCAGGGGGCCAAGGGGCGCTTCTGGATTGCGCTGGACAGCACCGAACTGATCCTGGCCGAGCAGATCGTGCTGGCCATCGGCATGCAGGGCAATCTGCGCACGCTGGGTGTGCCGGGCGAGAACCTGCCCAACGTCCAGTACCAGCTGGATGACCCGCGCGCCTTTGGCGGCGAGACGATCATCGTGGTGGGCGCCGGAGATGCAGCCATCGAGAACGCGCTGGCGCTGGCCGACAACGACAACCGGGTCATCCTGCTCAACCGCAACGAGGAGTTCAGCCGCTGCAAGGAGGGCAACCTCAGCGCGATCCAGGCGGCGGTGCGCGACAGCAAGCTCTCGGTGCGCTACGGCACCAGCATCGACCATGTCGAGAAGGTGCCGGCACAGGCCGCTGGCGCAACCCCGGTGCAGGACCACAACCGCACGATGATGGTATCGGTGGTCGACCTCTCCAAGCGCCAGTCGCGCAAGGGCGCCGCGGGGCCGTCGCTGCGCGTGGTGCTCAACACCCCGGCTGGCGAGGAGGTGGTGGACTGCCATCGCGTGATCGCGCGCCTCGGCGCCATTCCGCCGCGCAAGCTGGTGGAGGGTTTCGGCGTGCGTTTCTCCAGCAAGGACGCAACCGCCCTGCCGGAGTTGTCGCCGACCTACGAATCCAGCGTCCCGGGCCTGTTCGTCGTGGGCGCGCTGGGCGGCTACCCGCTGATCAAGCAGGCGATGAACCAGGGGTACGAGGCGATCGAGTCGATCTGCGGGCGCAAGGTGGTGGCGGCCGACCAGCCCCTGCTGGAGAAGAAGTTCGCCGCCGTGATTGCCGCCACGGCCAAGCTGACTACGGTGGAGGACGTGCTGGAACTGGTCTCGACCAACATGCCCTGGATGCGCGGGCTCAACGCGCTGCAACTGCGCGAGTTCATGCTCGAGAGCGATATCCGGCTGCCCAGGCAGGGCGAGGTGGTGTTCGAGCGCAACGACTACTCCAACTCCTTCTTCAGCATCGTGCGCGGCCAGGTGCAGATCCAGGGCGCGGACACCGACAAGGGCGGCGCGCCGGTGCTGCTGGACACCGGCAACTTCTTCGGCGAGCTGGGCCTGATCTCCGGCCGGCGGCGGTCCTCCACCGTGCGTGCGGCCGAGCGCTGCATCCTGGTGGAGACGCCGCGGCGTACCATGCTCAAGCTGCTGGCGTCGGTGGATTCGGTGCGCAAGGAGCTCGACCTGGTGGCGCTGCGCCGTGCGGTGCGCAACTATGTCGCGCCCGGCGTGACCGAGCGCGACCTGAGCGAACTGATCGAAGGCTCGCAGATACGGCACTACAAGAGCGGCGACGCGCTGTTCAACGAGGGCGACAAGCCGGATGGCCTGTACCTGATCCGCAAGGGCTCGGTCATGGTCTCGCGCGTGCTGGGCGGCCGCGAGGTGGTGCTGTCCTACGTGTCGGCCGGCAACTACGTGGGCGAGATGGCGCTGGTGCTGGACGCTCCGCGTTCGGCCACGGTGCGCGCCGCCGTGCCGACCGAGGCGATCGTGCTGCTGGCATCCAAGGTCACCGAGATCATGGCCAACAACACCGCCATCCGCAGCGAGTTCGACGACAAGTACCTCGCGCGCATGCAGGCCAACCAGGCGATGACCTCCAACGTCGCTTCGGGCAACCTGATTTCCTTCCTGCTGCAGCAGGGCGTGGGCGAGGCCACCGACGTGCTGCTGATCGACGAATCGCTGTGCATCCGCTGCGACAACTGCGAGAAGGCCTGCGCCAGCACACACGCCGGCACCTCGCGCCTGGACCGCGAGGCCGGGCCGACCTACGACAACCTGCACGTGCCCACCTCGTGCCGGCACTGCGAACATCCGCACTGCATGAAGGATTGCCCGCCCGACGCGATCCGCCGTTCGCCGGGTGGCGAGGTCTACATCACCGATGCCTGCATCGGCTGCGGCAACTGCGAGAAGAACTGTCCGTACGGGGTGATCCAGATGGCCCCGGTGGGCGAGAAGCGCGGCATCCAGAGCCTGTGGGCCTGGCTGTTCCTGGGGCTGGGCCAGGAGCCGGGGGTCGCGAAACCCAAGGCCGGCGCCGACAAGGACACGGCAAAGAAGGCCGGCGCGATCAAGAAGGCGGTCAAGTGCGACATGTGCCGCGACATCCGGTCCGGCCCGGCCTGCGTGCGGGCCTGCCCGACCGGCGCCGCACTGCGCATCAGCCCCGAGAAGTTCCTGGATTACGCAGGCGGCGGCCAGTGAGCCGGCCGGGTGGCGGCAGTCGCAGGGTGGACGATGGCAGGCCGATCGCAATGCCGACGAAGAGGCTGCAATGACGAAATACCACGAGCCGCTGGGTGTGTTGCGGCCGGGGATTGTCGCGGCGCGCCGGCTGGGCATGAAGCTCAAGTTCGCACTGCTGGCGCTGATCCTGCTGGTCCCGCTGGTCATCGTGGCGTTGCTGCTGCTGCAGCGCCAGGGCGACGCCTTGTCGGTGGCACGCTCGGAGATCGAGGGCATGTCGGTGGTGCCGCCGGTGGTGGAGGTCATCCACCTGGTGCAACAGCACCGGGGCCGGGCGGACATGCAGCCGTCGCCGGGCCCGGCCACGGCCCCCGACCTGGAGCAGACGCGCACCGCGCTGGCTGCGGCATTGACGCGGGCCACCGCCGCCATCCGCGCAACCCGGTCCTTCGACCTGGCGGCTACCTGGCAGCCACTGGCCCAGCGGGTGCAGCGCCTGGTGGCGGCACCTGGCACTCCGGGCAACGCAGAGTCGTTCCAGCTGCACGGCGAGATGGCGCGGGATTTGCGCCATTTCGTGCTGGCGGTCGGGGAGTCGTCCGGGCTGCTGTACGACCCCGAGCCCGACGCCTACCTGCTGATGGACATGGTGGTGACCCGCAATCTGGTGTGGATGGAGCAACTCGCGCTGGCCACTGGTGCGGGTGCCGACGCGCTGGCCAGGGCCGCCGCCGAGCCGCTCGACGCGGCGCTGTTGCGCCTGCGCGCGGTGATGCTGTCCGAGGTGCTGAAGGAGCAGGGATTTGCGCTTGCCATGCTCCAGCGCAACCAGGTGCCGGAACTGGGCGGCGCTGCGGCCATGGCAGCGTCCGGCCGATTCGCCGAGGTAGCCCAGCAGCTGTTGTCCGGCTCCGGCGCAAAGCGGGATCCGGCAGAGTATGTGGCGCAGGGCGCCAGCGCCATCGGGACCTTGCAGGCCATGCAGGCGCGCATGGGCGAGCGCCTGGCCGATAGCCTCGCGCAGCGTGTGGCGGCGCTGCAGCGCGAGCGCACCGCACTGCTGCTGGGCACGGTGGCGGGCCTGCTGTTGCTGGTGTACGCGATCGCGAGTTTCTACCGTGCGGTCTCCATCGACCTGGGCCGCCTGAACTACGCGATGAAACAACTCGCCGTGGGCAATCTGCAAGTGGTCGCGACAGTGCGCAGCAAAGACGAACTGGACCAGCTGGCGGTGGGGCTGCGCGCCATGATCAGAAGCGTGTCCACCATGGTGGCCGCAGTGGGCAGTGACGCCGCGCTGGTGGCGCATGCCGGCGAGCAGTTGAGCCTGGGCAACCGCGACCTGGCCCATCGGACCGAGCAACAGGCCGACAACCTGCAACAGACCGCGGCGAGTGTCCAGGAACTGGCTGCCACGGTTCGGCAAAATGCACAGGTGGCCGGCGACGTCGACCGCCAGGCGATCAAGCTGCGCGACATCGCCGAGGCGGGCGCCGGGCAGATGGGCGCCGCCATCGCGTCGGTCGAGGCCATCCAGGCCGGTGCGCGGCGCATGAACGAAGTCATCGGCGTGATCGACACCCTGGCCTTCCAGACCAACATCCTGGCGCTGAATGCCGCGGTGGAGGCGGCGCGGGCCGGCGACCAGGGGCGTGGGTTTGCCGTGGTGGCCGGCGAAGTGCGCTCGCTGGCGCAGCGCTCGGCCGCCAGGGCGGGCGAGATCCGCACGCTCATCAAGGAGTCGTCGGCGCAGGTCGAGGCCAGCGTGTCACAGATCCGCGCCGCCGGCGACGGCATGTCGGGCATCGTGTCGGGAGCCCGCGCGGTGTCGGCCAGCATCTCCCGGATCTCGGCTGCCAGCGTCGCGCAGAGCAGCGGTCTGGCCGAGGTAGCCTCCTCCATCGGCCAGCTGGACGAGATCACCCAGCGCAATGCGCAGATGGTGGGCAACGCGGTCGACATGTCGGGCGGACTCGAAACCCAGGCCCGTTCCCTGACCGATGCGATCGGCAATTTCAGGTTGTTGCAGGGGGTGGCGGTGGAGGCGCAGGCCCTGGTCGACCGTGCGGCCAGGCTGCGTGACGGCTGTGGATCGCGTGACGCGTTCCTCGATGCGCTGACCGACCCGGCCAATGGCTTCCACGACCGCGACATGTACGTGTTTGCACTCGACGCGCGCGGCACCTACCTCGCGTTCGCCGGCAACCCGGCCAAGGTGGGCACGCGCGTGCAGGACGTACCCGGCATCGACGGCGACGGCCTGGTTCGCGCCATCGTGACGCAGGCGTCCTCCGGCCCCGGCTGGGTCTCCTACGACATCACCAACCCGGCCAGCGGACGGGTGCAGGGCAAGATGTCCTTCGTGTGTGAACTCGACGGCCTGTACCTGGGATGCGGCGTCTACAGGAGCCTGGCCGGATGAGGACGCCGGCCGCAGTGCCTAGCGTGCCCGCGCCGGGTACAGCTGCGCCTGCGACAGTACCCGCAGCAGCTCGCGGTTGACGTCGGCGATGTCGAGCTCCTGCGCCTCGCACAGCGCCGGCACTGCGGCCATGCCCGGGTATTCCAGCGCCGTGGCGAGTTCGAGGTAGGGCGCGTAGGGGCCGCGCCGGCTGACGATGCACTCCAGCACCCGTTCCGAGAGCGGGATGTGCTGCAGCACCTGTACCAGCGGCTCGCCGGCGAGCTGGTCGATCTGCGACAGCAGCCCGCACAGCAGCACCTCGTGGCGTAGCCGCTCTGCGTCACCGGCGTCGAGCAGGTGCTCCATCAGGCGCGCGCGCACGACCATTGCGCGGCGCACCGGAAGCAGGTTGGGTTCGTCGGTGGCGGCGCCGGTCTGCTCCACGAGCCACTGCCGCAACCGCGACAGGCCCAGCACCAGCATGCCCTGGCGCAGCGACGCGATGCCCTCGCGCAGCGTGAAGGCCGTGGAATTGGCAAAGCGCAGAAAGCGGTAGGTCAGCACCGGCTCTTCGGTCAGCAGGTTCTCGAGCACTTCCAGCGAGGCGTCGGCGTCGATCGCGGCCAGCAGCTTGTTGACCGAGCGCCGGTCGGGCGGGACCCGGTGATGGACGGACTGCAGGATCTCCTCGCCAGGCCAGCCAGCCACGCCCCAGGCGCCGCGCTGGTCCAGGCAGTGTTCGACCAGCAGCCGGTTGGGCACGCCTTCGTAGACCTGGCCCGGCAGGACCGGGCTGTCAGCCGCCTGCAGGGCGCGCTGCGGGTCCAGCGCGGCGCGGGCGCCCAGCAGCACCTCGCCCGGGGTGAGGCTGACCATGCCGCGCTGGAAGTCGACCGCGTTGTCGGGGCTTTCGCGCTCGGCGTGTTGGCCGCGCCACATCAGTGGCACCAGCCGGCGGTGCGCGCCGTGCGCCCGCTGTGCCACCAGCGGATCGGCCAGCAGGGCGCTCTGCACCGCGATCCAG
>JANMZX010000693.1:0-12330 GCA_031383745.1 Rhodoferax sp. | reverse complement strand
GGTCGGCGCGGGACGCACAAACGGACTGCGGGGCCACTGACCTGCTGGGGCAGGCGCTGACCAGAGAGAACATGGCTGCGGCGTGGAAACGCGTCAAAGCCAACAAGGGCAGTGCCGGCGTTGATGGACGCACGGTGCAAGATACGGCGGTGTACCTGAGAGGCGCCTGGCCGGATATCCGGGAGCGGTTGCTTGACGGCAGCTATCGGCCAATGGCCGTGCGCCGAGTGAGCATACCCAAGCCTGGGGGCGGAGTGCGGGAGCTGGGTATACCGAGCGTGGTGGACAGACTGGTACAGCAAGCGCTTCTGCAAGTGCTGCAACCGATCATCGACCCCTGATTCAGCGAGCACAGCCACGGCTTTAGGCCGGGGCGGGGTGCGCACGGGGCGGTGCTGAAGGCGCAGCAATACGTGCAGGCGGGTCATGAGGTAGTGGTGGACGTGGACTTGGAGAGGTTCTTTGACTGCGTCAACCACGACATCTTGATGGACCGGCTGGCCAAGCGGGTTGCGGACAAGCGGGTGCTGGGCCTGATCCGGCACTATCTGCAAGTGGGCATCGAGGCGCACGGGGTCATCATCGAGCCAGAGGAGGGCACGCCGCAGGGCGGCCCCCTGAGCCCGCTGCTGGCCAATGTGCTGCTGGACGAAGTGGATCGGGAGTTGGAGCGGCGCGGACACCGGTTCGTGCGCTACGCTGACGACTGCAACGTCTACGTCAAGAGCCTGCGGGCGGGGCAAAGAGTGCTGCAGGCCCTGCGCCGTTGTTACGCCAAGCTGAGCCTGAAGGTCAACGAGGCAAAGACGGCGGTGGCACCGGTATGGGGACGCAAGTTTCTGGGCTACTGCTTGACTCGTGATCCACAGGGGCAGGTCAAGCTGGCCGTATCAGTGCAAGCGTTAGTCAAGGTACGGATGCGATTGCGGGAAATCACCCAACGCAGTCGGGGACGTAGCATGGACTGGATCGTTGGAGAGTTGCAGGTTTATGTGCGAGGCTGGAAGGCCTACTTCCGTCTCACACAAACACCGATGGCCCTTGACAGACTGGACCAATGGCTGCGGCGTCGATTGCGGGCGGTACATCTCAAGCAGTGGAAGACCGGGCCTCGGACGTACCAGGCGCTGCGGCAACTGGGTGCGTCCATGGAGCTTGCAACGGCGGTAGCCCGTGGTGTGGGCAGTTGGTGGCGCAGTAGCCTGTATGTCGGGCGTGTGCTCACCATCGCTTACTTCGACCGTCTGGGAGTGCCCAAATTCTCCTGACCTCAACTTCTCGAACCGCCCGGTGCGGACCCGCACGCCGGGTGGTGTGGGAGGGGTCCGGCCTGTGATGGCCGGCCCCTATCCCGATTTACCTGCGGCACCCGCAAGCCCGGCATCTGCGGCTTCCTGCATGGTTGGCGCGCGTGGGATGTTTTCCATCCGGCAGGTGGGTCCTCTTGGACCCCGGGCGCGGCATCGGTGCCGGTTGGGGCAGGGTCGGCATGTGTCGTGCCCAAGGCTTGAGGGATATCTCCAAGCTTTTTGGCTGCCCGCGCCGCTTGTTCTGCGGTCAATCCGGCCATGTGGTCGCTGCCGCGCAACTGAACAGGGGTAACGGCAACGACTGGCTGGCATCAACCCTTGCCGGTGCCTGGCCCCCGCCCACCGGCTCGCAGCAGATTGAGCCCGTTGCCGGCAAGGATCAGCCCCATGCCCGCCAGCGTCAGCAGGTCCACCCGCTCGGCATACAGCGCCCAGCCGGCCAGCGCGGTCAGCGGCACGCGCACGAAGTCCATCGGCACCACCACCGTGGCGTCGGCGAGTTGCATGGCGCGCGCAAAGCAGTAGTGCGAATAGGCGCCGCAGAAGGCCACCAGCAGCACCCAGGCCCAGCTCGTGGCAGACGGCCACTGCCACACCGCCAATGCCGGAGCCAGGCCGATGCCGGATTGCACCACCAGCATCCAGAAACTGACCTGGATCGCCGCGTCGGTGCGGGTGAGCGACTTGACCAGCACCACCGAGATGCCGAAACCGAGCGCCGCCGCCAGCGCGATCCACTGACCGATGTTGATGTGCGCCGCGTCTGGCCGCACGATCAGCACCACGCCGGCCAGGCCCAGTACCACCGCGCCGATCCGGGCCCGATCCAGCCGCTCACCCAGCATGGCCGCCGCCAGCAGCGCCGACCAGATCGGCATCGTGAACTCGATCGCCACCAGTTGTGCCAGCGGGATCAGGGATAGCGCCGCGAACCAGCCGTACTGCGCGGCGTAGTGCACGGCGTTGCGCGCCACGTGCTGCGACAGGCGCTGCGTGCGCATGGCCCGCAGGCCGCCGGCGCGATGGATCAGCGGCCATACCATCACCAGGCCCAGCACGGAGCGCATCAGCATGACCTGAAACACGGTCAGCTCGCGCGTCGCCTCGCGTCCGGCGACGGCGATCACGACCATCAGCAGCAGCCAGCCAGCCATCCAGAGTGCAGCACGGGTGATCGGGGTCATGGGGCGGTCGGCGCGGCGGCGGGGTGTTGCGTGGCGGGCCAGTATCGCCGCACCGGCGATCCGTGGGAAATCCCGTCTGGCACAGCCGCGCATGACCCCGTCACGCTGCCCGGGATTCCCCAAAGAGTGCCAGCATTCGGTCGGCAGCTGGAGCGACTGGATCAGAAGGACGCGGCATCTGCAAGAATGCGTATCCCGAGTCTTCGCAATTGCATCTGGAACCCTTCGATGGAACCCACTTACCCGGACTGGACCGGCACCCGTCTTGCGCTGCACCGCCATGGCGGCACAGCTGTGGTGCGCCTCTTCAACCCACCCCATGGCTTCATGGACGAAGCGATGGAAACCGAACTGGCGCACGCACTCGATCAGCTCGAAGCCTGGCCCGAGGGGCGGGTTGTTGTTCTCACGGGTGGAGAACCTGGCATGTTTGTGCGGCACTATGATGTTGCCGTCCTGCACCAGCGGGCCCAGGCCATG
This sequence comes from Rhodoferax sp., assembly GCA_031383745.1. Classification (GTDB taxonomy): domain Bacteria; phylum Pseudomonadota; class Gammaproteobacteria; order Burkholderiales; family Burkholderiaceae_C; genus CAISIP01. The sequence continues at coordinate 9,356 of JANMZX010000693.1, read as the reverse complement.
CTGGCGCGCGGGAAAACCTTTTCGGTGGAGCGGCCTGTCCCGCAGGGCGGCATCCACCGCTGCATCGAACGCATCGACGCCAGCCCGCTGGTATTCATTGCAGCGATCAACGGCATTGCCATGGGCGGCGGATTCGAGCTCGCACTGGGGTGCGACATCCGGCTTGCCCAATCGGGGGATTACCAGCTGGGCCTGCCCGAGCTCAACCTCGGCCTGTTGCCGGGCGCTGGTGGAACCCAGGCCATGGTCGCCTTGCTCGGCACCGGGCAGACGCTGTTCCACCTCCTCACGGCCAAGGTCTTCAACCCGGAGGAACTTCTGGCCCTGGGGCTGGTGTCGTCGTGTACACGGGATGTGCTGGCCGACGCCCTGCGCCTGGCGGAGCAGATCGACGCGGTGCCGGCGCGCGCCTGTGCCAATATCAAGCGCCTGGTGCGCAATGCTCCGCGCTGGCGCCGTGCCGAAGGCCTGGCGGCCGAGCGTACGCTGTTTTGCGATTGCATGGTCGACCCGCAGGCACAGCCGCTGATGGCCGATGTCGCGCGCGGCGAACGGACCATCGCGGACAAGCCGGTGCGCCGGCCGGCTGCTGCCGCGGGCTCCTGACACGCCCGCAAAAAAGGCACCCGCAGGTGCCTTCGTGTGCAGCCGCAGGACCGCTTACTGGTCGACCGTCACCTTGGCCGTGCGGATGTAGGCGCCCCAGCGGTCGTACTCGTTGTTGTAGAAATTCTGGTAGGCCTTCTGGTCCATGCGGTCGACGACCATGGACATCTTGTTGAGTGTCTCGACCACACCCGGGTCCACCAGTGTCGCATCGACCGCCTGGTGGATCTTGGCCAGTACATCGGCAGGCAGACCGGCAGGAGCCAGAAAGCCGAGCCACGGACCCATGTCGATGGCAACGCCGTTTTCGCGCATGGTGGGGATGTCCTTGTACTCCGGCAGGCGATCCTTGGCGGCAACCACCAGCATGCGTACGGTACCTGCACGGTGGTGCTGGGCAGCCACCGGGATCGGGCAGATCGAGCAGTTGATCTGGTTGGCCAGCTGGGCCTGGATCAAGGGTGCCGTGCCGTTGTAGGGCACGTGCAACAGGTCGATCTTGGCCACCTGCTTGAGCGCCTCCACCGTGATCTGCCCGGAGCTGCCCTGGCCCCAGGAGCCGAAGGTCAGCGGCTGCTTGGCTTCACGTGCCTGCTGCAGGAACTGCGCGAAATTCTGTGCCGGGTTGGAAGCATGCACCACCAGCGCCAGCGGCGTGAACCCGATGGGCGCCACGGCGACGAACTCCTTCTTGGAGTCGTACGGGGACTGCTTCATGATGTGCGGTGCGATCGAGTGCGAGTCGGCGGCGCCGTACACCAGTGTGTAGCCATCCGCCGGGCTGCGCGCGGCCGCCAGGCTGCCGATGGTACCGATGGCGCCCGGGCGGTTTTCCACCACGACCGGCTGCCCCAGCTTGGCAGACAGACTGGGCAGCATCGCGCGCACCAGCACGTCGCCGCCGCCGCCAGCCGCCCAGGGCATGATGATCTTGATGGGTCGGTTCGGATATGCGCCGGACTGTGCGAGCCCCGGCAATGCCAAGCCGCCCAGCGCGCCGGCAGCGATGCCGCCCAGCACGCGCCGACGGGAAAATTGCGGTGTCTTCATGGAATGTCTCCTTGTGGTTGATGAAGTCTTTGGTCGTCAGCGCATCAGGTTCTCGATCAGCATCGCCATGCCCTGACCAGCTCCGATGCACATCGTAACGATGGCGTAATGGCCCTGCACATCCTGCAGGTGATGCATCGCCGTCATGGTCATGCGCAAGCCGGTGGCACCGGGCGGGTGGCCGACGGAAATTGCACCGCCGTACAGATTGGTGCGGTCGCGCGGCAGGCCCAGCTCGCGCTCGGCATGCAGGTTGACTACGGCAAACGCCTCGTTGACCTCGAAATAATCGATGTCCGCCACTTGCAGGCCAGTCCGGGCGAGCAGCTTGCGTACCGCTGGCACCGGGCCGATGCCCATCAGCTGCGGGTCTACACCCACGGTGGCCCAGTCGCACACCCGGGCCTGTGGCTGCAGCCCGCGGGCACGTGCCGCATCTGCGCTGGCCACGACCATGAACGCCGCACCGTCGGTCACACCGCTGGCATTGCCGGCGGTGACCGTGCCGTCTTTGGCAAAGGATGGACGCAACTGGCGCAGGCGCTCCAGGGTGATGTCAGGCCGCGGAAACTCGTCGCTGGTCATCAGCTGGCGATGGCGCCCCTCGCCCACCTCGATCGGCTCGATCTGGCGCGCGAGGAAGCCGCTGGCGATGGCGCGCCCCGCGCGTTGCTGGCTCATCAGGGCCCATTCGTCCATGGCCTCGCGGGTGTAGCCGAAGCTGCGTGCAATGTTCTCTGCGGTTTCACCCATGTAGGCGCGCGAGAACGGATCGCGGTAGGTGTTCTCCAGCAGATCCTGCAGGTTCTGGTCGCCGCGCTTGTGGCCCCAGCGGCCGGTGCGCAGCACGAAGGGTGCCCGGCTGTAGTTTTCGGCGCCACCGGCCAGCGCGATGTCGGAGTGGCCGGAGAGGATCTGCTCCGCCGCCGACACGATGGCCTGCAGCCCGGCGCCGCAGCCGCGGCTCACGGTCAGGGCGCTCACCGCATGTGGCAGGCCCATCGCCACCGACACCACGCGTGCGCCGAACAGGCTGTCGTGGTCGACCGGCACCGTGTTGGCGTAGACCAGATGGTCGATATCGGCGTACTGCAGGCCGCTGCGCTCCATGCTGGCGCGTGCGGCATGCACTGCCAGCTGTGTCAGTGGTGTGTCCTTGAAGCTGCGGCCGAAATCCCCCAGCGGGGTACGGGCGGGCGCGCTCAGGATGATCTCAGGTGCCATGGTGTTGCTTTCCTGCTTCAGGTGCCAGCCGGGGAGGGGGTGCCCGAGGCAGCGGTTTGGCGCTTCTTGAGTGCACGCATGTCGAATGCATCGGCCAGCATGTCGCTCCCGGTCGCGAAAATCCGGTTCTTTTGCAGCTTGTTGGTGGCAGTGACGGGCAGTTCTGTGCGAAACACGACCCAGCCTGGCGCCTTGTAGTAGGCCAGCTCCGCCAGGCAATGGTGCACCAGGGTCCGCGCGGTGTCTTCACCAGGGTGCACATCGGCCGCCGGCACCACGACTGCAAGCACTTCTTCATCGCGCATCTCGTCGGGCACCGCCAGCACCGCCACGCGGACGACGGCCGGGTGTGCTGAAAGCGCAGCCTCCACGTCGGCGGCCGAGATGTTTTCGCCGGAGCGCCGGATCATGTCCTTGCGGCGGTCCACGAAATACAGCATGCCGGTGGCGTCGCGCCGCACCACGTCGCCGGTATGGAACCACCCATCGCGCCAGGCCTGTTGTGTGGCGGACTCGTCGTCGAGATAACCCGAAAAGAAGCCCTGGCGGGGGTCGGGGCCGCGCGCGCGTACCAGCAACTCGCCGGCACTGTCGTCGGGCAGGTCGCGGCCCTGGTCGTCGACCACCCGCACTTCCAGTGGCACCGCCTGCCGACCGAACGCGCGGGTATCGGTGTGCCGTGGCGCATGCTGGTTGGCGAGAAAGCGGCCGGTCTCGGTCATGCCCCAGACTTCGACAAACGGAAAGCCGAAGCGCTGCTCGACCGCCGCATGCAGACTCGGGTCGCAGCCCGCGCCCAGACCGAACCGCACGTGGTGCTGCGTCTCCCAAGGAACGGGCGGCTGCTTGAACAAGGCCGGCGGCATGATGCCCAGGTAGTGGATGCCGGTGGCACCGGAGCGCACACAATCTTCCCACCAGGTGCTTGCATGGAACCGGTCTGGCAGTACCAGGCAGTTGTCGGTCAGGCACATGGTGGCGATCGTGGTCATGCCGCAGTTCATGTGAAAAACCGGCAGCGGGTTGAGCAGACGCTCCTGTCCGTGGCGCAGTGTCAATGCACCGCCGAGGTCGCGGTACCAGGCGCCGGCCGTGAGTACATATTCGTTGGTCAGGATGCAGCCCTTGGGCAGACCCGACGTGCCGGAGGTGAACAGGATCGCCAGCTCGCGCCGCCAGGCGTCGCCCGGCGGCTGGGCCGCACGGGGCGCCTGTCCGAGTGACGTGGCCAGCTGGTCGTGCAGCAGATGGGGCATCCGGCACAGGTCTGCCTCGGTGGCGATGGCCTCGGCCACCACCGCATGACGATCTGGCAGCGCCACCACCAGATCCACCCGGGCCAGGCGCAACGCGTGGCGGATCTCGCCGGCACGGTGGTCGGGGTTCAAGGGCACGATGGACGCACCCAGGCGGTTGAGCGCCAGAAAATGAAAGAAGTGGCGCGGGTGATTGCCCACCGCCAGCGCCACGCGGTGGCCAGGCCCCCAGCCCTTGGCGCCATACAGCGCACTGAGCCGGTCGACCTCGTCGCCGGCCTGGGCAAAACTCCACTGCCGGCCGCCGCCGATCGCCGATTCGGCGAGGAAGGGCAAAGCCGGTGCGCGTGCACGTGCCTGTGCAAAAGCATCGAACAGCGTCGGGGGCAGTGACTCGGAAGCGGTCATCTCAGCGTTGCAGCAGCGTGATCGCGCATGCCGCCTCCTCGAAGCCGATCACCCCGCCGCCGTTTTCGGCCAGGGCGAGGTCTGCGCCCCGCACCTGCCGCGGGCCACATTCGCCGCGCAGCTGCGCCGTGAGTTCGTAGACCATCGACAGCCCGGTTGCTCCTACCGGATGGCCCTTGGACACCAAACCGCCCGACACATTGACCGGGATCTGCCCGCCCAGCGCAGTGGCACCGCCGCCGATGAACGCGCCGCCGGCACCGAGAGCGCAAAAGCCCAGCATCTCGGCCTGGTAGATCTCGCAGAAAGCCGTGGCATCGTGGACCTCGGCCACGTCGATGTCCTGTGGCTGCACGCCAGCCATCGCATACGCCCTGCGCGCGGCGACCTGCGACAGCCCGGGCTCGTCGAGCGCCCGGTACTTGCCACCGGTCAGAACGCTGGCGCGTACCCGCACCGCACGTTCACGCACGGCGGCAGGCAGGCCGGCCAGCGCGCTGGCCGAACACAACAGGGCCGCCGCAGCGCCGTCGCCAATGGGCGCACACATGGCACGCGTGAGTGGCCAGCTCACCAAGCGGTCATCGAGCACTTGCTGCGGGGACACCTCGAAGCGGTATTGCGCCTTGGGGTTGAGCGCCCCCATGGCGTGGTTCTTGGAGGCACCGAAGGCGATCTGCTCGCGCGTGGTGCCGTACACCTTCATGTGGTAGGCCGCCTGCATGGCATAGGTGTCCATGAACAGCGTGCCGCCGCCATCGTGGGGCGCGAAGGGCTTGCCGCAGGCTTCTCCGGCGGCGCGGTAGCAGGCCATCCATTCGTCGGGGTCCAGCTGGTCGATGCCACCTTCGAAAATCTCCTGGGTGCGGGCGGCGTCACCGGGGAAAAATGTCTTCTCGACGCCGATCGCCAGGGACATGTCTGCCTGGCCCGACAGGATGTCCTTCCAGGCGCCGTGCAGGGCCATGGAGGCGGTGGCGCAACCGCCCTCTACATTGACCATGGGCACACGTTCGGGGAAAAGGCCCTCGCGTACCAGCGGCGTGAAGCAGACCTGCCCGCGGATGTTGCGCTGCCCGAAACTGCCCATGCCACAGTTTCCGAACCAGGCTTGTTCGATCCGGCTGCCATCGGCCAGGCCGGCGTCGGCCAGTACTTCCAGGTAGGCCTGGCGGGTCAGGTCCTTGAAACTGCGTTCGGGCTGCTTGCCGAAGGGCGTGCAGGACACGCCGATGAGATAGACATCTTCCACGGGCAAACTCCTCAGGCGGGGGAGGTCAGGCCAGGACCAGCGGCAGAGACTCGGGGCCGCGCATGATCATGGCATCGATCCACGTTGCCGGCTGGCTGCCGGCACGCATCTGCGGGAACCGGGCCACCAGTTCACCGATGCAGATGCGTGCTTCCAGCCGTGCCAGCGGCGCACCCAGACAGAAATGCACGCCCTGGCCGAATGTCAGGTGGCGATTGGGCCGCCGGCCGAGGTTCAGCGCATGCGGTTGGTCGAATTGGCGCGGGTCGCGGTTGGCCGCGTTGATCATGGCAAACACCCGTTCGCCCTGGTGCAGCGCCTTGCCGCCGAGGTCGTGGTCGGTGGCCACCAATCGGACCATGCTGTTGCTCGGGCCGTCGTAGCGCAAAAACTCCTCGACGGCACTCTGGATGAGCGCAGGCTCGGCATGCAGGCGTTGCAGCTGGTCCGGATGCCGCAGCAGTGCGGCTATGGCACTGCCCAGCAGGTTGGTCGTGGTCTCGTGGCCACCAAACAGGATCAGCATGCAACAGGCCACCAGTTCGTCCTCGCTCAGGCCGCCAGCTTCGTCCCGCACTGCGACCATGCGGCTGATGATGTCGTCACCCGGTTCGGACCGGCGCCGGGCAATGACGGCGCGGAAGTAGTCCGACATGCGGTCGGCACCTTCGCGGGCCATTCGGTACTTGTCGCCTTCGCCCTGCGCGGTGCCGATGAACAGCCGCAGCCAGTCGGACCACACCTTGATGCGCGGGAAGTCCTCGCGGGGCACGTTCATCATGTCCAGGATCACGTAGGCCGGCAGCAGCACGGCCACATCCTTCATGAAGTCCATTTCGCGGCGTGGCTCCAGGCCGGCCAGGATGTGCTCGAAGGTATTGCGGATTCCCTGCTCCATGGCAGCCACGACCGCCGGCGTGAATACCGCGTTGAGAATGCGGCGCAGACGCGTGTGCTCCGGCGGTGACTTGAAGACCAGCCACAGGTTCAGGTAGCGCATGACGCCGGAGAGGATGTCGCGGCGCTCGTCCTTGAGGGAGGCATAGAACGGGGTCAGGCGGTCGGATGACATGGTGGGTGCGGCCAGAACCACCTTCACGTCCTCATAACGGGTGACGATCCAGCTGCGCAGTGCGGGGCTCCAGTGCACCGGGTCCCGCGCCTGCAGGGCCTCGTACAGCGGAAACGGGTCGCGCCGCGTGGCGGCATCCGTCGGGTCGTAGACAGGTACAACGAAATCGTTCATTCCATGAGCGTATCACTTACCATGTGTGGCCAACCCACTACAGGGCATAGGAGAAAACCCTTGCAACTCCACGATCCGGCTGGCGTTCTGCAGGTCCGCGATATCGGCAGCTTGCATGTCGGTGGCCGCAGTGCCTGCCTGGAGGGACTGCCCCCGCAGGAGATCTGCTTTTCGCCGGGCAGCCCGCGGATCCGGATCGACCCCAACGGCGAGTTCGAGATCGAGCAGATGTATGTGCAGTATGTGCGCCTGGCCCGGCCGCGCGCATCCTTTCCGCTGTTGCTGATGCATGGCGGTGGCCTGTGCGGCACCATGTACGAGACCAAGCCGGATGGCCAGCCAGGGTGGCAGCGCTGGTTTCTGCAGGCCGGGCACGATGTATTCGTCGCCGACGCTGTCGAGCGGGGCCGCGCCTCCTGGGCAAGAAGCCCCCAGTTCTTCCAGGGCGACCCCGTGTTTCGCACCAAGGCAGAGGCCTGGGAACTGTTTCGCATCGGCGCCGACGGCTCCTGGGCCGGCGCTGTGGGAGCCAGCAAGCCCCACGGCGACACCTTGTTCCCGGCCCAGGCATTCGACCAGTTCATGAAACAGAGCATGCCGCGCTGGGTCAGCACCGAGGCTGCCGTGCAGGCCGCGTACAACGCGCTGGCTCGCGAGCACGGGCCGTTCGTGGTCATCACGCACAGCCAGGGCGGCAATTTCGCCTTTGCCATGGCGCTGGCGCATCCCGACAAGGTGCGCGCGATCGTCGCGGTGGAGCCCTCCGGTTTTCCGGATCCGGCATCGAACGATCTGACACGGCTGGCCGGCATTCCCCATCTGCTGGTATGGGGCGACCACCTCGCCGACAGCGCCGTATGGCGGCAGGTGCGCCCGCGGGTGGAGCGCTACCGCTCGGCACTGGTGGCTGCGGGTGCCGATGTGGAGGATCTGGACCTGCCACTGAGGGGCATCACGGGCAATTCGCATCTGCCCATGATGGATGCCAACTCGGATGACGTTGCGGCCCATATCCAGGCCTGGATGGATCACAAGGGCCTGATGGGCTGAGGACACGCCCGCAGGCCGGCGGAGGACACGAACGCAGGGCAGTACTTCGGCCCCCAGCGCCACCAAGGAGCACGCTGGAAAGCCCGCCAGTAACACGCTCCAAGGTCACACCTTGCGCCGCCCGGCCCAGTACGTCTCCCGCACCGCCTTCTTGTCGATCTTCCCGATGGTGTTGCGCGGCATGCTGTCGACGATCTCCACGCGCTCGGGCTGTTTGATGGAGGAGAGCGTCGACGCGCGACAGATCTGCAGCAGGTCATCCGGCGACACAGACAGCCCCGGTTTGAGCGCCACCACCGCCAGCACCGCCTCGCCCCACTTGTCGTCCGGGATGCCGACGACCGCTGCATCCAGCACGGCCGGGTGCGTGTACAGCACCGCCTCGACCTCGCTCGGCGCCAGGTTGTAGCCACCGCGGATGATCAGGTCCTTGATGCGATCGACGATGTAGAAATAGCCCTCGTCGTCGACGCGCCCCACGTCGCCCGAATGCAGCCAGCCGCCGATCAAGGCCTTGCCGGTGCGCTCGGGCTCCCGAAAGTAACCCAGCATGGTGTGCGGGCCGCCGAAGATGATTTCGCCGGTTTCGCCCGGCGCAACATCCGCCCCCGCCGGGTCGACCAGCTGCACCGTGGTGGCGTAGGACGGCTGCCCGCACGAGGCCAGCAGATGGGACTTGTCGGTGAGTGCGTGGACGTGGTCCTGCTTGCGCAGCAGAGTGCCGATGGACGCGATCTCGGCCATGCCGTAGAGCTGGATGAAGATCGGGCCGTACCGGGCGACCAGGGTACGCAGGCGCTCGGTGGGTATCGGCGACGAGCCATAACCGAGCGTGGTGATCGACGACAGCCTGCGCGGGAAGTCGCCCGGGTCCTGTTCCAGCAGCGTGGCGAGCATGGTCGGCACCAGGAAGGTGTGCGTCACGCGGTGACGCTCGACCGCGTCGCACAGGGCCGGTCCGCTGAAGCCTCGGCTTTCGGCAAAACCCACCGCCGCACCGGCCATCAGTACCGGCACGATGGTGATGTTGACGCAGGAGTTGTGCGGAATCTGGATCAGGTAACGCGTGTTCGCGTCGACCTCGTATTCCAGGCAGGCCACCGTACCGTGCTGCAATGCGGCGGCGTGGTCGAACAGGATGCCCTTGGGCAGCCCGGTGGTGCCGCTGGTGTAAACGATGGCGAAGGGGTCTTGCGGGAACACGGTATGTGCTGCGGCTGGGAATGCGTCGCTGCTGGCGGCAAGGGCGGCCTCGTAACTGCCA
>JANMZX010000262.1:0-6251 GCA_031383745.1 Rhodoferax sp. | reverse complement strand
GCTGGTGCGCGAGGCGGCACAACGCGCGATTCGCGATGGCAAGACCCAGTACACCCAGGCCACCGGCCTGCCGGCCCTGCGCGAGCGCATCAGCGACTGGTACCGCACCCGTTTTGCAGTGCAGGTGCCGGCGTCGCGCATTGTGGTCACCGCAGGCGCGTCGGCTGCCCTGCAACTCGCCTGCCTGGCCCTGGTGGATGCCGGCGACGAGATGCTCATGCCCGACCCGAGCTACCCCTGCAACCGGCAATTCGTGCAGGCCGCCGATGGCCGGGCTGTGTTGTTGCCCACGACTGCCGCCGAGCGCTACCAGCTCAGCGCCGAGCGTGTGCGCGAGGCCTGGCAACCCGGCCGCACCCGTGGCGTGCTGCTGGCGTCGCCCTCGAACCCGACCGGCACCTCGATCGACCCGCTGGAGCTGCAGCGGATCCACGCACTGGTGCAGGCACGGGGGGGCATCACCCTGGTGGACGAGATCTACCTCGGTCTGAGTTTCGATGCCCACTTCGGCCACAGCGCGCTGGCACTGGGCGAGGACATCGTCAGCATCAACAGCTTCAGCAAGTACTTCAGCATGACCGGGTGGCGGCTGGGATGGCTGGTGGTGCCCGAGGCGCTGGTGCCGGTCGTCGAGCGCCTCGCGCAAAACCTCTTCATCTGCCCGAGCACGATCGCGCAATATGCGGCACTCGCCTGCTTCGAGCCCGACAGCATCGCCGAATACGAGCGCCGGCGTGCTGAATTCAAGGCCCGGCGCGACTACTTCGTGCCGGAGCTCAACCGCCTGGGCCTGTCCGTGCCGGTGCTGCCCGACGGGGCCTTTTATGCCTGGGCCGACTGCTCCGAAGCCTGCGCCCGGCTGGGCATCCAGGACAGCTGGGACTTCAGCTTTGCGATGCTGCAGCAGGCCCACGTGGCGGTCACACCAGGGCGCGACTTCGGGCAGGCCGAGACGGCCCGCTTCATCCGTTTTTCCAGCGCCAGTTCGATGGACGACCTGCGCCAGGCCGTCGACCGCATGGCCGTCATGCTGGGATGAAGCAACTGTTCCCGCTGTCGGCCCCGGTGGGCGGTTTCGCCTGGCCGGTGCGCGTCTACTGGGAGGACACCGATGCCGGCGGCATCGTGTTCTACGCGAACTACCTCAAGTACTTCGAACGCGCGCGCACCGAATGGCTGCGCGCCTGCGGCATCGGACAACAGGCGCTGCGCGAGGGCACCGGCGGCATGTTCGTGGTCAGCGACGCGCAGATCCGGTTCCACCGGCCGGCACGCCTGGACGATCAACTTCTTGTTACAGCCTGGCCGCTGGAGACCGGCCGCTCGTGCCTGACAATCGGCCAGCAGGCGCGCCTGGGGCCCGGCCCGGGTGGCGCAGTGTTGTGCGAAGCCACCATCCGCATCGGCTGGGTGATGGCCCCTGGCCTCAGGCCGGCGAGAATTCCGAACGAGATCCTGAAAGCCCTGCAATGAACCAAGACCTTTCCATCCTGCACCTGGTGCTCAATGCCAGCATCGTGGTGCAGGCGGTCATGCTGCTGCTGGTGCTGGTGTCGGTGGCGAGCTGGGCGGCGATCTTCCGCAAATTGTTCGCGATCCGGCGCATCAAGGCGCTGAACGAAACCTTCGAGCGCGAGTTCTGGTCGGGCACCAGCCTGAACGACCTGTTCGCCGCCGCCGCCAAGAACGCCCGCGAATCCGGCGCCATGGAGCGCATCTTCGCCAGCGGCATGCGCGAATACCAGAAGCTGCGCGAGCGCCGCATCGCCGACGCCGGCACCCTGATGGACGGCGCGCGGCGCGCCATGCGCGCCAGCTTCCAGCGCGAGATGGACGAGGTCGAGTCCAACCTGTCCTTCCTCGCCTCGGTGGGTTCGGTGTCGCCCTATGTGGGCCTGTTCGGCACCATCTGGGGCATCATGCACGCGTTCACCGGCCTTGCCAACCTGCAGCAGGTCACGCTGGCCACGGTCGCCCCCGGCATCGCCGAGGCGCTGGTGGCCACCGCCATCGGCCTGTTCGCCGCCATTCCGGCGGTCGTGGCCTACAACCGCTTCGCGCGTGACATCGACCGCATCTCGATCCGGCTGGAAACCTTCATCGAGGAGTTCTCCAACATCCTTCAGCGCAACGTCGGGGCCCAGTCGGCCTCGGGGCGCTAGGGGGCCGCGCGCATGCCCGCCATGGTCAGCCGGGGCCGGGGTCGCCGGGCCATGAACGAGATCAACATGGTGCCGTTCATCGACGTGATGCTGGTGCTGCTGATCATCTTCATGGTCACCGCGCCGCTGATCGCACCCAGCGTCATCGACCTGCCCAGTGTCGGCAAGGCGGCCAAACAACCCGACAAGGTGGTCCAGATCGTGATCGGCAAGGACGAGGCGCTCGACCTGAAGGTACAAGACAAGACCAGTCGCACCACACTCAAGGAGGTGGCTGCCGCCGTCAGACAGGCGCAGGCCGGCTCCGTCAACGCCGCCGTGGTGATCAGCGCCGACCGCAGCGTCAAGTACGAAGTCGTGGTGAAGGTGATGGATACGCTGCAGCGCGCCGGCGTGCAGCGTGTCGGGCTGTCGGTGCAACTGGCCAACTGAAGGCCCCACCAGCATGAACGCCAGCGCCGAGCGGCTCGAGTTTGCACCGCCCCCGACCCCCGGGCTGGTGCGTGGCCTGGGCCTGGCGATTCTGGCGCACGCGTTCCTGGTGGCAGGCCTGACATGGGGTGTGCACTGGAAGCAGGCCCCCATCACCCTCAGTGCCGAGGCGGAATTGTGGGCGGCGGTTCCGCGGCAGGCGGCACCACCACTGCCTCCGGTCGAGGCCGCGCCGCTACCACCACCCGCGCCGCCGCCTCCGGCGCAGACGGCAACACCGAGCCTGCCCGACCCGCAGATCGCCACCGAGCGCGAGCGGCAACGCCAACAGAAGGACAAGCAGCTGGCGGCCGACAAACTGGAGCGTGACAAACGCGACAAGCTGCGCAAGGCGCAGGAAAAACAACTGGCGCTGGACAAACAACGCGAACTGGAACAGCAGCGCGAACTTGAAAAGCGCCTGGCGGCCGACAAGCAGAAAGCCGCGCTGGAGGCCCGGCGCAAGGATGAATTGAAGGCCCAGCAAGAGGCCAACAAGAAACTCGAAGCCCAGCGCCAGGCCAACCTGCAGCGCATGGCCGGTCTCGCCGGCAGCGCAGGGGCGCCGTCGTCCACAGGCACAGCCGCCCAGGCGGCCGGGCCCAGCGCCAGCTACGCCGGCCGCGTGAAATCGATGATGAAGAAGATCTACTTGCCGGATTCCAACACCGGTAACCTGAAGACCGATGTGGAGTTTCAAACGCGCTCCGACGGGACTATCGTCAGCCTGAAGGTCGTCAACAGCAGTGGCAATAGGGTCTGGGATAACGCACTGCTGAAAGAATGGAAGGAGATTGGAGCGTTGCCGCGCGACGTTGACGGGCGCATACCGCCGTCTCCCTTGGTGATCAGTTTCAGTCCGTAGCGCTGTACTACTGCCGGCTTGCCGCGCCACTCTGCCACGGATCGATGAGGGTCAATCCCCACCCTTCGAAATGCTTTTGATTGCGCGTCACCAGGGTGGCTCCGTGTGCCACGCACGTGGCTGCAATCTGGGCATCGGCCATCGCCACGCCGCTTCCTGAGCGCTCGCGATCAGCCACCATCTGTGCGTAGACTGATGCCGCCGTCAGGTCGAACGCCAGGACCCGACCTGCAAAATCCTGCTCCAGCATGCTTGCTACCGCGACCGTCAGCTGCCGCTTGCGGGCTCCGTCTGGCAGGCGGGCGATACCGAACAGCAACTCCGCGGCGATGACGGATGTCAGCCAGAGATCGTCGGGTGGCTGGGAGTCGACCCATGCCAGCACCAGCGGCTCTGGCTGGCGCCGCATCAATTCCGACACCACGTTGGTGTCGAGAACCATCAAGCCGAATCCCCCGCCTCGAAGCTTGCCCCACGCGCTTCCTCGGAGCGCCGAGGCAGGTCCAGGTCAAGGCCGCCCAGCATCGCAAACCTCCCGTGGACCCGACTTCCCAGCCCCCCGCTCGCCGCGGGCTGAGCCAATACGTGGCGCAAGATGGTACGAACCTCTTCCTCCATCGAGCGGCCATGCGCGGCAGCAGCCAGGCGCAACTTGTCCTTGATTGCTGGCTCGATGTTTCTGATGGTCAAAGTACTCATGGGCAGATCCTTGGTAAGACCGGCGACGGCAATGAAAGCAATGCTAGCATGCCGGCATTGATTTCTGATTTCGCCGACGCTTACTCGTACACGATCACCGCCCGCCCCTGGTCTGCCTGTGCCCGCCATTGCGCCAGCGCCGCATCGGTGGGGAAGAACCGCATCGCGTCCGACAACTGCAATTCGGCGCTGGCGGCACCGGCATCACCGCTGCGGGTGACGGCCAGCCGGATTCCCAGACCGCGCACCAGTTCACCCTGCTCGGTCAGCTCGCGCTGCGCCGGGAAGGCCTTGAGCATGCGCTCCACATCCGGGGCATGGCCGTTGACCGCCACCCGCAGGTACTTGCCAAAGCGGCAGCGCGCCTGCTCCAGGTCCCAGATCTGGTTGATGGTCAGCTGCATGCCGCCGGTAAACCGGTCGGGCTGGAGCTTGCCCATCACGATGATGAGCGCGTCATCCTTGAGCAGGTGTTTGTGGGCGTTGATCAATGCCTCGTCCGCGCGGGCCTCGATCACACCCGACTTGTCGTCGAGCTTGAACAGCGCGAGTTTGCCGCGTTGCCCGTTGATGACCCGGAAATCGTTGACGATGCCGGCCAGCAACTGCGGCTCGCGAGTGTCTATCAGGTCGTCGATCTGGCGCTTGGCGAAACGGCGCACCTCGGCGGCCACTTCATCGAACAGGTGGCCCGACAGGTAGAAGCCGATGGCGGTCTTCTCCAGGGTCAGCTGCTCCTTGACGCCCCAGGGCAGCGCGTCCACCAGATCGGGCGTCTGTGAACTGGAGCCATGGTCGTCCTCGCCACCCATGTCGAACAGGCCGCCCTGGTTCGCGTTGGCCTGCGTCGCGTTGGCAAAGTCGAAGGCGCGGTCGATCGACGCCACCAGCGACGCGCGGTTGCGGTGCAGGTTGTCGAAGGCACCGCCCTTGATCAAGGCCTCCAGGCAGCGCTTGTTCAGACGGGTACGGTCCACCCGGACGCAAAAGTCGTACAGCCCGGTGAACGGCCCGTCCTGGTTGCGCGCGGCGACGATCGCCTCGATCGCCTGCTGCCCGGTGCCCTTGATCGCGCCCAGTCCGTAGCGGATGAGTTTGTCCGACACCGGCTCGAAGCGGTACACCCCGCGGTTCACATCCGGCGGCTCGAAGGCCACACCGAGCTTGCCGGCGTCCTCGAACAACACGCGCAGCTTGTCGGTGTCGTCCATCTCCACCGTCATGTTGGCGCAGAAGAACTCGGCCGTGTAATGCACCTTGAGCCAGGCCGTGTGGTAGGCCAGCAGCGAGTAGGCGGCGGCATGCGACTTGTTGAAGCCGTAGCCCGCGAACTTCTCCATCAGGTCGAACACCTCGTCGGCCTTGGCCTCGTCGATGTGGTTCTTCGCGGCGCCGTCGCGGAAGATCTGCCGGTGCTCGGCCATCTCCTCGGGCTTCTTCTTGCCCATGGCACGGCGCAGCATGTCGGCGCCGCCGAGCGAGTAGCCGCCCAGGATCTGCGCCGTCTGCATCACCTGCTCCTGGTAGACCATGATGCCGTAGGTCTCCGACAACATGTTGGCCACCAGGGGGTGCGGGTACTCGACCTCCTCGCGCCCGTTCTTGCGCGCCACGAAGGTGGGGATCAGGTCCATCGGGCCGGGCCGGTACAGCGCATTGAGCGCGATCAGGTCCTCCAGGCGGGTGGGCTTGGCGTCGCGCAGCATGCCCTGCATGCCGCGTGATTCGAACTGGAACACCGCCTCGGTCAGGCCGTCGGCAAACAGCTTGTAGACCCGCGCATCGTCGAGCGGCAGATTCTCGAAGGCAAAATTCTCCTGCCCCTTGTGCCGGGCGACGATCATCTCCTTGGCGATCTCCAGGATGGTCAGCGTGGCCAGGCCCAGAAAGTCGAACTTGACCAGGCCGATGGCCTCCACGTCGTCCTTGTCGTACTGGCTCACGGCAGACTCGCTGCCCGGCTGCTGGTACAACGGGCAGAAATCGGTCAGCTTGCCCGGCGCGATCAGCACCCCCCCGGCGTGCATGCCCACGTTGCGCGTCATGCCCTCGAG
>JANMZX010000253.1:0-7644 GCA_031383745.1 Rhodoferax sp. | reverse complement strand
GTCCCATTCCTCGAAGAAGATGCGCGGTCGCCGTGGCAGCGCGCTGGCGGCCAGCACGATGCGGGCCAGCCCGGCACGCATCTGCGCCATCCGCTCAAGGCCCTGCGCGGCCTGACCCACCATCGCCGCCACCTGGAACATCATGGAGAAGATCTCGTCGACGCTGCGCTGGTTGAATACCGTCACCTGCACCCCGTGGCGGATGAGCGCCGCTGCGATGTCGGCCTGCAGGTCGGAAAAGCCGAACACGCAATCCGGCTCCAGCGCCAGGATCTTGTCGATCTTGGCGCTCAGGAAGGCGCTGACACGTGGTTTCTCCTGCCGCGCACGGGGCGGGCGCACGGTGTAGCCCGAGATGCCCACGATACGGTGTTCCTGCCCCAGCAGGTACAGCCACTCGGTGGTTTCCTCGGTCAGGCAGACGATGCGCTGCGGGCCCGGCGCGGCGCTCATCAGGAAACCTCCGTGCTGCGCACTGCGGTGCGCGCTTGCTTGGGGCGGCCCGCCGCTGCGCTCGTATTGACACCTTCTGCCTGGATCATGCTCAGAACTGGTAACGCAGCGAAGCCGTGACTGTACGCCCGGGCTCCGGATAGACCGAGGTTGCGACGCCCGCCGGTGTGCATCCGAACGACTGGGTGGTGTACTTGCGGTCGGCCAGGTTGGCGATGCCCAGTGCGAGTTCGGCCGCACCCCACTGGTAGGCGTAGCGTAGATCGGCGGTGGCATAGGAAGGCATGCGGCAGGTGTTGCCGAAATCCGGGCTCTGGCTGGCCACCCACTGCACGCCGGCGTTCAGGGAATGGCCGGGCGCCGGGCGCCAGTCGGCACGTAGCGCCAGCGTGCGCCGCGGCACCAGCATCACGTCGTTGCCGGTGTATTGCCCGGCGGTGAATACCGCCTGCCGCCAGGCCGCATTCAGGCGCAGGTCCAGCGAGTCGGCCAAGGCATGGCGCCCTTCGAGTTCCAGCCCCTGGCGCCGGGTCGGGTCGAAGTTGATGTTGGCGCCGAAGGGCCCGAACGGGCCGTTGCCGGCCGGGTCGTAACCGATCTCGTCGCGCAGCACGCTGCGGTACCAGCGCGCCTCGACAGCGGTGGTCGTGTTCTTCCAGCGGGCGCCGAACTCCAGGTCGCGCGAGGTCTGCGGGCGCAGCGTCACCAGGGGATTGGTGAAGGAGAACTCGTCCGTGTTGCCGAGCCGGAAACTGCGCCCGGCGCGTCCATACAGCGTCGCACCGCCACCGACAGGCTGGCTGACGCCCGCCTCCCACGCATGCTGGCGCTCGTCGATGACTGCACCGGACAGCGATTCGAATTTGCGGATGCCTTCGGTCCGCCATCCCAGGGACAGGCGCGTCTGGCTGCCAGGCACGGTCAGGTCGTCCTTCAGATAGAACGCCGAATTGTCGGACCGGGCGACCGTGCCGATCGGTTTGAAGGCGGATTGGGTGATTGTGCTTTCCCAGTGCCCCTTGTCGATTCCGGCGATGAACACATTGGCGAAACCGCCCAGCTTGCCCTCGTGCCGCGCGCGCAGACTGCCATTGCTCGACGCAACGTCGTAGGCGTACAACGAGCCGAAACTGAAGCTGTCGTACTTCTTGGCCCGGCGGCTGGCATCGGCGGCGATCTGCCAGTCGCCGAGCAGCATTTCGGCAAAGACGCCGCTCTGGTGCTTCTGGCTGGCGCCGTAGTCGGTCAGGTTCTTGGCCTGCCCAGGGTTGCTGGCAAATTGCGCTGCCGTGAGTTCGCCCGGCAGTCCGCTGCTCACTGCGTCGCGCCCGGCACGCACGCCCAGCCGCAGCCAGTCGTTGCTCCATTGCCCGGTGGCGGCCAGCGCATTCGACTGCGACGCAAAGTTCACGCGGTGCCCGTCACCATGCCGCTCGCTGGCGGCGACATCGACCGAGAATCCGCCGCCGGCGATCACCGCCGAGCCACGGGCTTCGCGCAGGCCCTGGCCGCCGGCGGCGCCATACACCTGTGCCGAGGACTTGCGCTGCGCGCCGATACCGGCCTTGGTCGTGACCACGATGACACCGCCGGTGGCACCCTCGCCGTACAGCACCGCGCCGGTGCCGCGCAACACCTCGATGCGTTCCACCGACCCGATCGGTATCGACGACAACGCGGCGGTCGTGAGGTCGGACTCGTTCAGCCGCAGGCCATCGACGATCACCACCTGGTTGCTGTCCGCCGTCTGCCCAAAGCCGCGCAGGTCCAGGCTGTAGTTGTTGCCGCCCGACGTGTCGAGGCGGCCGACCACGCCCAGCAGTTTCATGACCGCCTCGTTGACGGTGTTGACGCCAGACGCCTGGATTTCGGCCGCGGTGACCACGCTGACCCCGAATGGCAGTGCGGCTGCGGGTTCGGCGAAGCGCGTCGCCGTCACGACCACCTCCTTGAGCGCGGTCTGTGACCACACGGGAAATACGCTGGACATGGCCAGGGACACCAGCGACAGGCGCGACAACACCCGGGCCGATACCGGAAAAACACGATTTTTCATGGAAGAAACATTCAACAGGATGACCCTGGCCGTCGTCCCCGACAGCCCGTGGGCGTCACGGATGCGCGCAGGCGTGCATCCACCGTATTGGCCGGTATCCGGGCTGGTGGAAACAACATCCATCGCCTTCCCAAGCGCGTGTTCAGTACGCTCAGTGGCCGTGATGGAAGCGGAGCCGCGAGGCTCGTCCACTTACCGTTGCGGGGGCAGCGCAGGTTAGACGGCCCGTGTGCGGGCCACCCTCCTGCTTCCCGTTGAACTGCAGCATGTGAACCACACTGCGAGCACCAACCGGGGGATTTTACGTCAAGGCCCGGGCCTGCAACCCTACAATGGACAGCCTATGTCGAACCCGTCCCACATCGACCAGATCGCCGAGCGCGTCGAGCGCCTGCTGGTCCGCCATGCGGAACTGCAGCGCACCAACGCGCTGCTGGCCAGCCAGGTCGAAGCCCTGACCCACGAGCGCGATTCGCTCAAGTCGCGCCTCGGCGCGGCACGGGCACGCGTCGAGGCCCTGCTCGACCGCCTGCCCGAAGCCCAGGCCGCCCCCACCAACAAGACAGCACCATGAAGCAGCTCGAAGTCCAGATCATGGGGCAGAGCTACCTGCTGGGCTGCCCCGAGGGCGGCGAGTCCCGCCTGTTGGAAGCCGTGGAGCGCGTCGATACCGCCATGTGCAAGATCCGCGACAGCAACAAGGTGCGCGCGCGTGACCGCATCGCGGTGCTGGCCGCACTCAACCTGGCCTTCGATCTGGGCGACCGTTTCACCATCGCCACGGCGCCCGCGCCGCTGGGTGGCATGCAACCGGACAACGGCAATGGCGGCACACCCGACGAAGCCGACAGCCAGATGCTGGTATCGCTGCTCGACCGCCTCGACCGCGCACTGGGTGACGACGGCCAGCTGATCTGATCAGCACCGGATCACGCGCCGGTTTTTTTGTCACCGCCGGGGTGGCGCGGTGCCGATGGTGCTCCTACAATGGGCTCGTCTGCGGTGCTCGTCGGGCTTTATATTTCCTTGAACCAATGCTCATAGAGCCCGGGCTTGGAACATTGCCTGGCAGGTGTGATCATCTCGCGTCAGATGAACCCGAAGCCTTGCTGACCTCGCCCACCTGAACCCCGGTTCAGGATGCCGGTCCGGTGGCACTTGCAGACACCTAATTCATCGCTGAACGGGCGCCGGCAAGCCCTGTCGCCGCAGCCGCCCTGGCGCCACCGCCTGGTGCGTGTCGCGCAGGCAGCAGCGGCAAGTACCTGAACTGCGATACTTGTGCAGCAGGCCCTGCGCCCGCTCCATCGATCCCCACCCATGGCAACCAGACACCCGCACGTCGGCCACCCGGGCCTTCTCAATTCCATGCTCGAAGCCCGTTCGGTGTTCGAGTTGATGGCGCTTCCTTACGCCTGGCCCTTCCTGTCGCAGGCCCCGCGCGGCGACGGCCATCCGGTGCTGCTGTTGCCCGGGTTCATGGGCAGCGAGGTGTCCCTCATCGGCCTGCAGGTTTTCCTGCGCGGGCGCGGCTACGACGTACAGACCTGGGGCCTGGGCCGCAACGTGGGATTTCGCCCCGGCCACGCATCGGCCATCGAACAGAAGATCCGCTACATGCACCACACGAGCGGGCGCACGGTGAGCCTGATCGGATGGAGCCTGGGGGGCGTGTTTGCGATGTACGGCGCGCACAAGGCTGGCGAATGCGTGCGCAATGTGATCACGCTGGGCAGCCCGGTCAGTGTCGACGCCACGGGCAGCGCCTCGCCGCCGCTGGTCAAGGCCCTGTACCGCCTGGTGGCCCACCCGATGGGCACGGCGGCCCACGCGATGCAGCCGCGCGCCAAGTCCCTGCGCGAGGGCAAGCAGCTGACCATGCCGGTGAGCTGCCTGTACTCACTGAGTGACGGCGTGGTGCCACCACAGGAAGCGACGATGGCCGGTGACCCGGCCAGGCACGAGAACATCCGCGTCTGCGGCAGCCACACCGGCCTGGGTTTCAACGCCCTGGTGCTGCAGATCGTCGCCGACCGCCTGGCGCAGCCCGAGGGCCATTGGAAGCCCTACCAGCCTTCGGGCCTGATCGGGGCTTTGCACCGGATGCTGACGCACGAGGCCGTGCCGATCTAGTCCGTTTGGATGGCGGCGGCTCAGCAGGTGTCGCCATTGCGAGGTAGTCCTGGAAGCAGTCCCGCAGGTGCTGCGTGAACGCTTCCGGATCGGGGATCAGTTCGCGGCAGGAGGTCGGCGAGATGACCACCCGGCCGTCGTAGGTCGTGACCGCAAACACCAGGCCCATGCCATCCGAGATCGGCATGATGGCCGAGAAAAACGTCATGCGGGCGCCGTTGAGGTACAGCGGAGCCGACGGCCCGGGCACGTTGGTTATCGTGCAACTGGCCGACGGCGCATGGCGCGACCCCAGCACACGCGCCAAGCCGCGCAACAGGCCCACTGGCGCAAGCGGCGTCGGCGTCTTGTGGTGGTCGGAGCCGCTGAGCTCCCGCGCACCCAGCGTCTGCCCACCGGCCCTGGAGACCGCCGTCTGGTCGCGGATGAATGCCATGCGCCGCAGTGGGTCGTCGAGATGCGTGCCGAGTTCGACGCGCAGCCAGGCCTGCTCCGGCCGCGCGTCGTCACGCGGTGGGCGGCCCAGGGTGTGGGTCGGCACGATCGCGCTGAGGCTGGTGTCCGGGAGTTCATCTTGCGATTGCAGGTAGCGGCGCAGCGCGCCACCACAGACCGCCAGCACCGCGTCATCGACGGTGGCGCCAGGCACCAGATTGCGGATGCGCTTGAACTCGTCCAGCATGAACCGGCGGGTGTCGAATACGCGGTGGGCCGACACCACCGAGTTGAAGCGCGTGGCATGGATCTGTTCCGGCCGCTGCAGCAGGTCGCCGGCGAAGGTGACTGCAGCGGCCGCGCCATCCATGAACCTGCGCGCCAGCGGGGTGCGCGCCTGCAGCGGCGCGACCACGGAATTCAGGCCGCAGCGCAGCAGCAGCGAGGCCCTGCCGGGAACCGGACGGGGAAACCACGGCCGCGGCGGCGCAGCGGCGGCTGCCTGTGGCGTGGTGTCATGCAGCAAGGTGGTGAGGCGGTTGCCACCGTCCGCATCGACCGCGGCCTGGTGGATCTTGGTCAGCAGCGCAAAACTTCCGGCGGGCAGATCGAGCAGGCTGTCGAGGCCCTCCACTACGTAGATTTCCCACAGCGGCCGGTTCAGGTCGAGCGGACGCGAATGGATGCGCGAAGCCTGGATGCAGAACTGCCGCCAGTCACCCGGCTTGGGCAAGGCGATGTGGCGCACGTGGTACTCGAGGTCGAAGTTGGGGTCGTCCACCCAGTAGGGATAGTCGAGGTTCAGCGGCACGCGCTGCAGCTTGCTGCGAAAGATCGGCAATTCTCCCAGCCGGCTTTCGATATGCGCCAGGATGCTCTTGAACCGCACCTTGCCTCCCGGCGCCGTGCTCTGGTCGTAGATCTGGATCAGGGTCAGGTTGGAATTGGAATGGCTGGTGTCGGCATCGAGGAATCCGGCGTCATGGGCGTTGAGTTGTCTCATGGTTCCTGCTTCAGGGTCACGGTCGGGTCGGCACCACGCCATGCAGTCTGCCATGACGCCGGTTACGACGCATTGCGCCGGCGCAACACGTCGGCACATGCTAGCAGGGACAGGCCAGCCGGCGGTATCGCGGCCCGGGCCCTTGCAGGCCGTGTCCGATGCTGCCAGCTGGCCGGACTCAGGTGCGATACTCCAGCGCGACGCCACAGGGCGACAGCGTCCCGGCAGCGCCCTGCGAATCCCACCATGCCCACTGCACCTGTCTGTACTGATCCAAGACCCGCGTCACCTGCATCCGTCGCTCCGCTGGCCGGCAGCGCCGCGCCGGCGCTGTTGCGCCCTGCTTGACTGCGGGCCTCCTGTCCATATGCTGGGCCTTCCCCCCACCCTGCTGGTCGAACTCGCGCTCCTGGGCCTGTGCACCGGTTTTCTGGCCGGGCTGCTCGGGCTCGGCGGCGGCATGCTGATGGTGCCGGTGCTGACGATCCTGCTCGCGGCCAGGGGCTACCCGGAGGCCATGGTCGTCAAGATGGCGGTGGCGACCTCGCTGGCCACGATCTGTTTCACCTCGCTGTCGTCGGTGCGGGCGCACCACCGGCGTGGCGCGGTGTTGTGGCCGGTGGCCGTGGTGCTCGCACCCGGCATCCTGGTTGGCTCGTTCCTCGGCTCCCAGATTGCGGCGGCATTGCCATCCAGGACGCTGGGCGTCGTGTTCGCCGTGTTCGTGACCTTCTCCGCAACCCAGATGCTGCTGAACCGCAAGCCCAAACCATCGCGCACGCTGCCGGGGCGCGCCGGCATGTTCGGCGTCGGCAATGGCATCGGGATGTTGTCGTCGCTGGTCGGTGCCGGCGGCGCCTTCGTGTCGGTGCCCTTCATGACCTGGTGCAACGTGCCGATCCACAATGCGGTCGCCACCTCTTCGGCGCTGGGTTTCCCGATTGCCCTGGCAGGGACCATCGGCTACCTGATTGCCGGGTGGGGCTTGCCGGCCATGCCAGCCGGTGCCATCGGTTACCTGTTCTGGCCCGGGCTGGTGGTGTTGTCGCTGGCCAGCATGGCGACTGCACCGCTCGGAGCCAGAGTCGCTCACAGCATGGACATCGCGCCGCTCAAGCGCGCCTTCGCTGTGGTGCTGTACTGCCTGGCGGCGTATTTCGTGCTGCGCTGATGCGTGAAAGGAAGGCAGGAAGATGAAGATCTGTGTCGTGGGTGCAGGCGCCATCGGCGGCATGCTGGCCGTGAAGCTGGCCCTGGCCGGCCATGAGGTCAGCATCATCCTGCGTGGCGCCAACCTGGCCGCAGTGGCGGCCAACGGCCTGGCGCTGATCCAGGACGACGGGACCCGGTTGCAGGTGCGCCCGGCACGCGCCACCGACGTTATCGCCCAGGCCGGTGTGCAGGACGTCGTCATCCTGGGCATGAAGGCGCACCAGGTCGGAGCGGTCGCCCCGGAACTGCACCACCTGATGCATGCCGACACCCGCGTGGTGACGATGCAAAACGGCATCCCCTGGTGGTACTTCCACCGGTTGCCGGGCCCCTACACCGGGCGAGCGGTGAC
>JANMZX010000247.1:0-2707 GCA_031383745.1 Rhodoferax sp. | reverse complement strand
CCAGCACCATGCCGAAGCAGTGGTACAGCGGCACCGGTACGCACAGCCGGTCGTTCTCGGTGAGTTGCATGGCCTCGCCAATGAAGAAGCCGTTGTTCAGGATGTTGCGGTGCGTGAGCGTGGCGCCCTTGGGGAAACCGGTGGTGCCGCTGGTGAACTGGATGTTGATCGGGTCGGTGGCCCGCAGCTTGGTTCCGACCTCGGCCACCGCCGGGTCATCGGCGCTGCCGGTTGCCATCAGGTCGGCAAATCGAAACATGCCGGGCTCGCTGCCGCTGCCCAGTTGCACCACGGTCTGGAGCTCCGGCGCGCGCGCGGCCCGGAGCTGCCCGGGCCTGGCCGTCGCCAGCTCGGGCGCGAGTTCGCGCACGATCGCCAGGTAGTTGCTGGTCTTGTAGGCCGTCATCGTCACCAGCATCCGGCAGCCGACCTTGTTCAGCGCATATTCCAGCTCGGTGACGCGGTAGGCCGGGTTGATGTTGACCAGCACGATGCCGGCCTTGGCGGTGGCGATCTGCATCAGCAGCCACTCGGAGCAGTTGTGCGCCCAGATGCCCACGCGCTCACCCGGCGCCAGGCCGACGCGCAGCAACGCGCTGGCCAGGATATTCGCCTGTCGGTCCAGCTGCGCATAGGTCAGGCGCTGGTTCTGGTGGCGCGACACCAGCACCTCGCGCTGCGGGAAGCGCCGGGCGACAGCCTCGAAGTGGTGACCGATGGTGTCCTCGATCAGGGGGGGATCGGTGCGGCCGATGGCGTGGCTGGTGGTGATGGGCATGGCGAGAGCTCCCGTAATGACGTGCGCATGCAGCGGGGGGGCGGGGCCCGCAGAGGCCCCGGGCAAAGGCGGTCGCCCGTATTCCAGTCGCCCATGGTACCCGTGATGAAGCCGGCGCGTCGGCTGAATGTCCAGTCGATCGGTTCGGAGAACTTGCCGATCACAGGCAGCAGTTGGCAGCGCAAGGACCTGGCTGCGCTGCGCCTCGTAGCGTCGCACGGATCGCCAACGCCGCAGGGTCTTGCAACAGGCTTGCGCCATTGGTCCGTCATGCCTGCGCCACGATGACGTGCGCCTGTATCTTGCCGGCCACCGGGCCGTCGCCATGGCGGCTGGCAATCGCCTCGGTTGCGCGGTCCGTTGCGAGTTCAAGCAAGCTGGCGTCGCGCGCCACGATTTCATTGCGCAGCGGCGTCCCCTCGCAGTACGCGGTGGCGGCGTGGCGAGCCGAGGGCGCGCGGCTGACTTTCTCGCGCGTCTCGATTGCGATGTCGGTGAACCCGGCGCGGCGCAAATCCTCGCGGATCACTGCAATGTCGTGATAGCCGTGGGGCGTACGCGCGAGGAATCGCGGCGGGTCGTGGGGAAAGACCAATGCCACCGCGTTGGTGACGTCATCGGCAAAGGCGTTCTCTTCGATGCGGTCCCAGACATTGAAGACAAAGCGCCCGCCGGCCCTGAGCACGCGACGTGCCTCGGCGTAACCTGCGACCCGGTCGGGAAAAAACATCGCCCCGAACTGGCAGCACACGACGTCGAACGCGCCGTCATCGAACGGCAGGTTTAGTGCGTCGGCCTGCCTCCACGCGATGCGGGTATCGGTCCCCTGCCGGGTCGCCGCGTAGTCGAGCATGGGCTGGTTGAGGTCGGTCACCAGGTAACACGCGTCGACACGGAGTCTGGGCGCAAGCAGGCGTGTGACCACGCCGCTGCCGGCCGCCGTCTCAAGCACCGAGCCGGGCGAGGAGGCCGCGACGAGCTCTGCCAGATCGGCGGCATAGGCCGCGAAGATCAGCGGGACCATCAGCGTGTCGTAGAACTGCGGGATCGAGCCCGCGAACACCTTGTCGCTCTCAGCCATGAGACCCCCTTGAAAGCAATGCCCAGCGCCCCTGGTCACCGCACTCCAGGGCGGGCCAGACCTCCACGACGACGAGGATGCGGCCTGGTTCGGCGCTGGCCGCCACAGGTCATTGTGGGCGCGCCGTCGGGCTTCGTCAACGCGGTCCTGCGGCCGCAGCTTTCAGGAAACGCATGCCCTTCTCCCGGGTCGATGAGAGTCGCCGACGCAGTGGTGTTGGCCCGGTCGATCCGATGGGTCAGGATGCCGCGGGCCGGCTGGGGCGCGGCTCGAGTGCCGCCAGCCAGCGCGCGAAGAACCACACACCAATGGCCAGCCCAAGGTGCAGGAACTCACCCGGCCGCCAGTCTGCCCATGACACCTGCGACGCAAACAGCACAAACGCCGCCAACATGCTGGAGCCGGCGGCCACTGCCAGCCACTGCCGGCGCACGAGCGCGGCCCCGATGATGGCGAGCGCCGACATCACGGCCCAGACGGCAGACCACCACTTGATGCCGCCGACCACGCCGACCAGCACATACAGCACCGCCAACACGACGGCCAGCACCCAGGTGAACCGGGCCATCCGGGCTACCGGCCGCTGAGGCCACAACACCGCAGCAGCCAGCAGCGGCATGGCGACGCAGGCGCCCAGCGCCGACACGAACATGTGCAACTGGGGCAGCGGCAGCAGGCCGGAAAAGCGCAGCGTGCCAAGCAGCGCAGCCGCCGCCAGTACCAGGCAACCCAGCTGGCCAGCGGGCATGGCTCGGGCTGGTCCCAGCGCCGCCCACAACGCGACCAGCATCAACAGACCGTCCAGGCCTGCCTGCCAGTTCATGCCCGCGCCCCAGGCAGGGCCGCCA
>JANMZX010000150.1:0-2349 GCA_031383745.1 Rhodoferax sp. | reverse complement strand
CCGAGGGCGTGGAAACCGAGGAACAGCGGCAACTGCTGCAGAACAACGGCTGCGTGCACTTCCAGGGTTATCTGTTCGGCAGGCCGATGCCGGTCGAGCAGTTCAACGCGTCCCTGCACTGACGCTCACGCAAGGCGTTCGCGCGCGTCTGCAGGTGTTCGCGCGCGTCTGCGTCAGACCAGGGCGCAGGCATGCTGCGCGCCGTGGCGCAGGTGGATCATCTGCTGCGGTGGAATCGGCGACCAGGCCTCGGCGTCGTCGCCCAGGGGCTCGGACGCCACCGCCCAGCCGCCGACCTGCGGCTTGAGGTAGAGCGTGGGCGGGCCGTCGTCACTGGCCCAGCGAAACGCCCACACCTGCTCGCCATCGGCCAGCGCGGCGGCGAACCGCAGCGGCGCGTCCACCGCCTTCGATTGCATCTGCGCGACCGTTTCGTACAGCACGGACATGACGGCCTCGGGCACCGGCACGCCGCCTTGTATGCGCGCGACGATCAGCAGAAACAGCAGCTCCGAATCGGTCCCGCCAGCCCGGTGTTCGTACAGCGCGTCGGGCAGCCAGGTCTCCATCGCGCGGCGCACCTGCGAAAAACCGCCGATCTGCCCGTTATGGATGAACATGTAGGGGCCGAACTGGAACGGATGGCAGTTCTGGCGCGCAATGCCGCCGGCGGTGGCGGCACGCACATGCGCAAAGAACAGGCGCGAGCGCACGTTGGCGCACAGGGCCAGCAGGTTCTGGTCCGACCACGCCGGCATCACTTCATGGTAGACACCGGGTGCAGGCCGCTCACCGTACCAGCCGACGCCGAAACCATCGCCGTTGGTCACGGTCTTCGCCTCGACCGCCCGCAGGCTCTGGCGCACCAGCGAGTGGCTGGGCTTGCACACCAGGTCTTCCAGGAAGATCGGCTCGCCCAGGTAGGCCAGGAATCTGCACATAGGCGCCGTCCTTTCAACACGGGTCGCGATGCGCCGTCAAGGCGCAGCCGACCGGTCGAGCATATCAAACGGCTTGCGTGAACCGCTCTGGCGCGTAGGGCCCCAGGCCGATCCCCGCCGGCTCGCCCGACGCCAGCGCCGCCACGATACGGCCGGTGTGGGGCGCACCGGTGAGCCCCAGATGCCCATGCCCCGCGGCGATCAAGACCCTCGGTTGCCCCGGCAGCGCGCCAATGGCCGGCAGGCTGTCGGGCAGGCCCGGGCGCGGCCCCATCCAGCGCGTGCCCTGGTCCAGCCGGGCGCTCGGGAACATGCGCTGTGCCTGCCGCCCCAGGATGGCGGCCCGCCGCCAGGCCGGCGGGTCATCGG
This sequence comes from Rhodoferax sp., assembly GCA_031383745.1. Classification (GTDB taxonomy): domain Bacteria; phylum Pseudomonadota; class Gammaproteobacteria; order Burkholderiales; family Burkholderiaceae_C; genus CAISIP01. The sequence continues at coordinate 1,039 of JANMZX010000150.1, read as the reverse complement.
CCAGGCCGAGTTCCTCGGTTCCAGCAATGCGCAGGCCCATCTCCATCGGGGTCACGGCGACATGCATCTCCATGTCGCTCACCACATGGTTCAGGTGGATGCCTGCCTCGGCAAAGGTCATGTGGTAGCCCCGCTCGGCGATCAGCGGCAGGGCCAGGCCGAGCGGCTCGACGAGCGCGCGCGACCACGCGCCTGCGGCGACCACTGCCGTGTCGGCCGTCAGCGTGCCGGTGGACGCCTCCGCCACGACGGCATCGCCGGCCGGCCGCAGGCGGCGCACCTCGTCCCGGACGATCCGCCCACCGCGCTGCGCAAACAGCGCCGCATAGGCCTGTGCGAGTCGCAGTGGGTTGGTGGTGTAGCCCATCGGCGCCATGCGCACACCACGCGTGTACTGCGCGGACAAGGCCGGCTCGGCGTCGCGCAAGGCGGGGCCGTCGAGCACCTCGATCTGCGCGCCACGGTCGCGCCGCAATTGCCACGGCAGGTCCTTGAGTACATCGATGGCGCGTGCATCGCGATGCACATACAGACCCGGCGTGCCCCGCACCAGCTCCGGCACACCGGCCTCGGCCGCCAGCGCGCGGTGCAGTTCCACCGCGCTGCCGTAGAGCGCCTTCATGGCGTCGGCCGTGCGTGGTACCTGCTGCAGCGTGGCCGCGCGGCGAAACCGCAGCAGCCACGGCAGCGTATGGGGCAGCGAGGCCCAGCGCAGCACCAGCGGGCTGTCGCGGTCGAGCAGCATGCGCGGCAGTTGCCGCTCGAAGCCCGGCAGACCCACCGGCACCACGGCCATCGAGGCCAGGATGCCTGCGTTGCCGAACGAGCAGCCCATGCCCGGATCGAGCCGGTCGACGACCGTCACGCTCCACCGGCGCCGTTGCAGTTCCAGGGCGATGCAGATGCCGACGATGCCAGCACCCACCACCAGGGCGCTTCGCGACGCGCTCATCAGGCAACCTCCGTGCTGCGCACTGCGGAATTCGCCCTTGGGAGCGGCCCGGCGGGGCTCATGGGTCCTTCTTGTGCCCGACGAACT
>JANMZX010000120.1:0-11461 GCA_031383745.1 Rhodoferax sp. | reverse complement strand
ACGAGTTGTTCCAGCTCATCGAGTACAAGCCGCTGACGGCCAAGGTCCACGAAACGCCCTTCCTGCTGGTGCCCCCGTGCATCAACAAGTACTACATCCTTGACCTGCAGCCCGACAACTCGCTGATCCGCTATGCGGTGGAGCAGGGCTTGCGCACATTCGTGGTGAGCTGGCGCAACCCGGACGCGTCAATGTCGACCAAGACCTGGGACGACTACATCCAGGACGCGGCCATCAAGGCGATTGCGGTCACGCGTGACATCACCGGCGCCAAGACCATCAATGCGCTGGGCTTCTGTGTCGGCGGAACGATCCTGGCGACCGCGCTGGCGGTGCTGGCCGCACGCGGTGAAAAACCGGTGGCCAGCGCCACCTTCCTGACCACGCTGCTCGACTTCACCGACACCGGCATCCTCGACGTTTTCATCGACGAGGCTTTCGTCAAGTACCGCGAGATGGAAATGGGCAAGGGCGGGCTGATGAAGGGCTCGGACCTCAATTCCACCTTCTCGTTCCTGCGGCCGAACGACCTCATGTGGAACTACGTGGTGGGCAACTACCTCAAGGGCGAGACGCCGCCGGCGTTCGACCTGTTGTACTGGAACAGCGACGGCACGAACCTGCCCGGGCCGTTTTACGCCTGGTACCTGCGCAACACCTACCAGGAGAACCGCCTGGTCAAGCCGGGGCAAACCACGGTGTGCGGTGAAAAGGTCGACTTCCGCAAGCTCGACCTGCCGGTCTATATCTATGGCTCACGCGACGACCACATCGTCCCGATCGGTGGCGCTTATGCATCGACCCAGCATCTGCCGGGCAAGAAGCGCTTCGTGATGGGTGCGTCAGGCCACATCGCCGGCGTGATCAACCACCCGTCGAAGAACAAGCGCAGCCACTGGATCGCGCCCGCCGACAAGTTTCCGCCCAAGGTGGACGCCTGGATCGCCTCCGCCAAGGAGCACCCGGGCAGCTGGTGGCCGGATTGGTCGGCCTGGATCAAGAGCCACAGCGGCAAGCAGGTCGCAGCGCCCAAGTCGTACGGCCACGGCAAGTACAAGGTCATCGAGCCCGCGCCGGGTCGTTACGTCAAGGCCAAGGCCTGAACCCATTTCATTTCATCAGAGGAGACATCCATGGAAGACATCGTCATCGTTTCAGCCGCCCGCACAGCCGTGGGCAAGTTCGGCGGCTCGCTGGCCAAGACCGCCGCCCCCGAGCTGGGTGCGATCGTGATCGCCGAAGTGCTCAAGCGCAGCGGCCTGGCTGCCGACCAGGTCGGTGAAGTCATCATGGGCCAGGTGCTTGCGGCAGGTGCCGGCCAGAACCCGGCCCGCCAGGCCGTGATCAAGAGCGGGCTGGCGCAGGCCACCCCGGCGCTGACCATCAACGCGGTGTGTGGCTCCGGCCTCAAGGCCGTGATGCTGGCGGCCCAGGCGGTTGCCTACGGCGACAGCGACATCGTGATCGCCGGTGGCCAGGAAAACATGAGCGCCTCGCCGCATGTGCTGATGGGTTCGCGCGACGGCCAGCGCATGGGCGACTGGAAGATGATCGACTCGATGATCGTCGACGGCCTGTGGGATGTGTACAACCAGTACCACATGGGCATCACCGCCGAGAACGTGGCGCGCAAATACGGCATCGGCCGCGACATGCAGGACGCACTGGCGCTGGCCAGCCAGCAGAAGGCCGCCGCGGCGCAGGAAGCCGGGCGCTTCAAGGACGAGATCGTGTCGGTCAGCATCCCGCAGCGCAAGGGGGATCCGGTGGTGTTTTCCGCCGACGAGTTCATCAACAAGAAGACCAGCGCCGAGGCGCTCGCCGGCCTGCGGCCAGCGTTCGACAAGGCCGGTGGCGTGACCGCCGGCAATGCGTCGGGTATCAACGACGGTGCCGCCGCGGTGATGGTCATGACGGCCAAACGCGCCGCCGCACTCGGCTTGAAGCCCCTGGGCCGCATCGCCAGTTTCGCCACCAGCGCGCTGGATCCGGCCTACATGGGCATGGGCCCGGTGCCCGCGTCGACCAAGGCCCTGCAGCGCGCCGGCTGGAACGCGCAGGACCTCGACCTGCTCGAAATCAACGAGGCATTTGCCGCCCAGGCCTGCGCCGTCAACAAGGAAATGGGCTGGGACACCTCCAAGGTCAACGTCAATGGCGGCGCGATCGCCATCGGCCACCCGATCGGTGCATCCGGATGCCGGATACTGGTGACGCTGCTGCACGAAATGCAGAAACGTGACGCCAGGAAGGGCATTGCGTCGCTGTGCATCGGCGGTGGCATGGGGGTTGCGCTCACGATCGAGCGCTAGGCATCCAGTATTTCAATCACGTCCAAACCAAAGAAAGAGGAACACACCATGAGCAACAAAGTAGCCTACGTCACCGGAGGCATGGGTGGCATCGGAACCGCCATCTGCCAGCGCCTGCACAAGGAAGGCTTCACCGTGATCGCCGGTTGCGGGCCGACCCGCGACCACGTCAAGTGGATCGCCGAGCAGGCCGCCCAGGGGTACACGTTTCACGCCTCGGTGGGCAATGTCGGCGACTGGGATTCCACCGTGGCCGCCTTTGCCAAGTCCAAGGCTGAACATGGCCCGATCGATGTGCTGGTGAACAACGCCGGCATCACCCGCGACCGCATGTTCATCAAGATGACCCGTGAGGATTGGGACGCCGTGATCGAGACCAACCTGAACTCGATGTTCAACGTCACCAAACAGGTGGTGGCCGACATGGTCGAGAAGGGCTGGGGCCGCATCGTCAACATCTCGTCGGTGAACGGCGAAAAAGGCCAGGCCGGCCAGACCAACTACTCCGCTGCCAAGGCCGGCATGCACGGATTCACCATGGCCCTGGCGCAGGAACTCGCCACCAAGGGCGTGACGGTCAACACGGTGAGCCCGGGCTACATCGGCACCGACATGGTCAAGGCCGTGCGCGAGGACGTGCTGGCCAAGATCGTCAACACCATCCCGGTCAAGCGCCTGGGCGAGCCGAGCGAGATCGCCTCCATCATCGCCTGGCTGGTATCCAACGAAGGCGGTTATTCCACCGGCGCCGATTTCTCCGTCAATGGCGGCTTGCACATGGGTTGATGCGCCAGGGCGCATGCCCGGCTGTCGGATGCAACCCCGCTGCGGCGGGGTTTTTCAATGACCGATCACACCTCGAACGTTTTTCTGCCGTATGTCCAGGGGTTCGAACACCTGCTGGCACAGGGCAGGGCGCTGGCGCCCACGGTTTTGCCGGCCCCGCCCCTCCCGGCCGTCGCTGCCGAGGCGCCGGTCTGCCTGCTGTTCTCCCCGCATCCCGACGACGAAGCCATCACCGGCGGCCTCGCCTGGCGCTTGCGCAGGCAGGAGGCCTGGCGCGTGGTCAATGTCGCGGTGACCCTGGGCAGCAGGCAGGAGCGGCGCGCCGCCCGCTGGGGTGAGTTGACCGCCTGCTGTGCGCATCTGGGTTTCGAACTGGTCAGCGCCTCGGGCGAGACGGCGCAGGGCTTGGAGCGCATCGCGCCGCAGACGTCGGTGACCGAACCCGCCCACTGGGATCGCGCGGTCGGCAGGGTCGCCGAGCTGCTGCTTGTGCACCGGCCGCAGGTGCTGGTGTGCCCGCATGACAACGATGGCCATGCCGCCCATACCGGCACCCACAGGCTGGTTCTCGATGCCCTGCGCCGCGTCGGGTCGGCGCTTCGACCGCATGTGGTGCTGAGCGAGTACTGGAACACGCAGCCCAACCCCGGCCTGATGGTCGAACTGTCCGCCGCAGATGTGTCGGAACTCGTGGCAGCGCTGAGCCTGCACGCGGGGGAGGTGGCGCGCAACCCCTACCACCTGACCCTGCCCGCAGGGTGCATCGACGCGGCGCGGCGCGGCGCCGAGCGGGTGGGTGCGCCAGGCGCCGACTCTCCGGGCTTCACGTTTGCCAGCCTGTACGGATGGCGGCGCTGGAGCGGCGTGGCGCTGGAGCCGATGCCGGCGCAGCTGTTGCCCCTTACACGCGCGCCTGCGCTGCTGTTCGCCTGAGCAAGGCCTGCCGCACCAGAGGCAGGCGGTCGTTACCGAAATACATGTCGTCGCCGATGAAGATCGTCGGCGAGCCGAATCCGCCGCGGCGTATCAGTTCTTCGGTGTTGTCCTTGAGTTGCTGCTTGATCGGCGCCGATTGGATGGCGGCCTGGAACGCCGCCGGCTCGATGCCGCAGGCCAGGCAGATACGCGCCAGCACGGCGTCGTCCGAAATGTCCTCTTCGCGTGACCAGTAGGCCTGGAATACCGCAGTGGCAAATGCAGGCAGCAGCCCCTGGGGCTCCAGCCACAGGCAACCGCGCATCGCCTTGACGCTGTTGACCGGAAACACCCGCGGCGGCATCACGATATGCAGCCCGGCCAGGCGGGCCCAATCCTGCAGGTCCTTGGCCATGTAGGCCTGTTTCGCCGGCACCGGGTTGTCGCGCTGCGCGTAGACGCTCGGATTGACGCTGTTGAAAACGCCACCGACGAGGATCGGGCGCCAGGCAACCACTTCGCCGAGTTCCACTGCCAGCGGCTGAAGGTTGTGGAAACCCAGCCAGGTCCAGGGGCTGGAGCAGTCGAAGAAGAATTCGATCATGGCGTGGTGTGGTGATGGAGTCGCCCCATGATAGTGCGCGTGTGGGGGTAAACACCACACTTCCCGGCCGGGCTATGGCGGGGCCCGGGGACCGGTAGTAAGCTCGCCGCACACAGAGCAGCGCCGCGGTGGCGCAGCCCGTGCCGGATTGGAGACCTCGATTTGCCCAAATGACGGATAGCGGCCACGACTATGTCTTGCCAGACCAGCTCCGGATAGGCCTGTACATCGAGCTCGAACTGGGCTGGATGGCCCACCCGTTCCCGAAAGGCAGTTTCAAGATCAGTTCCGAGCGGCAGATCGACACCCTGCGCAAGCTCGGCCTGTCGCGCATTCGCTGGGTGCCGTCCAGGAGCGACCCGGAGCCGCTGCCTCCCGTGGTGCCAGCCGAGGCACCCGCCAACGCGGCAGACGCGGGCCAGGAGGCCGCCGATGGCGGGGGTTCGCCAGAGCAGGACCGCCGTGAGCGGCATCGGCTGCTGCTGGAGGCGCAGCGGCTCAGCCTGGCGCGTTGCGACGAGCAGTTCGGTGCTGCGATCCGGCGTTACCAGACCGTGCTCGACCAGCTCCGCCGGGAGCCCGGCGAGGCTGCGCGGCAATGCCGGGAACTGGTGGACGGCATCGTCGCCGAGGTGCTCGCCCAAGGCGAGTCGTCGATCCGCCTGTTGTCGGAGGCCATGGGAGACCGGGCCTGCATGCACCCGGTGAACGTGACCGTGCTGAGCCTGCTGCTGGGCAAGGCCCTGGGGCTGGCGCAGGACGAACTGCAGGATCTGGGTGTGGCCGCCTTCCTGCATGACATCGGCAAGACCCAGATGCCCGAGCGTGTGCGGTGGATGGATGGCAAGTTGTCTCCTGCAGATTGCCGCGCCTACCAGGACCACGTGGCGCACGGCATCGTGCTGGCCAGAAGCCTGGAGGTTTCCGCCAGCGCATTGCTCGCACTGGCCGAGCACCACGAATTGATGGATGCCACGGGTTTTCCGCGCCAGCTGCCAGCCGCGGCCCTCAGCACGGGGGGAAAGATCCTGGCGCTGGTCAACCGCTACGACAACATGTGCAACCCGGCACGGCCCTCGGCTGCGGTTACGCCGCATGAGGCGCTGTCGCTGATCTTCTCCCAGATGAAGGCGCGTTACGATGGTGTGGTGCTGGCCGCCTTCATCCGGATGATGGGTGTCTATCCACCGGGCTCGGTGGTGCAGCTGGCCAACCAACTCTACGCGCTGGTGGTGTCTGTCAACTCGGCGCGTCCGCTCAAGCCGCGAGTGGTCGTGCACGACCCGGCCGTCCCGCGCGAGGAGGCGCTCATCCTCGACCTGGAGCATCCCGATGCACCCGGCATTCGGCGCAGCCTCAAGCCCTCAGTCCTGCCCAGGGCGGCGCTGGACTATCTGTCGCCTCGCGTCCGCATCTGCTATTTCTTCGAACGCGCGATGTCGGTCGACACTGGCGCATTGATGGCATGAACCCCGCCGGGCCGACCGATCAGGCCGGGCCGCACAGCCCGCGCGGCGACGTATTGCCCGTGGGCGCCGCATGGGGTGCACTCGTGGAGGCGTTGATCGAGGCAGTGTGGGTGGTGGATGCGGTAGGCCTGCGGATCATCGCCGTCAACCAGGCTGCGGCCGATCTGGTCGGCCTGCCGCGGCAGGACCTGCTCGGCCGGCCGGCGCTCGAACTCGCAGCCGCGCCGGAAGACATGTTCTTCTGGGAGGACGTGGCCGCAGGCCTGAGCGAGCACATCCATTCCGAGACGCTGGTTCGTGGCGCCGACGGCGTGGCGATTCCTGTCGAACGCAGCGTGCGCCGGGCCGCCATGGCGCCCGGGGCGCCGGTGTTTCTCGTGGCGATGCGCGACCTGCGTCCCCAGCGCCAGAGCGACAACCAGCTCGAAACACTGCTTGCCGAATTGCGCGCCACGCTGGAATCGACAGCCGATGGCATGCTGGTGATCGACCTGCATGGCGGCGTTCGCAATTACAACCGCCGCTTCGCCGAGATGTGGCAGCTGCCGGATGCGCTGATGCTGCGCCGTGACGACGCAGCGCTGCTGGCGCACCTCGCCGGCATGGTGCTGGACGCCGCCGGCTACCAGGAGCGCCTGGCCTACCTGGCCGAGTTCCCGCTGCTGGAGGCTTCCGACCTGCTGGTGTTGCGCTCCGGGCGTCTGGTGGAGCGGGTGTCCCTGCCGCAGTACAGCCGCGGTCAACCCACCGGGCGGGTGTTCGCGTTTCGCGACGTCACGCAGCAGCGCGACAACGAGTCGCGGCTGCGACTGGCTGCCAAGGTGTTCGAATCCAGCCTCGACGCGGTGTTCATCACCGACCCCGGCTTGCGCATGCTGGCCGCCAATCCCGCCTGTGTGCGCCTCGCCGGCGTGCCGCAGGCGCAGTTGCTGGGAACATCGACGCGCGACATGTTCCACGACCCGCACGACCCGGGCTTGTCCGGGCGCATTGCCCAACACCTGGAGGCAGATGGCCTCTGGGAAGGGGAGGTGTGGCGCAAGTCGGACGGCACCACCACGCACGCGGTGCAGGTGTCCTGGGTGTTGCTGCGCGACGACCAGGGCTGCGCGGTGCACAGCATCTGCTTTTTCCGCGACCTGACGGAAAAACGCGCCGCCCAGCAACGTATCGAGACGCTGGCCTACCGCGACGTGCTCACCGGGCTGCCCAACCGGCTGCTGTTGACCCAGCGCGTCGACTTTGCGCTGCGCATGGCAGAGCGCAACGGCGGGCGGTTCGCGGTGCTGTTTCTGGATCTGGACCGCTTCAAGAACATCAACGACTCCATGGGGCACGCCTTTGGCGACCGGGTGCTGGTGGAGGTGGCCGACCGCATCAAGATGTGCCTGCGCGATGTCGACACCCTGTGCCGCCTGGGTGGGGACGAATTCGTGGTTTTCCTGCAGGAGGCCGATGTACACGGAGCGGAGATCGGCGCACAACGCATCCTGCACGCGCTCGCTCGGCCCTTGCAGATCGACGCCATGAGCTTTTCCGTGGGGTGCAGCATCGGGGTGGCGCTGTACCCGGGGGACGGCAAGACACTCGACGACCTGATCCAGTTCGCTGACACGGCCATGTACCGGGTCAAGGAGCAGGGCCGCGGCAGCTTTCGCTTCTACCAGCCGCAGATGAATGTCGATGTGCTCTCGCGCATGAAGATGGACCACGCGATGCGCCTGGCCATGCAGCAGAACCGCTTCCGGCTGCACTACCAGCCCCAGATCTCGCTGGCCAGCGGTGGTCTCGTGGCGGCCGAAGCGCTGGTCCGCTGGACCGACCCCGACATGGGCGAGGTGGGTCCGGCGGTGTTCATCCCGGTGGCCGAGGAAACCGGGTTCATCATCAGCATCGGCAACTGGGTGCTGGAAGAGGCGGTTCGCCAGGCTAGGCAATGGGAGCAGGCCGGCCAGCCGGTGACGGTGTCGATCAACGTGTCGGCATTGCAGTTCCAGCAGGCCGACTTCGTGCAGCATGTCGGTGCCGTGCTGAGGCACTGCGGCTTGCGGCCGGCGCTGCTGGAGCTGGAGCTCACAGAGTCGATCCTGCTCAAGGACGCGCAGGAGGCGCTGGCGCGCCTGCATGCCCTGGCGGCCCTGGGCGTGGGCTTGTCGATCGACGACTTCGGCACCGGATATTCCAGCCTGGCCTATCTCAAGCGCTTTCCGATCTCCAAACTCAAGATCGACCGGTCCTTCGTCACCGGCTTGCCCGACGACGAGGGTGACCGCGCGATCGTCAGTGCGACCATCGGCATGGCCCGCGGGCTCAGGCTCGACGTCGTTGCCGAGGGCGTGGAGACCGAGGCGCAGCGGCAGTACCTGCTGGACCAGCAGTGCGCGTCGTTCCAGGGCTACCTGTGTTCGCCGGCCTTGCCGGCGGCTGACTTCGAGCGGCTGATGCGCGGGCTGGCGCGTCCCGGGGCAGCGCCATAGTCAGCCCAGTCCGAGCTTCGCGGCCAGGCCGATGCGCTGCAGTTTGCCGGTGGCGCCTTTCGGAATCTCGGCCATGAACAGCAGTTTTTTCGGCACCTTGAAATCCGCGAGCCGGGTGGCCACGAAATCGCGCAACTCCCGCTCGGTCACCTGCTGTCCTTCGCGCAGGACCACTGCAGCGGCGACCTCTTCGCCCAGCTTCGCATGGGGCATGCCGAAGGTGACGACCTGGGCCACGGCGGGGTGGTCCATCAGCACCTCGTCGACCTCGCGCGGCGAGACCTTTTCACCACCTCGGTTGATGATCTCCTTCAGGCGACCGGTCAGGCTCAGGTAGCCATCGGCGTCGAGCACGCCCTGGTCGCCGGTGCGAAACCAGCCGTTCACGAAGGCCTCTGCATTGGCCGCCGGATTGTTCTCGTAGCCAGCGGTGATGTTGTCGCCGCGGATCACGATCTCACCGGTCATGCCGGCAGCCAGCAGGGCGCCGGCAGGGTCCATGATGGCGATCTCCGGCCCTGCCGCCAGCCCGACCGAACCCGGCACGCGCCTGGCCGGCGGCAGAGGGCTGCTGGCCATCTGGTGTGCTGCTTCGGTCATGCCGTAGGATTCGATCAGGGGCGCACCGAACACGCTTTCGAGTTCGGCAATCACCTGCGGCGGCATCGACGACGACGACGAACGGATGAAGCGCAGCGGGTGGGCGTCGATCACGTCGCGGTTGCCCGCCGCACGCGACAGGATCGCCTGGTGCATGGTGGGAACGGCGGTGTACCAGGTGGGTCTGCACTCTTTCATCCAGCCGAAAAACTTCAGGGCATTGAAGCCGGGTGTGCAGAAGATCTGGCTGCCCACGGCCATGGGTGCCAGCAGGCCGGCGATCAGGCCGTGGATGTGGAACAGCGGCATCACGTGCAGTTCACGGTCGGCCGCAGTCAATCGCAGCGTGGTGCTGATGTTGCGTGCCGAGGCACACACATTGCGATGCGACAGCGGCACGATCTTGGGCCGGGAGGTGGTGCCCGAGGTGTGCAGGATCAGCGCGGTGTCGTCCGCGTGCGCCAGCCCGCTGTTGGCGGGGGCCCAGGGCGCGGCGTCATCCGCCAGCAGGCAGAATTGGCCGGCACCCTGCGCAGGCTGCGATTGCAGTTGCAGCACCCGGATGCCCATGCTGCGCGCCACCGCCAGGGCCGGTGAGTCGCTGCCCTGCGCCACGATCAGCGCCTTGGCGTGCAGGTCGCCCAGATAGAACTCGAATTCGTTGGCGCGGTAGGCCATGTTCAACGGGGCTGCGGTGCAGGCGCTGGCCACGGCCACGAAGGCGCAGGCCATTTCGGGGCCATTGGGCAGCACGATGCCCACCCGGTCGCCGCGCCCGATGCCCAGGCGGTTCAGGGCGTCGGCCGTACGCAAGACGAGCGCGTGCAGTGCGCCGTAATCCAGCGGCGCGCCGCCGCCGGGGGCCGTCAGCGCGATCGCGTCCGGTGCCTGTTGCGCAATCATCCCGGCCAGGGTGGTGAAGTGGGTCATGGTGCTACTGGTTGATCCTGAGGACGGCGCGATGCGCCTGCAATGTCGCGGCCAGCAGGCTGGACAATGCAAACACCGCGTCGATGGTCGGGGTGGGAGTGCCGGTGATCACGCCGAGTTCCATCACCGCCGCCACCAGGGCTTGCAGTTCCAGCGGCCGGCCCTGCTCCACGTCCTGCAGCATCGAGGTCTTGTGCTGTCCCACGGCCTGCGCGCCGGCGATACGCTTGTCCAGGCTGACCTTGAACGCCACGCCCAGTTTCTCGCCGATCGATTGCGCCTCGCCCATCATGGCCGCGGCCAGTGCGCGTGTCGGGCTGAAGCGGCAGATGTCTTCCAGAGTGGCATGGGTCAGTGCGCTGATCGGGTTGAAACTCAGGTTGCCCCACAACTTCAGCCAGATCTCGGAGCGGATGTCGGTCGATACCGGTGCCTTGAAACCGGCCTGCTTGAACGCGGCGCTGACGGCGCGCACCGAGGGCGTGTCGCTGCCGTCGATCTCGCCCAGCGTGAAGCGGTTGCCCTCGATCACCCGGATCACGCCCGGCTGCACGACCTCGCTGGCCGGGTAGACCACACTCCCGATCACGCGGGTGGCGTCGATATGGCGGGCGATCACGCCGTCCGGATCGACGGCGGTCACCGGGCGGCCGCAGTACGGGCCGGGCAGCCGGTGGAAGTACCACCAGGGGATGCCGTTTTGCATCGTCACCACGCGGGTCTCGGCATGCATCAGGTGGTGCAGGTCGGGGGCGACCGCCCCGACCTGGTGCGCCTTCATGCCCAGGATGACGATGTCCTGCACACCGGCCTGCGCGATCACGTCGGTGGCGTGCGCCGGGCGCACCTGCAAGCGGGTGCCGTCAGGCTCGATCAGCGTCAGGCCGTTGGCTGCCACTGCGGCCAGGTTGGCGCCGCGCAGGATGATGCTGACCGCATGGCCGGCCAGGGCCAGCTGCACGGCCAGCATGCCGCCGATGGCGCCCGCACCCACGACACAGATCTTCATCTTCCGGCCTTCCTTTTACGCATCAGCGCAGCACGAAATACGCCGCCAGGCCGTACAGCACCACGGCGAAGGCGCGCTTGAGCGGCGCGATGTCCATGCTGTGGGCGACTCTTGCACCGAGCGGCGCAGTCGCCATGCTGGCGAGCGACAAGACCACCAGCCCCGGCCAGAACAGGTAACCGATGGCCCCGGCCGGCATGGCCGGCAAGCCCCATCCGGCGATCAGATAGCCGATGGTCCCGGCCAGGGCAATCGGGAAACCCAGCGCGGAGGAGGTGGCGACGGCATTGTGGATCGGCACATTGCACCAGGTCATGAACGGCACCGATACGAACGCGCCGCCGGCACCGACCAGCGAC
>JANMZX010000115.1:0-4537 GCA_031383745.1 Rhodoferax sp. | reverse complement strand
AAACCGGCGATGACCATCTTGGGCTTGACGGCGATGGCCTGGGCCTCGAGCGCGTCGTAGTCGATCAGGCCGGTGGCGGTGTCGATGCCGTACTGCTCGGCGTTGTAGAACTTGCCGGAGAAGCTCACCTTGGCGCCGTGGGTCAGGTGGCCGCCGTGCGCCAGGCTCATGCCCAGGATGGTGTCGCCGGGCTGCAGCAAGGCCATGTAGACCGCGGCATTGGCGCTCGAACCCGAATGCGGCTGCACATTGGCAAAGGCCGCGCCGAACAGCTTCTTGGCGCGTTCGATGGCCAGCGTCTCGGCCACGTCGACGTGTTCACATCCGCCGTAATACCGCTTGCCCGGGTAACCCTCGGCATATTTGTTGGTCAGCACGCTGCCCTGGGCCTGCATCACCAGCGCGCTGGTGTAGTTCTCGGACGCGATCAGTTCCAGGTGGTCCTGCTGGCGCTGCGCCTCGGCGCGCATCGCGGCGGCGAGTTCGGGGTCGAAGTCGTTCAAGTTCAAGGGGAAACCTATTCGTGAAATGTGGTGGGCAGACTACCGGGATTGTGGACAGACGACCCCGGGGCGGTGTCCACGGCACGACACCCAAGAACCCGGGAGCGACACCGCCGGGCTCAGGTGCGCGGTGACAGCAGCGTCGGGGAATCCAGTTCGGCACCACAGGCCTGGTGTCGCCCGCGTGCCTTGGCCAGGTAGAGCTGGGCGTCAGCCTGGCGCACCAGACGCTCCGGTGCGGATTCGGCGCCACCAGCGCGTGTGCTCGCCACGCCCGCGCTCACGGTGACCATCGGCGCCACCGACGAGGCCGCATGTGCTATCTGTTGCTCGGCCACCTGGCTGGCAAGTTGCTGCGCAAACCGCATGGCGCCGGCCAGGCCGGTTTCCGGCAGCAGGCACACGAACTCCTCGCCACCGTAGCGGGCCACCAGGTCGCCCGGACGCCGGACACATGCCTGCAGCGTCTGCGCCACCCGGCGCAGGCAGTCGTCTCCAGCCTGGTGGCCGTAGCGGTCGTTGTACAGCTTGAAGAAGTCCACGTCCAGCAGGATGACACTCAGGTCTGTGGCATGGCGCATTGCGCGGCGCCATTCGGCGTTCAGGTGCTCGTCAAAGTGGCGCCGGTTCGGAACGCCGGTCAGCCCATCGATGTAGACCCAGTGGCGCAGCAGGTCCGCCTGCGCCTTCAGGGTGAGATGGGTCTTGACGCGGGCGCGCACGATCTTGGGGTTGATCGGTTTGGTGATGAAGTCCACCGCGCCGGCATCCAGCCCGCGGGTCTCCGCGACTTCGTCGTTGCTGGCCGTGACGAATATCACCGGGATGTCGCGCGTCGACACGTCTGCCTTGAGGCGCTGGCACACTTCGAAGCCATCGATCCCGGCCATCACCACGTCCAGCAGCACCAGGTCGGGCTGATGGCGCGCGCACTGCTCCAGCGCCTGTTCGCCGCTGGTGGCCATGAACACCTGGTGGTCGGCCGAAAACGCCTGGTACAGGGCATGCACGATGGCAGGCTGGTCGTCGACTATCAGCAGACGGGGTCGACGGGCAGCCAGCCCGGGGACGTCGGCGCCCGGGAACGGGTCTGTGTCAGGCAGATGGCTCACGGGTGGTCCTTCGTGCTGCACACTGCGGTATTCGCCCTTGGGGCGGCCCGGCGTGCTCATGCGGTCTGGCCTACGATCAAGTCTTCGCACAGGCGCAACGCGCGGTCGAACTCGAGCCGCGCAATCGCTTCGGCCACGGGCTGCAGCGACGCGGCCCCTGACGCGCCGGCGCCCAGCTGCAATTGGGCCATGGCGTCGGTCGCGGCCATGTCGCCATGGCGCAGCATGTGTGCGATGGCCTGCAAACGTGGCACCAGCGCCGCCGGCTCGAGTGCGCCAGCGGCTGCCGACGCCGGCGCGCCGTCTGGCAAGGCCGCCAACAGGCTGTCCAGGCCGCCCAGCGCGGCGTCGACGATGGTGCAGGCCTGACCGACAACCTGCGTCGCGTCGTGCGGCACGGCGGCAAGTTGTGCCTCAGCGGCGGCGGCGCCGGCACTGACGCCGTCGGCGCCCAGGGATGCCGCCACCCCCTTGATGGTGTGCAGCAGGTTCGAGACCTGTGCTGCGTCCCCCTCGGCGGCCAGGGCCCGCAACCGGCCTGGCGCAGACCGCAGGTCGTCGACAAAAAGCCGCAACATGCGCTCGTAGACGTCCAGCCGCCCGCCCATGCGCCGCAAGGCCACGTCGATGTCGACCCCGGCAGCGGCGGCGGCGGCCATCTGCCGCGCCGTCAACCCCGTCGCCGGCGCAGGGGTTGACGGCGCAGTCAACTCCGACCAGCCGGCGTTCTTGCGCAGCACGCGCACCAGGTCGCCGAGGTTGAAGGGTTTGCCGACATGGTCGTTCATGCCGGCGGCCAGGCAGGCCTCGCGGTCCGATGCGAGGGCATTGGCTGTCATCGCCACGATCGCCAGCTGGTCCAGACCCAGCCCGGTGCGGATGCGCCGGGTGGCGGTGAATCCGTCCATCACCGGCATCTGCAGATCCATCAGCACCACGTCAAATGGCGGCGTGGCGTTGGCGACCGCATCGACACCCTCCTGCCCGTCCGACGCGATCTGGACCAGGGCGCCCTCCGCACCCAGCAACTCGCGCACCACCTGCTGGTTGTTGGCGTTGTCTTCAACCACCAGGATGCGCATGCCAGCCAGGCGCATGAGGTCCGGTACGGCCTGCGGCACGGCATTGGCGGCGCCGTGCCCGGTCCGCGCGTCCAGCACCGCGTCCAGCAGCATCGAGGCGGTCACGGGCTTGACCAGGAAACCATCGAGCAGGGCCTGGTCTTCTGGGGAGCGCTGGAGCAGCAGCTCGCGCCCATGTGCGGTGACCATCACGATCACCGGCGCCACGCCCGCCAATTGCATCTCGCGGATGCGCTGGCAGGTCTGCCAGCCGTCCAGGCCAGGCATCTGCCAGTCGACGAACATCGCCTGGTAGCCGACCCCGGCGGCGGCCTGGCGCTGCAGCAGGCCCAGCGCGGACTCGCCGCCGTCGGCCACGTCGACGAGCCAGCCCAGTGAACGACACATGCGCTCCAGCAGCTCGCGCGCCACCGGGTTGTCGTCCACGACCAGCGTGCGCCAGGGCACGGCACGGTCGCCGGGCAGCACCAGTGCGCTGGCCGGATCCGCCACGGCCAGCGTGATCTCGAAATGAAACCGGCTGCCCTGGCCCAGGGTGCTGTCGAGCTCCAGCCGGCCCCCCATCATTGCCACCAGCCGCTGGCTGATCGCCACGCCCAGCCCGGTGCCGCCGAAACGCCGCGTGGTGGACGCTTCGGCCTGGGTGAATCCGTCGAAGATGCGGGCCTGGTTCTCGGCCGCGATCCCGATCCCGGTATCCCGCACGGCGACCTCCAGCGTCACGGACCGCGGCTCCTGGCACAGCACCCGCAGGGACACGACGACTTCGCCTTCGGGTGTGAACTTGATCGCATTGCCAGCCAGGTTGAGCAGTATCTGCTGCAGCCGCATCGCGTCGCCAACCAGCTGCCGGGGCAGGGCCGGATCGACATCGAACAGCACCTCCACGTGCTTCTGCCCGACCATGGTGGACAGGATGACCGACAGGTCGCGCAGCTGGTGGTCGATCCGAAACGGATGCAGTTCCAGCGCCAGTTTGCCGGCCTCGACCTTGGAGATGTCGAGGATGTCGTCGATCAGACCCAGCAGCGCCCGCGCGGCGTTCTCGGCCTTGGTGGCGTAGTCGGCCTGGCGCGTCGTCAGCTGCGTCTTGCGCAACAGCGCCAGCATGCCCAGCACCGCGTTCATCGGGGTGCGGATCTCGTGGCTCATGTTGGCCAGGAACTGGCTCTTGGCGCGCGAGCCGTCCTGCGCCGCTTCGGTGGCCTGGACCAGTTCCGTGATGTCGATCCGGAATCCGACGGTGTGGCCGTCCGGCATCCGGCGCTCGACGATGCGCAGCGTGCGGCCGTTGTGCAGCCGCTGCACCAGCATGCTGTTGGCGGCCCGATGGGCGGTCATGCGTTCGGCCACCCACGCGTCGACGCGCCCGACCGCCGCGCTGTAGTCGCCGCGTTCGGCACCGGCGCGGATCAGGTCCTCGAACCGCGCGCCGGGCACCATCAGGTGGGCCACGCTGGCGTACATCTGGCGGTACTTGTCGTTGCACAGGACGAGGCGGTCTTCGGGGTCGTACAGCACGAACGCCTCGTCGATGGTGTCGATGGCGCCCCGCAACAACCGGGCACTCGCCTGCGCCTGCGCTTCGGCCGACTTGCGCTCGGTGATGTCCAGGTTGGTCCCGGCGACCCACTCCGGCAGGCCCTGCTGTGTGCGTGTTGCCAGCCGGCCCCGGGCCAGCACCCAGACCCAGTGCCCCGCCTTGTGGCGCAGGCGCATCTCGCATTCGTAGAAGCTGCTGGAGCCGCTGAGATGCCGGCGCAGCATGTCCCGGCTGTGCGGCAGATCGTCGGGATGGACATGGGCCACGAACGTGTCTGCACTCACCGGGGACAGCTCG
>JANMZX010000082.1:0-7660 GCA_031383745.1 Rhodoferax sp. | reverse complement strand
AGCGCCACCAGGTAGCGGGCCCGCAGGATGAGCAGAAATTGTTGGAGGGTCATGGCGCGCGGTCCTGGTTGCTTTTATTAGAAGAGGCGTTCTTCGACGTAGATCACGTCGTTGGGCTGCACGAAGTCGGTCAGCCTGGGCACGGTCTGCTCGATGCTGCCGTTGTCCGTCTTGCGGTGCAGGCGCAGCTTCTTCTCGCTGCCGCGCGCCGTGGGCCCGCCACCCTGGGCCAGCGCCTGCATGATGGTCATGTCGCGCTCCACGCGGAACGACCCCGGGCGCTGCGCCTCGCCGTAGATGTAGAACACCGGGGCACGGTGCACATAGATGGTGTCGCCACCCAGCAGCACGATGTCTTCCTGCGGCTTTTCGCCCAGGTAGATGGAGGGAATGTCCACCACCTTGCGGAAGAACTTGCCGTCGCGCTGGCCGGTGATCACCACCATGTCGTCGCCGCCCTGCGTGGCACCACCGGCATTGGCCAGCATGTCGCTCAGCCGGGTGTTGGCCGTCTCCAGCGGGAACCGCCCCGGCCGGTTGACCTGCCCCAGCACCGACACCTGGTTGCCGCGGATCTGGATCAGCACGATGTTGACCTGCGGCTGGCGGATGAAGCCGCCTTTTTGCAGCGCGTCGGCGATTCGTTTCTCGGCAGCGGCGATCGACAGGCCGCCCAGGTCGACCGCGCCGATCAGCGGGTAGGTGATGGAGCCGTTTTCCGACACCCGGGTTTCGATCGTGAGGTCGGGGTTCTGGAACACCTGCACCCGGATGGCGTCACCCGCGCCCAGCGGGTAGTCGGGCTTGGCCTGGGCAAAACTGACCAGGCTGGCGAGCGAGAGCACGGCGGCCAGCAGCAGGTGGGGCAATCGGTAGAAACGCATGGTCATGGGTTGGTCCGGTTCAGGGGAAAGGGCAGGGCGAGTTGGTTCCGGGGCTGGCTACTTGAGCTTGGCCACGCCTTTTTCGATCACGCTCTGGGTTTTGGCGGGGTCGGTGGCGGGCGCTGGCGCGGCGGTCACCGTCGGCTGTGTTGCAGCAGGGGCCACGGCCGCCGGTGTTGCAGCTGCCGGGGCAGCCGCCGCCGGCGCAGACGCGGCACCGGCAGCGCCGGGCGCAAAATCGCCCATGTAGGTGACCGTCGCCTTGGTGCGCAGCTGCTTGATGTTCTGGCTGACCGCTTCGGCCCCGCGCTGGTTGGTCATGAACTGCTCGATGCGGGGCAGGGCATTGGCTTCGGGGACCGGGGCCGATTGCGACGACGCCACCCGGATCACGTTGAACCCCTGAGGGTTCTGCACCACGAGCGACTGGCCGTCCTTGAGCGCATGGACCTTGCTCAGCAGCTCGAGCGGAATCTGCTCCGCGGCGCGGGTGGCTGCACCCCCGCCGAACTTGATGTCCTTGGATTTCAGGAAAGCCGCAACCTCTTCCATGGGCTTGCCGCTTCCCAGCATGGTGCGGACCTGTTCAGCGACCGCCTCGCCAGCCGCCGCGGGAAGTTGCACTTCCTGGAGGTTGAACACGCGACGCTCGGCAAACAGCGCTGGATGTTCGACGTAATACTTCCTGGTCTCGTCGGCGCTCGGCTTGGGCAGCGCGCCGGTCAGCTGCTGGATGTAGGCGCGGGCCAGCACCTCGCGCCGGGCAGCTTCGATCATCGCGACGACTTCTGGCGAGCGGTTGAGCTTGCTCTCCTCGGCCTGGCTCACGGCGAGTTGCTGGTCGATCAGCTTTTCGAGCACTTCGCGGCGCAGGTTCTGCACGGCCTGGGGGGTGGCGTTGGCAGCGTTGGTGCGGCTGAGCACCTGGTTGATCTGGTGCACCGAGATTTCTTCGGAGCCCACCTTGGCGGCCACCTGGGTGGCCACCTTCTTGTCTTCCTTGTTGCCGCAGGCGGCAAGCGTGAGCACGACCAGCGTGGCGGCAACGAGGAGGCGGAGGGTGTTTTTCATGATGGTGAGCAGGGTAGCGTACGGATGTGAAACGGCTGCGTCAGTAGGTGAACTGCGCGCTGATGTTTAACAGGTTGCTGGAGTAGTCGAAACCGGCCAGGCTCGACGAGCGCCTGGCGTTTTGCAGCGACGCGCTGAGCGACATGAAGGTGTAGGGCTGCCATTCCACCGACACGGTGGCGTCGCGCGTGACATCGCGACGCTGCAGCGGCGCCAACGCAGTGGGGCTGCCGCCGAAATCCCGCACCGAGTGTGCCAGCTGCACCCGCATCACGGCCTTGGGGCTGATTTGCCACACGGGGCCGACGGAGAAACGGTCGGTCTGCGAAAAATTGGTGTTGGTGGTTTCGAACGCGTTGATGTCGTGCGTCCAGCCCGCCACCACCCCCGCCTTGGGTGAATACGACCAGTTGACAGTGGCGGCGCCGGTCATGCCGGCAAAGTTGCGCTGCGGGTAATTCGGGTAGGTGCGGCTGCGGTAACCGGCCTTGAAATCGGCGGTGGTGTCGCGGCTGATCGCCCAGGTGGCCAGAAGTTCGTTGTCGGTCTGGGTGAAGCGGTCGTCAAAAAAACCGGCCGATGGTATGGGCCGGTTGGTGGTGTAGGCGCCGTCCGAGCTGCGCAGGGTGTAGCCGGCCGAGCTGCCCGAGGCCAGCACATAACGCACGCCGCCATCCAGCGTGGTCTGGCGGTAGTCGGCCTCGGAGGTGATCTGCAGGCTGTTCTTGAGGGCCGCCTGTGTCAGCCCGCCGATCAGGCGCCAGTTGGCGTCGAGCTCGTAGGTGCCATCGAAGCGGGTGTTGGTGTTCACACGCTCGTTGCGCACGTTGAAGCCCTGGAAGTCGATGAAACTGTTGAGGGTCTGGTCGCGCGCGGTGCTGAGGCTACCGCGCAGGTGCGGGGTGTAGCTCCAGCGCCAGGCGCCGCGGTAGTTCAGTGCCGAAAAATCCAGGTAGCTGAAGTTCTGGTAGCTGTATTTCACCAGGCTCACATCGAGCTCGACCCGTTGCAGGCTGTAGGCCTTGTTGTAGTTGAGGCCCAGCGTGGTGATGCGTACCGTCTCGGCGGCGGAGTCACGGCCGATCAGTGCCTGCGCATTGGCGCTGTCGGGCAACCGGAACAGGTTGCTGTCGTGCGCCAGGCCCATCGAGGCACGCAATTGCAGGTCCTGGCCGCCTTCCGCCCAGGCGTGCCCACACGTGGCCAGGGTGATGGCCAGCAAGGTCAGTGAACTTGGGTGCGTTGGCGGCATGGCTCAATGTGCTTTTTCGTCCTTCAGGACCAGTCTGATCGTCTTGAAAATGATGTGGAGATCCAGTCGCAGTGACCAGTTCCGCAGATAGTCGAGATCGTAGTCGATGCGGCCCTGCATTTTGTCGAGTGTGACAGTTTCGCCGCGATAACCGTTGACCTGCGCCCATCCGGTGATGCCCGGGCGGACCTTGTGGCGCACCATGTAGCCCTTGATGAGCTTGCGATAGAGCTCGTTGTGGGCCACCGCGTGCGGGCGTGGCCCCACGATGCTCATGCGCCCCTGCAGGACGTTGACGAACTGGGGCAGCTCATCCATCGAGGTGCGCCGCATCAGGGCGCCCAGCGGGGTGATGCGTGCATCGCCCTTTTCTGCCTGCCGTATGTCGCTGCCGTCTTCCGTGACCGTCATCGAGCGGAACTTGTAAACCACGATTTCCTCGCCGTCGAGCCCGTAACGCCGTTGCTTGAAGATCACCGGGCCGGGCGAGCTCAGTTTGACGGCGACCGCCAGGACGGCCAGCAGGGGCAGGATCAGCGCCAGGATCAGGATCGACAGCACGATATCGCTGAAGCGCTTGAGCGCACCGTCCGCACCACGGAAGGGCGTCTCGCAAACCGATATCACCGGCATGCCGCACACCGTGCTGGTGTGGCCCTGGATCAGGTCGGTGAAAAACATGTCGGGCACAAAGTAGATCGACGCGGTGGTGTCCTTGAGCGTGTCCAGCAGTTGCAGGATGCGCGGCTGGGATGCCATGGGCAGCGACAGGTAGATCAGCTGGATATGGTTGTCCTGCACCAGGCTGGCCAGGGTGTCGAGCTTGCCCAGCAGTTTGTTGGGCCCGGCCGTGCCCAGCCTGGAAACGTCGCGGCTGTCCACAAAGCCGAGCAGTTCGATGCGCGAGAACGGTGCGCCATGGATGCGCGACGCCAGCGCCATGCCCTGCTCGTTCATGCCGACGATGATGGCGCGCTGCATCGGGCCCTGCAGGCGCACCAGCCAGGGTGCCGCGCCGCGCAGCACCAGATGCATGCCGATTTCGGCCGTCGGCGCCACCCAAAGCCAGGTGACCAGGGTTTCCTGGGAAAACTCGCGGATATAGCCGGTGGCGAAGCCGGTCAACAGAAGCAGGCCCGCAGTCCAGAGCCAGTTGACCCCGATATCCAGCAGCACCCTGCCGATGGACGACTCCAGGTGTGCCTGCCCGGGAAACGTCAGGGCGAATACGAGAACCGAGAGGATCAGGTAGGGCGGTGGCAGTTCGGCCGAATAGTAGTACGCCAGGGCCCAGAGCGAAAACACATAGGTGCAGGGCCCGATGGACGATTCGATGACGCTGAGGAAGTTGTCCTTGCTGATCGCCGTCTGCGAAGGCCGTTTGAGCAGGGAGGCGGCGGACAGCGCCGCATCAGTTTTGGACATTGCTCGCCAAGGGCATGAGCTTGCTCACCGCCTGCGCCCGGTTGGTCACGTTGAGCTTTTGAAATACGCGCTGCATGTGATTCTTGACAGTGAACGAACTGATGTTGAGGATCAGTGCGATCTCGGGGTTGGTCTTGCCTCTGGAAACCCAGCGCAGGATTTCGGTTTCGCGCTGGGACAGATTGAGTTCGGGTGAAGTGGCGGAATTGTCGGCGACAACCGTGCCGGGATGCTGCACGCTTTGGTGCGGCAGGTGCGTGATCTGACGCAGGGCGGTGTCGATATAGGGCAGTACCAGCGCGATGGTGCCGCGTTCGGCCGCACGGTACTTGTCTTTCGTGCTGAAGGCGACGTACAGGCAATCGTGGCTGCCGCGCTCGTCGATGATGCCATGCACCATGGCGCAGCGCATTTTTTGCAGCGCCGAGCCGACCTCGGAGCGCAGGCCCGAGTCTTCCATGAGGAAGCCGCTGTCACCGGCGTTCAGCGCGAATGGCTTCTTGCCGAAATGCACCCAGCGCTCGAACAGGCTGAGCAGCAGTGGGGTGACGGTTTGTGCATTGGAGGTCTGGGAGCGCACGCCCGCCATGGGAGAAATGATGTCGTGGTGGATGGCACCCTTCTCGAAGTTGCCCCAGGTCGCTATCAGGATGTCATGGGGAAGGTAGCGCTGCATGTCGCCTTGCAGCCAGGCCAGGACGTCGAAATGGCTGCGCACTTCGACCGAACGTGTGACGACACGGTGGTACCGCTGGAGCTCCTTGGTAGATAAAGAGGGCAAAAAGGCCATGGATGCAGTATGAATCGGCTGAATGAATCATGTGGCGCCACTCGCAAAAGCCCGAATTGGCACCAAATCCAAGTACACCACCCATGTGTGTAGCAAAGATTACGATTCATTTTATGGAGCCGAAAGCCGTAGTGGATTGACGTGACCGAAAGCTTGGCTCAATGAAAGGCGAAACTGTGTATTCGTTCACATCAGACACAGGCAAAAAAAAGGGGTCAACATGCAACCCCTTGTTTTCACAGCGGAATTTCTCCGCGGCAGGAATTCAGTCTTGCTTGCGCCGGTTACGACGAACGGCTATCGCGCCCATTACGCCCAAGCCGGCCAGCAGCATGGCGTAGGACTCGGGTTCCGGAACCGGCAGAGTTGTCACGGCAAAAACATACTGACCACCGAACGTGCCGTTCGCTGTGCCGGAGAGCTTGAAGTAGTAGCTGCCAGGGGGGAACAAGCCGGATCCGACCTTGATGCCGGCAGTACTGCCAGGGTTGTCGTCAAGATCATCTATCAGCACATTCGTACCGGTGTAGAGCTGTGCCGACAGCCCCGTAATATTGAAAAGACTCAGGTTCGGGATGGAGATGGCCAGATTGCTGACAGAGCCGGCTGCAAAGGTAGGTGCGCTGATGTCAAAGCTCCACGTATCGGTGAAGCCGCCAATGGCCTTTTGTATGACTTGGGAAAACGTTGACGGGGCGGTGATCGTGCCCACACCAACGCTGATACTCTGGGCTTGGGCACTCAACGTTGCGGTTGCGAGTGCTGCCACGCAAATCGCGCTCTTTGCAAATGACTTGATGCTCATGATTGTTCCCTTGATGAATTGCCTTGGCTTCGAAACCAAGCACATCTCGATAGCTGGAGTGTCAACTTTGTTCAGCTTTCGACCAATAGTCCGTTCGACCTAGGGAGTATCGCATTGCGATGGCATTCGCCAAAGGTTTTCCCCAGCCCTGGGACGTCGGCTGCCGGCATTCGCCGAAATTTCAAACCCCAGCGTCCACTGTGAACTGCGCGTGCCTGTCCTGCGCCAGCAGTTCCACCAGTTGTGGCAGGGCCGCCTGCAGCGCCGGTTTCAAGGTATGCGGCGGGTTGATCAGGAACATGCCGCTCGCCGGCAGCCCGGGGCGCTGCTCCTCCCCTGCCGCGTCCGTGGTGATCTTGCTGTTCTTGATTGTCAGTGTCGCGTGTAGCCAACTGCGACGGGCCTTGGTCGCCAGCGTCTTGAGTTTTCTGGGTACGTCATGTGCCTCGGGTCGCGGAATGATGGGGTACCAGACCGCATAGGTGCCCGTGGCAAACCGGGTCAGGGCGTCTGCGATGGTGGCAACCACCCGGCTGTAGTCGGTTTTCACCTCGTAGCTGGGGTCGCTCAGTACCAGCGCACGGCGTTGTGGCGGCGGCAAGTACTTCTTGAGCGCTTCGAACCCATCCTCGCGCAATACTGCCACCTGACGGCCGGCTTCGAGCTGCGCTATGTTGGCCGCCAGCGTCTTGGAATCGGTCGGGTGCAACTCGAACAGTTTGAGCTTGTCGCGCTCGCGCAACAGGCTCTGGATGATGAACGGCGAGCCCGGGTAGACCTTTTGGCTGCCCTTGGCGTTGAAGCCGGCGACCATGTCCATGTAGTCCTTCAGCGCGGGGGCGAGGACCAAAGGGGCTTGCTTCTTGCCCGCATCGGCGGCAAGCGGCGGAGTCCGAAGCCGCAGATACCCATCGGCGGCTTCCCCGCTGGTTTGCGCGTAATCGCCGTCCAGCCGGTACAGTCCGGCTCCGGCATGGGTGTCGAACACCGCGATCGGCCCGTCCTTCTGGATGAGGTGTTTCAGGGTGGCGAGCAGCACCATGTGCTTGAGCACATCGGCGTGGTTGCCGGCATGAAACGCGTGGCGATAGCTGAACATGGCGCGATGGTAACCCGCTCAGGCCAGAACTTTCATATAATCGCGGGCTTCGCAGCGCTCACGTGGTTCCGCGGCGAAGATCAATTTCCCACCTAAGAGATTCCCTTCAGAGGAACACCGACCGTGGAAAAGAGCCCGTACAAACCCTCCTAACCGAGAAAGACTCATGACCAAAACGTTCAGTGCAAAAGCAGCTGACGTGACGCACGAGTGGTTTGTGATTGACGCGACCGACAAGGTCCTCGGACGAGTAGCCAGCGAAGTTGCTCTCCGTTTGCGCGGCAAACACAAGGCCATTTACACGCCTCACGTCGATACCGGTGACTTCATCGTC
>JANMZX010000019.1:0-9631 GCA_031383745.1 Rhodoferax sp. | reverse complement strand
GAACGACGCCCAGGTCAGCACGGTGTCGTAGTGCAACGGGCCCGCGACCGCACTGCCGGCGGGGATGTCCGGCGGGGTATCGGCCGACGCCGGCGCAAACAGCCCGGATTGCCGGTCCGAGGGTGTGGCTTTCGATGCGCCGCCCGCGCCGCCGTCCAGGGCGGCCGCCGCAGTCCGCGCCAGACCCTTGAATCCATAGGTCTCGTAGAACTCCTTCAGGCCCGCCAGGTTGCTGTCACCCAGGCGGATCGCGTCCAGCGAGGGCAGCCCATGGACCCAGCCGTCGAGATCGCAGTCGGTCTTCACGGTCAGCAGCGCACGGCCGGTGGGTAGCCAGTCCAGCGCCTTGCGCAGGTTGTCGCCCACCACGCCCTTGATGTCGCCCGCGTGGGCGACGATGTTGTCCAGCGAGCCATACTCCTGCAGCCACTTGGCGGCCGTCTTGGGGCCGACCTTCTCGACACCGGGAACGTTGTCGACCACATCCCCCACCAGGGTCTGGAAGTCCACCATCAGGCGGGCCGGCACGCCGAACTCCGCTTCCACACCGGCGAGGTCCCGGCGCCGTCCGTTCATCGTGTCGACGATGGTGATGTGTTCGTCGACCAGCTGGGCCAGGTCCTTGTCGCCGCTGGACACGAGCACCTCGATGCCCTGCGCGGCGGCCGTCACCGCCAGGGTGCCGATCACGTCGTCGGCCTCGACACCCGGCACGTCCAGCACCGGCCAGCCGAGGAGCCGCACGACTTCATGGATCGGCGGGATCTGCGCGCGCAGGTCATCGGGCATCGGTGCGCGCTGCGCCTTGTACTTGTCGTAGATCGCATCCCGGAAGGTCGGGCCGCGGGCGTCGAACACACAGGCTGCGAAATCCGCCTGGACCTCCTTGCGCAGGCTCTGCATCATGTTGATCATGCCGCGGATGGCGCCGGTGGCGGCGCTCTCGGGGTCGCCGGGCACGGCGCGCAGGTCCGGCATCGCGTGGTAGGCGCGGTAGAGGTAGCTCGAGCCGTCCACCAGCAGCAGGGTGCGGGGACGGGTGGATTCCGGCAGTCCGGGTGGTGGTGGTGAGTCGCTCATGCGGGCATTTTGCCTGTGCCGCCGCATCGGGCCGTGGTTCTACAATCCAGCCATGATCCAGACCCCGCTTCCCCTGTGCGCCCTCGTGCTGCTTGGCCTGTCCCTGACGGTGGTGGTGTCGGCGCAGGCACAGACGCAGGCCCCGGCCACCGATAGCCGCGTGGAACAACGCATCGAACGCATCCGGATCGAGGATGCCGGGTCGCGCATCGACGAGCTGCGGGTCGGCGGCGAAACGCAGACCATCACGGTATCGCCCAAGGTCAACCTGCCAGCCTACGATGTGTTGCCTGCCAGCGCCAACCGCGCACCGTCGGGCGGCGAGCGCAACAGCACGTCGGCATCCGGCGGCACCCGGGTCTGGAAGATCCTGGGCTTCTGAGCGCCGGGCCACTGATTCATGGCGGTTTACACCGAGGTCGCGTTCGACGAAGCCCACGCACTGGCAAGCCGCCTCGAGCTGGGTGCATTGCAATCCATGCAGGGTTGCGCCGGCGGCATCGAGAACACCAACTACTTTGTCACCACCGACCGTGGCGCCTATGTGCTGACCCTGTTCGAACGCCTGGGTTTCGAGCAGCTGCCCTTCTACCTGGCACTGATGAAGCACCTGGCGCAGCGCGGCATCCCGGTACCCGATCCGGCCCCCGATCCGGCCGGCGTCTACCTGCATGCCCTGCACGGCAAACCTACCACGGTCGTCAACCGCCTGACCGGCGCCAGCGCGCTGGCCCCCACTGCCAGGCACTGCGCCTGCGTGGGCGCGATGCTGGCGCGCATGCACCTGGCCGCGGTCGACTTTCCGATGCACCAGCCCAATCTGCGGGGCCTCGCCTGGTGGAACAGCACCGCCCCGGTGGTGATGCCGTTTCTGGAGCCGGCGCAGGCGGCACTGCTGCAAAGCGAACTGGCCTACCAGAACCACATCGCCGCGGGATCCCTGTACGCGGCGCTGCCACGGGGGCCGATCCATGCCGACCTGTTCCGGGACAACGTGCTTTTCGACGCGCTGCCAGGCCAATCGCCGGCCGACGGGCCGGCGCTGCTGAGCGGTTTCTTCGACTTCTATTTTGCCGGCGTAGACAGCTGGCTGTTCGACATCGCGGTATGCCTCAACGACTGGTGTATCGACCTGGACACCGGCGCTGGCAAACAGGAGCTGCACGACAGCTTCCTGCAGGCCTATGCCGGCGTACGCCCCTTGAGCGCGGCGGAGCGCCACCTTCTGCCCGCCATGCAGCGCGCTGGCGCCCTGCGCTTCTGGATCTCCAGGCTGTGGGATCTGCACCTGCCGCGCGAAGCCTCGATGCTCAAGCCCCACGACCCCACCCATTTCGAGCGGGTGCTGCGTCAGCGCGTTGCCAGCCTGGACCTCCGATGAAACTCCAACTCGTACCGGCTCGCACGGGCATCACCTGGGTCAGGCAGGGCATGCGCACCTTCTTCCGGCAACCGCTGGCGCTGTCCGGGCTGTTCTTCATGTTCCTGGCGGTGATGTCGGTGGCCGGCACCATCCCGGTGATCGGCCTCTCCCTGGCCCTGGCCTTGCTGCCGGCCTGCACACTGGGCCTGATGGCCGCCAGCAAGGAGGCCGACACCGGCCGGTTCCCGATGCCCACGGTGTTCCTGAGCGCCTTTCGCGCCGGACGGCAGCAGATGCGTGCCATGCTGGTGCTGGGCCTCTTGTACGGCCTCGGTTTCTGGGTCATCATGGGTGCCACGTCGCTCTTCGACAACGGCAACTTCGCCACCCGCTACCTCGCCGGACAAATGCCCACGATGGAAATGGCCCAGGATCCTGCAACCCAGAACGCGATGCTGGCGTTCCTGCTACTGCAGCTGCCGCTGTCGCTGATGTTCTGGCATGCGCCTGCGCTGGTCCACTGGCACCAGGTGCCGCCGGTGAAGAGCGTATTCTTCAGCCTGGTGGCGTGCATGCGCAATTTCTGGGCGTTCACGGTGTTCGGGCTGGTCTGGATGTCGGTGCTGATTTTCGCGATCCTGGTGGTCTCGCTGTTCGCCGGCCTGATCGGCAGCCCGGAGGTGGCGGGGCTGGTGCTGATGCCAGCGGCACTGCTGGTCGCCGCCATGTTCTTCACGTCCACCTATTTCAGTTTTCGTGACTGTTTCGAAACCAGTGCCGAGGAGACGCCATGAGCCGCCGCGCCGTCCCCGAGGCGATTCGCACCGCACAGCGGCGCACGGAGCCTGCCTCATGAGCCAACACATCTTGCTGAACCGGTCCGAAACCGAGTTGCTGTGGTACCAGCGGCGGTCCTTCCTGGGCGCTGCGGCAGCCTGGGTCGCCAGCGGCGGATTCACGGGCGCCCATGCACAGGCGCGCGGCAATATCGTCGAACTGGTGGGCGACGCACGGCTCAACGGTGTGCCGCTGCGCCCGGACCAGACGATCCAGACCGGTGACGACATCGCCACCGGGCCCGGCAGTTCACTGGTGTTTGTGGTGGGCAACAGCGCCTTTCGCGTGCGCCAGAACTCCCGCCTGGCCGTGGAGCGCGGCCCGTCGCTGTTCACTGTGAGCCTGCTGCGCCTGCTCAGCGGGGGTGTGGTGAGTGTCTGGGGCCAGGGCACGCGGCGCCAGATCGTGACCCCCACACTCACCGCCGGCATCCGCGGCACCGGGGTCTACACCGAGGTCGTTGCCAGCCAGGGCGGGCGCAGTTATTTCTGCAACTGCTATGGCACGGTCGACATGGCCAGCGGGGCCGACGCGATGGTCAGCCAGGCCAGCTACCACCAGGCGTTCTGGGGCGAAGTGCAGCCGGTGAACGGTCATTCGCTCACGCCGGCGCCGGCCATCAACCACGGCGATGAGGAACTCGAAGCGCTTTCGCGCCTGGTGGGCCAGCGCACCGCCTGGCAGGTGCTGGGCCGCAAGGGCGTCAAGGACGGCAAGGGCTACATGGACGACAAGCCGGGCCAGACCCACCCGGCGGCCGTGCCGGCTTCCTGAGCCGGCTCAGTTCTTCGCCTTGTAGTCGGCAAGCGCCTTGGCCAGGTCGGCGTATTCCTCGCAGGTCTTGTTGCCGCAGATCTTTTCGAGCTCCACCAGGTGCTTCTCCGCCTCTTGGGGCTTCTTGTCCATCAGGTAGGCCTCACCGATGTATTCATGGGCGCCCTTGTGTTTCGGGTTCAGGTTGAGCGCCGTCTTGTAGTGCTCGAAAGCCTTGGGCAGGTTGGGTGTGGCCTGCTTGCGGTAGGTATATCCGAGCAGGTTGTGCACATCGGCGTTGCGCGGCTCCTCGCGCGCAGCCAGGTTCAATTCGGCCAGTGACCGCTTCCAGTCCTGCTTCTTGATGGCGTCACGTGCCAGGTCGATACGCTCGGTGGCGCTGGGTTGGCGCACGGCGGGGCCGGTATCGGCCGCCTGTGCCAGCGTACCGCAAAGCGCGACCAGCGCCGCGCCGACAAGGCCCGCAAACTTGCTTCTCATGGTGTCTCCCGGTTGACGAAAACAGCGAGGCGCACCATGCGCCACGCGGTGGCCCATTATGGTCAACAACTCAAGGCACTGGCGTCAGCTTGGCTACCGACAGCGCCAGCCACTTGACCCCGTGGCGCGGGAAGTTGATCTGTGCCCGCGCGTCCTCGCCCGTACCTTCGAGTGTCATCACCGTGCCTTCGCCAAACTTGGCGTGGAATACCTGCATGCCATTGCGCAGCCCGTGTACCGACAGCTTGCGCTCCGGCACCACCTCGACCTGGCGCGTGCTGAAACCCGGTTCCGGCCGGTTGTGCCACGGCGCGGATGCCTGAGGCGCGCCGAGCCCCTGGTTGCGCGGCGTGATCCACTTCAGCGACGCCTCCGGCAACTCGTCGAAGAAGCGGCTGCGCATGTTGTAACGCGTCTGCCCGTGCAGCATGCGTGTCTGCGAATGGCTCAGGTACAGCCGTTTGCGCGCACGGGTGATGGCCACATACATCAGGCGGCGCTCCTCTTCGAGCCCGTCATGGTCGCTCATGGAGTTCTCGTGCGGGAACAGCCCTTCTTCCATGCCGGTGATGAACACGCAGTCGAACTCCAGGCCCTTGCTCGAGTGCACCGTCATCAGCTGGATCGCGTCCTGCCCGGCCTGCGCCTGGTTGTCGCCGGACTCCAGCGCCGCATGGGTCAGGAATGCCGCCAGCGGCGACAGTGTCTCGCCGGTTTCGGCGTCCGGCGCCGACGTCAATTCGTCCACCGGCAGCGCCACGGCGTCGCGCCCGAAGCCCTCTTGCGTCACGAAACTCTCGGCCGCGTTCACCAACTCCTCCAGGTTTTCCACCCGGTCGGCGCCTTCGCGCTCGGCCTGGTAGTGCGCGATCAGCCCACTGGTATCGAGCACCAGTTCGATGATCTCGCGCAACGACAGCCCCTGGGTCTGCGTGCGCAGTGTCTGGATGCTGGCCACGAAAGCGCCCATGTTGGCGCCGGCCTTGCCGCCGACCGCGCTGACCGCGTCATGCAGGCACTGGCCGGACGCGCGCGCCGCGTCCTGCACCTGCTCCAGGCTGCGGGCGCCGATGCCGCGCGGCGGGAAATTGACCACCCGCAGAAAGCT
This sequence comes from Rhodoferax sp., assembly GCA_031383745.1. GTDB lineage: Bacteria > Pseudomonadota > Gammaproteobacteria > Burkholderiales > Burkholderiaceae_C > CAISIP01. Next base: position 3,989 of record JANMZX010000019.1, on the reverse strand, counting down.
GTTGTCGTCGCCCGGGTTCTCCAGCAATCGCAGGTAGGCCAGCGCATGCTTGATCTCGGCGCGCTCGAAGAAGCGCAGACCGCCGTAGACGCGGTATGGCACGCCGGCATTGAACAGGGCCGTCTCGATCACGCGGCTCTGCGCGTTGCTGCGGTACAGCACCGCAATCTCCTTGCGCTCGCTGCCATCGCGCACCAGCTGGCGCATCTCGTCCACCATCCACTGCGCCTCGGCCAGATCGCTGGTGGATTCAAACACCCGCACCGGTTCTCCCGGGCCCTGGTCGGTGCGCAGGTTCTTGCCCAGGCGCTTGTTGTTGTGGCTGATCAGCGCGTTGGCGCTGTCCAGGATGTTGCTGTAGCTGCGGTAGTTCTGCTCCAGCTTGATCTGGTGGCGTACGCCGAACTCGCGCACGAAGTCCGCCATGTTGCCGACGCGCGCGCCGCGAAAGGCATAGATGCTCTGGTCGTCGTCGCCCACGGCCAGCACGCAGCCGCCAGTGTGCAATTCCAGCTCCGGCCGGATGCCGCCCGCAGGGTCGGCGCCAGCCAGCATCTTGATCCACGCGTATTGCAGCTTGTTGGTGTCCTGGAACTCGTCGATCAGGATGTGCCGGAAACGCCGGTGGTAGTGCTCGCGGATCGGGTCGTTGTCGCGCAGCACCTCGAAACTGCGCAGCATCAGTTCGCCGAAATCGACCACGCCCTCGCGCTGGCATTGCTCCTCGTAGAGCTGGTAGATCTCGGTCTTGCGCCGGGTGTCCTCGTCGCGCGCCTCGACCATGTTGGGGCGCAGGCCGTCTTCCTTGCAGCCACCGATGAACCACTGGGTCTGCTTGGCGGGAAACCGCTCGTCGTCGATGTTGAACTGCTTCATCAGCCGTTTGATTGCCGAGAGCTGGTCCTGGGTGTCAAGGATCTGGAAGCTTTGCGGCAGGCCCGCCAGCTTGTAGTGGGCACGCAGGAAGCGGTTGCACAAGCCGTGAAAGGTACCGATCCACATGCCACGCACATTGACCGGCAACATCGCAGACAGGCGCGTCATCATCTCCTTGGCCGCCTTGTTGGTGAAGGTCACCGCCAGCACGCCGGCCGGCGAGACCTGCCCGGTCTGCAGCAGCCAGGCGATGCGCGTGGTCAGCACCCGCGTCTTGCCCGAACCGGCGCCGGCCAGGATCAGCGCATGCTCGCTGGGCAGGGTCACGGCGGCGCGCTGTTCGGGGTTCAGGTTGGCCAGCAAGGCCGACGGTGGAAAATTGTCGATGGGCATACCCGATTGTAGGAACCGGCTCCGCCGGGACGCTGCTAAACTCAAGCACCGGGCCCAAGCATTTGTGGCCCGGTTTTCGTTTCTGCGCCGGCCGCGTGCCGCAGAAGCCCCGACCGGGCCCGATCCAAGTGCTCTTCTGTTCCTATCAACAGCCATCCGGAGCCTGGAGTCACCATGGAAATATTCGACTACGACAACATCCTGCTGCTGCCGCGCAAGTGCCGCGTGGAGAGCCGTTCGGAATGCGATGCCAGCACCGAACTCGGCGGTCGGCGCTTTCGCATCCCGGTCGTGCCGGCCAACATGAAAACGGTGGTGGACGAGTCGATCTGCGTCTGGCTGGCGCAACACGGCTACTTCTACGTGATGCACCGATTCGACCTCGACAACCTGGTCTTCGTGCGCAACATGGTGGCCCGCGGCCTGTACGCGTCGATCTCGCTGGGCGTGAAGAAGCCCGACTACGCCACCGTGGACCAGATGGTGGCCGAAGGCCTGGCGCCGGACTACATCACGATCGACATCGCGCACGGCCATGCCGACAGCGTGAAGAACATGATCGCCTGCCTGAAGGACAAGCTGCCGGGCGCATTCGTGATCGCCGGCAACGTGGGCACGCCCGAGGCGGTGATCGATCTGGAGAACTGGGGCGCCGACGCCACCAAGGTCGGCATCGGGCCGGGCAAGGTCTGCATCACCAAGCTCAAGACGGGTTTTGGAACGGGCGGCTGGCAGCTTTCTGCGCTCAAGTGGTGCGCCCGCGTGGCCACCAAGCCGATCATCGCCGATGGCGGCATCCGCGAACACGGCGATATCGCCAAGAGCATCCGCTTCGGCGCCACCATGGTGATGATCGGGTCGATGCTGGCCGGCCACGAGGAGAGCCCCGGCCAGACCGTGGAGGTGGACGGCCGCCTGTACAAGGAGTACTACGGGTCGGCAAGCGACTTCAACAAGGGCGAGTACAAACACGTCGAGGGCAAACGGATCCTGGAGCCGATCAAGGGCAAGCTTTCGGAAACCATGGTCGAGATGGAGCAGGACATCCAGAGCTCCATCAGCTACTCGGGCGGCAAGAAGCTGATGGACATCCGCAAGGTGAACTACGTGACGCTGGGCGGCGACAACGCCGGCGAACACCTGCTGATGTAGGGCGCGCCTTCCCTTCAGTCGAAGCCCAGAAGGGCCAGCGCCAGGTCGTGCAGGCGGGTGCCTGGCTCGACCAGCGCCTCCAGCACGCTGAAATGGTTCAGCCCCGGCAGGGCCTCGCAGACCGGCACCACGCCCTTGCCCCAGCTGGTCTGGATCAGCAGGTTCTGGCGCAGGAATTCGGCACTTTCGGCCCCACCCACGACCGCCGTGAGCCGCCCGCTCCTGGGCCGCACATGCCACGCCGGGCTGACCTTGCGCACCTGCGCCGGATTGAGCTGCAGGCTCACCTGCAGGAACGGCGTGCGCATGATCGAGTCCAGCTCGTACAGGCCGGAGATCGCCAGCGCATTGCGCACCAGATCAGGCGGAAGGTCCTTGTCGTGTGACTGCCAGTTGCAGGCCAGCATCATCGCGGCCAGGTGGCCACCGGCCGAATGGCCAGCAACCGTGATCCGCGCCGGGTTGCCCCCGTATTGCGCGATGTTGCGCCAGATCCACGCCAGGGCACGCACCATCTGCAGCACGATCTGCGGCACCGTCACCGGGCGATCCGTATCGCCCGGGCACAAGTCATAGTTTGGCACCACCACACAGGCGCCCGACTTGACGAACGGCGGCGCGATGAAGGAATGGTCGGACTTGTCCAGTGCGCGCCAGTAGCCCCCGTGCAGGAACACCAGCACCGGCGCATTGGCGCCCGCAGCGGCAGCGGCAGCGGCAGGGAAGATGTCCAGCCGGTCACCGGGGTTCTCGCCATAAGCCACGTCCAGGCTGCAGGTGGCCCCCTGGCGCACCTGCGCCGAATGCTCCGTCCACCGGGCGAGATGCGCCTTGGCCTCGGGCACCCGGGCCTGGTTGTTGTACATGCTGTCGTACCACTGGGGTTCGCGCGCCGAAGCCATAGGGCTGCCCTGAAAAAACGGAGGTGCTCCATTGTCGCCCAGGCCCATGGGGCCGCCCGCAAGACCACGGGGCCGATGCCGTCTTCGATCCGGATCCGGCGCGGACAGGAAGCAGGTCATGACGAATCGCAACAAAAACCCGGCCGGCGTGGCTAGAATCCAATTTGCGTGGGGGGGTAGCTCAGCTGGGAGAGCGCTGCGTTCGCAATGCAGAGGTCGTGAGTTCGATCCTCATCCTCTCCACCACTCACCAAAGGCCAGACTTGCTCTGGCCTTTTTCTTGGGCCCGGGAGGCCCAGTGCTGGCGGGGCTTCGGGGGAAACGCGAATGCGGGCACCTCGGTTTCGGGCCCGTTTTCGGCCTCCAAACCTGCCCTCCCCGTCTCTAATCTCTGTTTGTGCGGAGGTCGCCATTCGCACCACCCCCAGGATCCATGCGGGTTTCGGGGCGGTGGTTTGCACTGAACATCGCATAGCAGTTGGGCAAAACGAACACTTTCCAGCCCGCCGGCCCTGCGGTACGGTGTCGCCATGCAAGCGGCAGCCGGCACCGTCATTGATGGCAAAGTCGTCCTGAACGGCGTCACGTTGCCCGAGGGCGCGCTCGTCACCGTCCTGTCGCGCGACACGGAGGCTTCGGTCAGGTTGTCACCCACCGAGGAAGCCG
>JANMZX010000648.1:0-3323 GCA_031383745.1 Rhodoferax sp. | reverse complement strand
CCGAGCAAGGCCACTCGTGCCGCTTCCTCTCCGACACCGAGTTGCTCGCCCGCGACGGATATGTGCTGGCGCGCTACGATGATGCTGCGCAGATCGCTTGTTGCAGCCGGGGCCTGCTGCCTCTGCGCTTGCGCCAACCAGTCCGTCAGGCTCCATGACGTGGCCACCCAGGCCATGAGGGTAAGCAGCACGGTCGACCAGCAGGCTCGCAGCGACATCACCGCGGCATCGAGTGCCACGGCCGCCGGGTCGTATACCCCCGCAGACCAGCGCTGGTCGGTGTCCTACCCTGCCGGCTGGACGCTGGAGGCCGGTGTGGGCTACGTGAAGATCACCAAGGGCCAGGCCGTGGTGGGCGTCCACAGCGTCGCACACGTCGCGGGCGATTCCCTCGATCAAGCGGCCGACACCGCGATCCGGGATTGGGAGCGGCAGATGCAGGGGGTGAACGTCGTGCGACGGGTGTCGCGCCTTCGCGTGAGCCTGTCCGGCGGTCTGACCGCCATCGCCGTGGTGCACCACATCGGCACCGGGCGGGTCGGTCAGTCGCGAAAGATCATTGCCGTCCACCGCGATCGCCGGTTCCTGATCGATACCGAAACACACCTCGCGTCCTGGGCCGCGCACGAGGGTGATTTCAACCAGATCATCGGCTCGTTCCGGGTGCTGGACTGAGCCCCGGTCGGCGGCACTCCCGCCTGGGGTGATGCGTTTTCTCAACCATGTGACCCTGCCTGGTGGCAGGGTGTTGTTGTAAAGGAGGTCATCGGGATGTTCGCAGGTCACATCGGTGCAGGCATGGCCATCGCGCGGGCCGAACGGCGCGTCAACGTGGGGGTGTTCGTGCTGGCCGCAGTCCTGCTGGACGTCGTGTTGTGGCTCCTGGTGCTGCTGGGCTGGGAGTCCGTCACGATCCCGGCCAACTTCCAATCCACCCACCAGACGGAGTTCGTCTTTCCCTGGTCGCACGGCTTGCTGGCCAGCGTCGCATGGAGCGTGCTGGCCGGCGCAGCCATCTACTACGGGTACCCGGGCCTGAACCGGGACCGGTTGCGCGCCGCAGGGCTGGTCGCCGCTGCGGTGTTCTCGCACTGGCTGCTCGACGCGCTGGTGCACGCGCCCGAGTTGCCTCTTGCGGGCGACGGTTCGGCCAAGGTCGGCCTGGCGCTGTGGAACAACCTGCCGGTGGCGCTCGTGGTCGAATCCCTGATCGCCCTGGCCGGCCTGTGGATGTTCGTGTCCGGAGCACGCCTGCCACGGGCGCGAAAAGCCTGGCTCGCAGTGCTGTCGGTGCTGGCCCTTGCGGGCACCTTGGCCGGCATGACGGTGGCGCCCGCCCCGCCCTCGGCCATGGCCATGGCAGCGAGTTCCCTCGTCACCCTGGCGCTGGTCGGCGCCTGGGCCTGCTGGCTTGGACGGCGCCCGGGGACAAAACAGGCGGATGCCGGATCGGCCGCATCCCTGTGACTCGCCCATCACCGGCCAGACGCCCGGCGCCAAGACCACCCAGGCGGTCGCTGAAACTCGCCCACTGGTCGCTGGTGGTCACCCTGCTGATCCTGGCGCTGATGCTGCTGCCCTATGTGCAGCGGTGGTGAGGCTCAGGCCGGCGGCGCAACCGCACTGCCATCCGGCTGGCGCCTGAACGCCAGCAGCAGGTTATTCGCCGGCATCTGGATGCGGGTGTGCAGTTGCAGCCCGGCGGCGTGTGCCTCCTGCGCCACGGCCTCCAGCGCTCGAATGCCCCACGCCCGGTTTCTGCTGCGCAGGTTGCGGTCGAACTCCCGGTTGCCGGGGGCGGTCGGCACGCCCTGCTCCAGGTAGGGGCCATAGGTGAGCAGACTTCCATCGGGCGCAAGGTGGCGCGCGGCGCCGCGCATCAGGCCGGCGCAGGTGGCCCAGGGCGCGATATGCAGCATGTTGGCGCAGAAGATCGCGTCGAACTGCTGGGCGAACGCATCACCCTGCGCAGGCCAGCGCGGCGACAACACATCCAGCAGCACTGGCGTGCGTACGTTCGCCACCCCGGTGTGTGCGCACCAGGCGCTGATCGACGCAAAGCCATCCGGGGTTGCATCGCTGGGTTGCCAGGTCCAGCCAGGGAGTCCCTGCGCAAAGAAAGCCGCGTGCTGGCCGGTGCCGCTGGCCACCTCGAGTGCGACGCCCTGCGCGGGCAATACCTGTTGCAGGGCATCCAGGATCGGCTGGCGGTTGCGCTCTGCGGCGGGGCTGTGTTGCATCATGGCGCGGGCCTGGAGAGATCACGCCGCCGCATCGGACAGCAGCGCCAGTTCGGCCATGCGCAATGCCCCCTGCAACGATCCTGCGCCGGCAATGAAGCGCCCGTTGTGGCAGAACACCGCATCCGGCACGCCGCACACCGCCGCCAGTTCCGCATCGCGCAAGCCGGCCCACGGGCGCGGCAGGTCCTTGCGGGCGACGAAGGAGTGGGGCTCGACGGTCACCACATGCAGCTGGAACTGGGTATCGGAAGAATCCGGATAGACCACGAACAACACCTTCGGCATCTCGGCGCAAACCACCTCGGTCCAGGGCAGGCTGCCACGGGGCAGCACCAGCACGGCGCCACCCAGCACCTTGTCGGCCCGGCGCACCAGTTGCGCTCCCTGGTGTTTGGCGCCCAGCTGGTCCACCGATGCCCGGAGGAACAGCGTGGTGACCTCCACCGCTCGGTGAAAACCCGCGAGCGCTGCCCGGCCGTCCTTGCCGGCCGCCGCGGGGTTGTCCCAGGTGGTGTTGAACTGCGACAGCAGGGCCGACAGCCCGAACAGCCCCGGTGCGCCATGGGATGCACCGGTATCGGCGCGGTCCAGGTGCTGCACGAGCTCCACGTCCAGGTCGGTGGCGATCGCCTGTGCCAGCGGGGGGTCGGCGCGGCCGGGGCCCATCAACTGCGTCACCAGCCGTTCGCCAAACGCTTCCCAGACCAGCCCGGCGCTGGCGTAGACCACCCCATCGGGCCGCGCGCCGGCGAAACCGCGCTGGTGGTGGTCGAACCGACCGCGCGCCGGGTCCCACTCGCCGCCGACATCGACGGCAAAGTCCGCGCTGGTGATGGTGGCGGCATCGCGCGTGCGGACCAGTTCCGCGTGCGGGTACAGCAACAGCAACACGGCTACACCGAACACATCGTCGGCATGGAAGGTGCCGTTGTGGGTGGCGATACGGACCGGCTTGTCGCCAGCAGGAGCAGAGGGTGTCATGGTGGACTCGGCAGGTTTCTTCGCGGGAGCCCCGATTGTCTGCGCTGTTGAACGAAAATTCGTGGGCCCACCCGCGGCATCACCCGCCCCGGCTGCCGT
>JANMZX010000622.1:0-2371 GCA_031383745.1 Rhodoferax sp. | reverse complement strand
AGCAGATCGTGAACACGTCGTTGGCGCTGACGGTGGCCTGCTGCTCGGCCCGTGCCAGCTGCCGTGCCTGCTCCGGCGACACGGATTCGGCTGGCGCGTTGCCCAGGTGCACCACGTCGGTGACCGGGTCGTCGCCCCAGGCCAGCACCTTGCGCAATGCCGGATGGTGCGCCTGCAGCGTGCAGAACATGGCGGCGCACCTGTGCGCGTGGCCGGGCCGGCCGACTTGCGTGAAGGTGAACACCGCCACGGCGTCGGTCAGCGTCAGGATGTGTTCGAGTTCGTGCTCGCGGTATTGCACCGGCACCGGCGTGACCACCACGCCCAGTCGCGCGCAGGCCAGGTACACGGCGAACTGTTCGATGCAGTTGGGCAGCATCACCACGACGATGTCGTCGCGCGCGATGCGCTGCTCCAGCAACACAAGGCACAGGCGGTCCACCTCGGCCGCCAGGTCGCGCCAGCGCAGCCGGCGCGGCGCGCCATGCGCGAATTCGCCGCGGTTGGGTGCATCCACCACGGCCTCGGCATCGGGGCGCTCGCGCAGGTGCTGAACGAACAGGCCCCACAGGGTCTGGGTGCCCCACCAGCCGCGCGCGGTGTAGTCGGTGATCTTGGCGGAATCGACGAGGACCATGCTCAGCGCCGCGGCTGCAGCCGGTCCTTCTCGATCCAGCAGGCGTGAAATCCTGCCGGCAGGCGCTGCGGCAGTTCGACCTGGGCCACGGGGCCGCGGCCGATGTCGTGCGCATCGAAGATGTCCAGGCTCTGGCGTTGCAGGGCGTCGTTCCACTGAAAGGCGATGACATACCCGTCGTCTTCGGCCTGCGGCGCGTCGGCCTCGGCGAACCAGGGCTCGGAATACCAGCTGTGCTGCGCGTCGTCGCTCCAGCCGCCGAGGTCGGCGCCGGTTTCCAGATCGAACTTGCGCACGCCCGACCATTGCAGGGTGACGGTTTCCGAATGGTCGACAAGGTAGCCGAAGCGCGTCTTGCGGCCGGTCAGGCGGGCGTTGTAGCTTGGGAATTCGGCGTTGTGCTGCGTATTGAGCACATGCTCTGCGGTCTCGCCGGTCTTGACGTTCATCTTCCACACCCACAGGCGCGCGTGCATCACCAGCTCGGCCACGTCCTTGGCGGTACGCTGGGCGTCGATACGGCCCTGCTTGTCCAGCGCCGGCATGTAGCGGCAACCCACCATGACCACCCAGTCGCCGTCTTCCCAGGCGTTGACCACGTGGTACAGGTAGCAGGGCGTGAAGCTGAACCAGCGGATGCTGTCGGCAGCGCCGAAACGCGGAATCACGCCGAAGCGGCTGGGCAGCTCGGGGTGGAACTCGATCTTGTGGCGGCCCAGGGCCATCGCCTCGTGGTCGTGGAACAGCGGCAGGTCGTGCAGCACCGAGTAGTGTTCGGTCACGGCCATGTCGTGCGGCAGGCGCGGGCCTGGCAGCGCGATCGGAACATGGTGCTTGAGCTGCCCGTCGGCACCCACCACGCCGTAGTGCATGTAGGGCGCGTCGTTGCCGTAGTCGAAGAACATCATCTCCTCGGTGATCTCGTCGACCTTGGCATGGGCCGATATCTTGCCGCCGCTGTGGGTGATGGCGGCCGACCTGCCCAAGGTCTCCAGCGTGATCGGGTCGATCTCGTAGGCGTCACCCGACATGTACCACAGCGCCAGCGCGCGGCCGCGGTGCCCGACCATATCGGTGTTGGCGGTGTCCTTGAGGCGCTTGTCGGGCCGGCCCTTGAGGGTCTCGCGGATGCCGTAGTGGGTGGACATGCCGGCCTGCTGCTCCTCGGCAAAGCCTTCCGTCTGCACCCAGCGGTTGCGGTAGGTCAGTTGGCCGTTGTCGAAATGCGCCGCGTGCACCATGCCGTCGCCGTCGAACGGGTGGTAACGGCCGTTGGGCGCATAACGCGCGTTGGGGCCGGCGCGCAGGTAGACGCCGTTGAGGTTGGTCGGGATCCTGCCCATGAGCAGCTTCAGGTCCTTGAGTTCGAGTTCTTCGAAGACCGGCGCGTAGACGCCCGTGAGCAGGGGGCCGTAGTCCTCGCCAAAGGGCGCCAGGTTTTCGGGGGCGGTGCGGGTGTTCATGGGAGTGGTCCTTTCGTTGTCAGTGACGCGCCAGGTGCGCAAGGAAAACCGCCGGCGATACGTGACGCACGGTCTTTTCGAGTGTCCGCCTCCGGCCCAAAGCGGACGTTCGCTGCGTTGGAAAATCCGCTTGCGCCATGCTGCATCCCTTGCGTTGGCGGTGGCGCGCGTCGCGGCAGGCGCAGCCCGACGGGGGCTCATGCTGGAGCGGTCGAGCGCTGAACGCGCCGACTGCCCTGTGGTGCTCCCGCACGGGTCGGGCCGCAGAACT
>JANMZX010000671.1:0-4141 GCA_031383745.1 Rhodoferax sp. | reverse complement strand
ATCGCGATCAGCGCCTGCAGCGTGGTGCGGATGTCGTTGAACTGGATCTCCTGCGCATGCAGGCTGCGCCCGCTGGTCTGGATGTGGTACTTCAGCTTCTGGCTGCGTTCGTTGGCGCCGTACTTCTCCTTCATGGCCACGGCCCAGATGCGCCGGGCCACGCGCCCCATCACGGTGTACTCCGGGTCCATGCCGTTGGAGAAGAAGAAGCTCAGGTTGGGCGCGAAATCGTCGATGTGCATGCCCCGCGCCAGGTACGCCTCCACGAAGGTGAACCCGTTGGACAGCGTGAACGCCAGCTGGCTGATCGGGTTGGCCCCGGCTTCGGCGATGTGGTAGCCGCTGATCGACACGCTGTAGAAGTTGCGCACCCGGTTGTGCACGAAATACTGCGCGATGTCGCCCATGACCTTGAGCGAGAACTCGGTGGAGAAGATGCAGGTGTTCTGGCCCTGGTCTTCCTTGAGGATGTCGGCCTGCACCGTGCCGCGCACGTTCTCGAGCACCCATTCGCGGATCTTCTCGGTCTCGGTGGCGGTGGGTTCGCGGCCGTTGTCGGCCTTGAACTTGTCGATGTTCTGGTCGATCGCGGTGTTCATGAACATCGCCAGGATGCTCGGGGCCGGGCCGTTGATCGTCATGCTGACACTGGTGGTCGGGCTGCACAGGTCGAAGCCGCCATACAACACCTTCATGTCGTCGAGCGTGGCGATGCTCACGCCCGAGTTGCCGACCTTGCCGTAGATGTCCGGTCGCGGATCCGGGTCGTTGCCGTACAGCGTCACCGAGTCGAAGGCGGTGGACAGGCGCTTGGCCGGCATGCCGGAGCTCAGCAGCTTGAAGCGGGTGTTGGTGCGAAAGGCGTCGCCCTCGCCGGCGAACATGCGCGTCGGGTCTTCGTTCTCGCGCTTGAAGGCGAAGGTGCCGGCGGTGTAGGGGTAGCTGCCTGGCACGTTGTCGAGCATCAGCCACTGCAGGATTTCGCCGTGGTCCTCGTACTGCGGCAACGAAACCTTGCGGATCGGCGTGCCGCTGAGCGATCGGGTGACCAGCTGGGTGCGGATCTCCTTGTCGCGGATCTTCACCACATATTCGTCGCCGGCATAGGCTTTGCGCATCTCGGGCCACTGCGCCAGCAACTTGCGTTCGGGTGCGCCCAGCCGGGTGTCGCGTTCGTCGGCCAGGCCGGTCACCGCCTCGACGGCGCGCACCTTGCCGGGGTTGGCAGCCTGCAGCATGCGACCAGACGCCCGCAGCTGCTGGATCTCGCGCGCCAGCACCGCCTGGCTGCGCGCACGGGCCTTGTAGCCGCGCACGGTGTCGCTGATTTCCGCGAGATAACGGGTGCGCGCCGCCGGAACCACCGGCGTCTGGTTGGTGCTGTGGCGCACGGCCACCTGGGGCAGGCGTCCGGGCTGGACCGGCAGGCCCAGCGCCTGGAGCCGCGGCAGCAAGGCCTGGTACAGCGCGGTGACACCGTCGTCGTTGAACCGCGCAGCCATGGTGCCGAACACCGGCATCTGGTCGGCCGGCGTGGTCCAGGCCTCCTTGTTGCGCTGCACCTGCTTGGCCACGTCGCGCAGGGCGTCGAGCGAGCCCTTGCGGTCGAATTTGTTGATGGCGACGAACTCGGCGAAATCCAGCATGTCGATCTTCTCGAGCTGGCTGGCGGCGCCGAACTCCGGCGTCATCACATACAGAGGCACATCCACATGCGGCACGATGGCGGCATCGCCCTGCCCGATGCCGGAGGTCTCGACCACGATCAGGTCAAACCCTGCGCACTTGCAGGCGGCGATCACGTCCGGCAGCGCGGCGCTGATCTCGGAGCCGAAATCCCGCGTGGCCAGGCTGCGCATGAAGACACGAGCCCCCACGCTCTTCACTTCATGCAATTCGCTGCCCCCCGAGGAGGCTGATTTCCCTGGGGGCGGCCCGTCGGGAAATTGCGTTTCACTCTCGGTCCTTGTCGTCCACGGCCCGATCGCGTTCATGCGGATGCGGTCGCCGAGCAGGGCGCCGCCGCTCTTGCGCCGCGACGGGTCGATCGAGATCACCGCCACCCGCAACCGGTCGCCCTGGTCCAGCCGCAGGCGGCGGATCAGTTCGTCAGTGAGTGAGGACTTGCCTGCACCACCGGTGCCGGTAATGCCCAGCACGGGTGTCCTGCAGTTCGCAGCCTGGGTGCGGATGTCGCTCACCAGTTGGGCAAACTCCGCGCCAGGCGCTCCCTTGGCCTCGCCGCCGGCCTTTTCGTTTTCCAGCGCGGTTATCAATTGCGCCAGCGCGCGCCAGTTCAACTCGCCGTGGCCTTGGATCGCCTGCACCGATGTGGGCGCGAATCCGCTCAGGTCCTGGTCGCAGCGCATGACCATTTCGCCGATCATGCCGGCCAGCCCCATGCGCTGGCCGTCTTCCGGGCTGAAGATGCGGGCCACGCCATAGGCATGCAACTCACGGATCTCCGGCGGGACGATAACGCCACCGCCGCCGCCGAACACCTGGATGTGCGCGCCGCCACGGGCACGCAGCAGATCGATCATGTATTTGAAGTACTCGACATGGCCGCCCTGGTAGGAACTGATGGCGATGCCCTGCACATCCTCCTGCAGCGCCGCCGTAACCACCTCGTCCACGCTGCGGTTGTGCCCGAGGTGGATCACTTCCGCGCCCATGCTCTGCAGGATGCGGCGCATGATGTTGATCGCTGCGTCGTGCCCGTCAAACAGGCTGGCCGCGGTGACGAACCGCACCTTGTGCGTCGGGCGGTACTCGGCAAGGGCCTTGGATTCTGCAGACAGATCGGTCATCGGTGTCTCCTGGGTGCGCGCCGCGCGCGGATGGGCTGGCAGGGTGTTTACGTTTACGTAAACGTCAACTGTAATCGATTTGCCGGATTCCTGCGCTGCGGCAGCGCCCGTTCAGATCTTGCGGGCGAGCCACATGCCCGGCAGCATGGCCAGGACAAAGACCGCGGTATCCACCTGCCCGGTCAGCAGCGACGCCAGGGCCGGGCCGGGGCAGTAGCCGCTCAGGCCCCATCCAATGCCGAAGAGGATCGCGCCCCCCACCAGCCGCCCATCAATGCTGCCGCGCCGGGGCAGCACGAAAGACCGCGTGAACCACGGGCGCCGGCTCGCGTAGGGCGTGGCTGCAAATGCGATCAGCGACACCATGACGGCGCCCCCCATCACGAAGCCCAGCGTGGGGTCCCACAGGCCGGGAAATGGACCGGCGAACATGTGCCGGATGTCCAGGAATCCGATGACCTTGTCCGGCTGCGTCATGCCCGACATGACCAGCCCGGCAGCGAACACCAGCCCCGCCAAAAAGGAAATCAACAGCTCGGCGCGTGCCCGTAGCGGCCGCGCTGCCCGGTGAACCGGTCTTGCCAGGGAGGAGGTCGGTGCGTGCATGCGATGCCCTTCCGTCTGAAGCATTCAGGGCCGGCTCAGCGCCGGAAAAGCCACTGCAGGCCATCGATCAGCACCGATGCCCACCATTCAGCGGGTGGCATGTGGGATACCAGCAGGACGGTGAACACACCGGTCGCCATGAACACCAGCACGGCAACCAGCGAACGCTGCGAACGACGACCCAGGCCACACACGCCATGCCCGCTGGTACACCCCGAGCCCAGCACGGTGCCGAAGCCGACCAGGAACCCGGCCGGCACCAGCATCACGAAGGATCTGGCTTCCACCGGTGGCGCTCCGAGCATCCAGGCGAATACGGCGCCACCGCCCACCAGGCCCAGCAGAAAGGCCCAGCGCCACAGCGAGGACTGGCGCTGGCTGGTCAGCACGCCGCTGGTGATGCTGCTGATGCCACCGACCCGGCCCACACCGGCCAGCAGAATCCAGGTCGCCACGCCGATCAGGACGCCACCGCGCAATGCCTCTGTGTAAGTTTCCATGCTGAACTTCCTGGCGGTTCTAAACTAGCGCTAGCATACCGCGACACACACCCACACGGAGTCCACCATGCGACCTCTGCAGCTGTTCGACCCCGCCTCCTCCACCTACACCTACCTGGTGTTCGACGAGGCCACGCGCGATGCGGTCATCATCGACCCGGTGGACGAGCAGCTCGACCGGGACCTGGCGGCGCTGCGCCAGTATGGCCTGCGGCTGTGCTGGAC
>JANMZX010000574.1:0-2410 GCA_031383745.1 Rhodoferax sp. | reverse complement strand
GAGCAGGCGCGCTGGGGCTACGAAAACCTGGCGCTGGACCAGAAGAAGCTCGACGCGCTCGGTTTTGCCGGCGTGATGCGGCCGCTGAGCACCTCCTGCGCGGACCACATGGGCGCCAACTGGGCGCGTGTGCACACCTGGGACGGCAAGGAGTGGAAGTTCACCTCCGACTGGCTGCAGGCCGACGAGCAGATCCTCAAGCCACTGGTGAAGGCGACGGCCGCCAAGTACGCGGCCGACAAGAAGCTGACACCGCGCACGCCGGAAGACTGCCAGTCCTGATGGAGCGCCGATAGGCGGGAAGGGCGGCTCTGCGGAGCCGCCAATTGAAAGGCCGCTGCGGTGCGCCTTTCAATTGGCATCAAACGGATCATTCATGAGCACAACAAACACTGTTCTCAACGTCAACGGCATCGAGGTGATCTACAACCACGTGATCCTGGTGCTCAAGGGCGTCTCGCTCAATGTGCCCGAGGGCAAGATCGCCGCGGTCCTGGGCGGCAACGGCGCGGGCAAGACGACCACGCTGCGGGCGATCTCCAACCTGCTCAAGGGGGAGCGCGGCGCGGTCACCAAGGGGTCGATCGAGTTGCGCGGCGAGCGGATCGAAAACCTCACGCCGGCCGACCTGGTGAACCGCGGTGTGGTGCAGGTGATGGAGGGGCGCCACTGCTTTGCGCACCTCACGATCGAGGAGAACCTGATGACCGGCGGCTACACGCGCAAGGACAAGGCGGAGATCGCGCGCAACCTGGAGAAGGTGTACGCCTATTTCCCGCGCCTCAAGACCCGGCGCACCTCGCAGGCCGCCTACACATCGGGTGGCGAGCAGCAGATGTGCGCCATCGGCCGCGCGCTGATGACGAACCCCAGCGTCATGCTGCTCGACGAGCCGTCGATGGGCCTGGCGCCGCAGATCGTGGAGGAGGTGTTCGAGATCGTGAAGGACCTCAACCGCAAGGAAAACGTCACCTTCCTGCTGGCCGAGCAGAACACCAACATGGCGCTGCGGTATGCCGACTACGGCTACATCATGGAGTCCGGCCGCATCGTGATGGACGGCCTGGCCTCCGACCTGGCGAACAACGAGGATGTGAAGGAGTTCTACCTCGGTGTGGGCGGCGGCGAGCGCAAGTCCTTCAAGGACGGCAAGAGCTACAAGCGCCGCAAGCGCTGGCTGGCCTGATCGCGGAGCCGCCGGAGAACACCCATGACGAACCATTTTTACGATGCCCTCGAAACGCGCAGCCAGCAGGAACGCGAGGCAGGCCAGTTTGCGCAATTGCCCGGCCAGGTGGCGCACGCGCAGGCGCGCAGCACCGCATTTGCCGAACTGCTGCGCGGTGTGGACCCAATGCAGGTGCGTGACCGCGCGGCACTGGCGAAGTTGCCGGTCACGCGCAAGGGCGATCTGCACGAGCGGCAGAAGGCGCAACGCGCGGCCGGTGGCGACGTCTTCGGCGGCTTCAGCAGCGTGGCCTATGGCGCGCAGATGCCGCGCATCTTTGCCAGCCCGGGCCCGATCTATGAACCCGAAGGTACTGCGCGCGACTACTGGCGCATGGCGCGCGCGATCTGCGCTGCCGGTTTTCGCCCGGGCGAGCTGATCCACAACTGCTTCAGCTACCACTTCGTGCCGGCCGGTTCGATGATGGAGACCGGCGCCCATGCACTGGGCTGTACCGTGTTTGCCGGCGGCACCGGCCAGACCGAGCAGCAGGTGCAGGCCATGGCGGAACTCCGCCCGGCGGGCTACATCGGCACACCGAGCTTTCTGAAGATCATCGTCGAGAAGGCGGCCGACATGGGCGTGGCGCTGCCCAGCGTGCGCAAGGCCATGTTCGGCGGCGAGGCGTTTCCGCCCAGCCTGCGCGACTGGTTCCTGACGCGTGGCATCGAGGGCTACCAGTGTTTTGCCACCGCCGACGTCGGCCTGATCGCCTACGAGACCAGCGCCCGCGAAGGCCTGGTGCTCGACGAGGGCGTGATCGTCGAGATCGTGCGCCCCGGCACCGGCGACCCGGTGCCGGACGGCGAGGTCGGCGAACTGGTGGTGACCAGCCTCAACCCGGTGTATCCGCTGATACGTTTCGGCACCGGCGACCTGAGCGCCATCCTGGCCGGGCAGTGCCCAACCGGACGCACCACCACCCGCATCAAGGGCTGGATGGGGCGCGCCGACCAGACCACCAAGATTCGCGGCATGTTCGTGCACCCGGGCCAGGTGGACGCGATCGCCAAGCGTTTTCCGGAAGTGGTGCGGGCGCGCCTGGTGGTCACCGGCGAGATGGCCAACGACGCGATGACGCTGCGGGTGGAAACCGCCTGTAGCGGCCCGGATGCGCTGGTTGCCAAGATCGGCGAGGCGATCCGCGAAGTCACCAAGTTGCGCGGCGAGGTGGAACTGGTC
>JANMZX010000476.1:0-6044 GCA_031383745.1 Rhodoferax sp. | reverse complement strand
GCATACACCAGCCCGGCCAGGCACTCGGCCACTTCCTGCACCAGTGCAGCGGCCAGCGACGCCGGCGCCGTGGCGCCAGCCTGTCCCGCCGACAGCAGCAGCACCGGCATGCCGCCGCGCACCGCAACCTCCATGCATTTGCAGGCGTCGAAGGCGAACTTCATCGGCGGCACGACGAAGCAGTTGGACTGGCTCACGAACGGGCGCTCACGCCATTTGTCCTCGCCGCCTGCGATCAGGTGCAGCATCTGCAGGCTCTGCTCGACGTGTTCGGGCGCGACCCAGCTCGAACCCACGTGTTTGGTGGTGCCGGCCACACTGGCGTAGGTGGTGTTGAAGTCCATCTCGTCCGGGGCCGCGAGTTCGCGACAGACCACCGAGCGCTGGAAGAAGTGCAGATGCTCGAGGGTGTCGACCACGCGTGCGATGTTGTACAGGTCCTGCGTGGTGGAGTCGCGGTATTCGCCGGTCTTGGCGTTCACCATGTGCACGGCAGCGCCGGCGGTACCAAAGTAGACGTTGCTGCCCCAGGGCTCCATGTCGTATTTCGGGTCCTGCGCATGCAGCACGAAATTGCGCGCGGCGTTGGCGATGGTGTCTTCCACCAGCGCACGCGGAAACAGCAGTCGCCCGGTGCTGGTTAGCGTGGCGCCGGCCCGCACCATCATTTCCACACCGCTGGGCGGTGCATCGGCAAAACCGATCGTCTCCAGCGCGTCGAGCGCGGCATGGTGGATCTTCAGCACATCGGCATCCGACAGCGCCTTGTAGCGCCCGCCCTGCATGCCCGGACGCACCGGGCGCAGGCTGTCGGGCAGCGGGGCCGCACGGGCCGCACGGCGCGCTTCTCGGGCGCCGCCACGGCGCACCATTCGTTCTGCTGTCTCGCTCATTGCTTGCCCCTAAGTAGTCATGGAAAGGAATGGAATGCAAACGTCGCGCCCGCCGGCGCATCAGGCCCGCAGGCGCGTGTTGGCCGGGTCGTACAGCGGCTCCTGCTGCACCGTGGCAGCCCGCAGTTGCCCGAGCACGTTGACCTGCAGCTTCGTGCCCGGCGCGGCCTGGTCGGCCCGCACATAGGCCAGCGCCACGCTCTTCTTCAGCGTGTGGCTCCACACACCCGACGTGGTCAGGCCGATGTTGGTGTCACCCTGGAACACCTGGGCGCAGTACGCCGCCTCGGCATCACCGTCCTCGTCGAAGGTCAGCGGCACGAAACGCTGCGCCGGGCCGCGCGCGATTTCCGCGAGCAGCGCCTCGCGGCCCACGAAGGAGGGTTTCTTTGCATCGACGAAACGGTCCAGCGAGGCTTCGAGCGGCGTGTAGCCGCTCTCCAGGTCGCTCTTCCAGCCGCGGTAACACTTGTCCACGCGCAGGCTGTCCATCGCGTACAGGCCGAAGTCGCGGATGCCAAAGGCCTGCCCGGCGCGCCACACGGCGTCGTACAGGGCCTGCATCTGGTCGACCGGTGCGTGCAGTTCCCAGCCGAGTTCACCGACGTAATTCACCCGCATGGCGAACATCCTGCCAGTCACCGCGGTGATCTCGCGTGCCGTGAGCCAGGGGAAGCCGGTGTTCGACAGGTCGGTGTCGGTGACCTGCGCCAGCACCTCGCGCGCTCGCGGGCCGACGATGATCAGCGAGCCGAGTTCTGCGGATCGGTCGACCACCGTGATCGGGCTGTCGGTGGGCAGGCCCTGGCGCAGCAGGTCCATGTCGTGGGTGGCCGCGATCGCCGCGCTGATGATGTAGAAATGGTCTTCACCCAGGCGCGTGATGGTGAATTCGCTCCACACCTTGCCGCCCGGCGTCAAGGCATAGGCCAGGGACACGCGCCCCAGGCCGGGCAGCTTGGAGCAGGTCAGATGGTCGAGGTGGCGCGCCGCACCAGGCCCCTTGAGTTCGAACTTGGTGAAACCCGGCAGATCCAGCACCCCCACACGCTCGCGCACCGCGGCCACCTCCTCGGCGACCACGCCGTGCCAGATGCTTTCGCGCCGGAACGACAGCTTTTCCTCGGCCGGCAGCGTGCCGTCGAGGTCGAAATAGACCGCGCGCTCCCAGCCGCCGCGCGCGCCGAAACGGGCGCCCTTGGCCTTGAGCGTGTCGTACACCGGCGAGGTGCGCAGCGGTCGACCGGCCGCTCGCTCCTCGTATGGGAACGAGGAGGCATATTCGTTCTGGTACACCTCGATCGCCTTGGCCACCGTGTAGGCGGTGGTGGCGTAGTCGGTGTAGCGGCGCCGGTCGAGCGACCACAGGTCCCACTCGGGCTGGCCATACACCACCCATTCGGCTAGCGCCTTGCCGGCGCCGCCGGCCTGCGTGATGCCAAAGCTGAAGTTGTTGCAGTGGAAGAAGTTGCGCAGCCCCGGCTCCGGGCCGATGTAGGGGTTGCCGTCCGGCGAGTAGGGAATCGGCCCGTTCACACCGCGCTTGATGCCAGCGCGGCCCAGCACTGGCACGCGGCGGATGGCGTCCTCGATGTAGCTCTCCAGGCGCTCGAAATCGTCGTTCCACAGCTGGTTGGCGAAATCGTCGGGCATGCCGTCTTGCCACATCGGCGTGGCCTTCCATTCGTACGGGCCCAGGATGAAACCGTCGCGTTCCTGGCGCAGGTAGTACGAGGTGTCGGGGTCGCGCAGAAGCGGCAGGTGGGCATCGCGGCCCTTCAACTCCGGCACGTCCTCGGTCACCAGGTACTGGTGCGACATCACCGCGATAGGCAGGTGGCGCCCGACCATGGCCATGATCTCGCCAGCGCGATAACCGGCCGCGTTGACCACAATCTCGGCCACCATGTCACCCTTGTCGGTGCTCACCAGCCATTCACCGCCCGGCCGTTGCGCCAGCGCGGTGACACGCGTGTGCCGGCGCACCCGGGCACCGAGCTCGCGCGCCGCCCGCCCCAGGGCCTGGGTCAGCTGGGACGGATCGATGTCACCGTCCAGCGGATCCCACAACGCGCCCTGCAGGTCGTGCGTCTCGATGAAGGGGTACCGTACCTTCAGTTCTGCCGGCGAGAGTATTTCGTACTCCAGCCCGTTGGCCCGGGCCATGCTCTGCACATGGCGGAACTCGTCCATGCGGTTGCGGTGGTGCGCCAGGCGCACCGACCCGGTGAGGTGGTAGTTGATCGGGTTCTCGGCGGACGCCGCCAGCTGGCGGTACAACGCGGCCGAGTACTTCTGCAGCTTGAGCACGCTCCAGCTGGTGGAGAACGTGGGCAGATTACCCGCCGCATGCCAGGTCGAGCCGGAAGTGAGTTCGTCTCGCTCGATCAGCAGCGCATCGGTGATGCCGAGCGCGGCCAGGTGGTACAGGCAACTGCAGCCGACGACGCCCCCGCCAATCACCACCACCTTCACATGTTCCGCCATGTCTGTCTCCGTTTGCAAAAATTATAGGGTCGAGCGTGAAATTTGTCTTATCGATTTCACAACAGTATAATTTTTCCAGATTTTTACACAAACAGGTGATTCGATGGATCTGCCAAGTCGCGCACAGGTTGTCATCGTCGGCGGGGGCATCGTGGGTTGCAGCGTGGCCTACCACCTGACATTGCGCGGCTGGACGGATGTGGTGCTGCTCGAACGCAAGCAGCTCACCTGCGGCACCACCTGGCATGCGGCCGGGCTGGTGGGCCAGTTGCGCGCCACCTACAACATGACACGCTTGGCCCAGTACACCACCGGCCTGTACGCCGGGCTGGAGCAGGAAACCGGCCAGGCCACGGGTTTTCGGCAGACCGGCTCGATCGCGATCGCCACCAATGCGGCGCGCTTCGAGGAACTCAAGCGCGGTGCCTCGATGGCCAGCTGCTTCGGCTTGGAGGTGCAGACGCTCACACCCGCCGAAGTCGCCAGCCTGTGGCCGGGCGTGCACACCGGCGACCTGGTGGGCGGCGTCTACCTGCCCAAGGACGGCCGCACCAATCCGATCGACACCACGCAGGCGCTGGCCAAGGGCGCCAAGAGCCGCGGCGCGAAGATCTTCGAGAACACCCGGGTCGACGAGATCCTGGTCGAAAACGGCCGCGCCGTCGGTGTGCGCACCGCCCAGGGCGAGCTGCGCGCCGACGTCGTCATCAACTGCGCCGGCATGTGGGCGCACGAGCGCGGCGCCCGCGCCGGCACCACGGTGCCGCTGCACGCGGCCGAGCATTTCTACATCGTCACCGAACCGATGCCGGGCCTGTCGTCCAGCATGCCGGTGCTGCGCGACCCGGACGGTTGCGCCTACTTCAAGGAAGACGCGGGCAAGCTGCTGGTGGGATGGTTCGAGCCGGTCGCCAAGCCCTGGGGCATGCGCGGCATCCCCGAGACCTTCTGCTTCGACCAGCTGCCCGACGACCTGGAACACATCGAGCCGCTGCTGGCGTCCGCGGTGCACCGCACGCCGGGGCTGGCCAACGTGGGCATCAACCTGTTCTTCAACGGCCCCGAGAGTTTCACGCCCGACGACCGCTACCTGCTGGGAGAGACACCCGAGGTGCGCAACCTGTTTGTGGCGGCCGGGTTCAACTCGATCGGCATCCAGTCCGCCGGTGGCGCGGGCAAGGTGCTGGCCGACTGGGTGGTCGACGGCCACCCGCCGATGGACCTGTGGGATGTGGACGTGCGCCGCTGCATGCCGTTCCAGCGCAACCGCAGCTACCTGCGCGACCGCACGGTCGAGACGCTCGGCCTGCTGTACGCGATGCACTGGCCGTTCCGCCAGCCCGAGACGGCGCGCGGTGTGCGCCGATCGATCCTGCACGACCGGCTGCTGGCGCACGGCGCGTGTTTCGGTGAGGTGGCCGGTTGGGAGCGCCCCAACTGGTACGCGCCCGAGGGCGTGAAGGCCGAATACGGCTACAGCTACGGGCGCCAGAACTGGTTCGACTATTCGGCGCGGGAACACGCGGCCGTGCGCAACGCGGTGGGCCTGTTCGACCAGTCCTCGTTCGCCAAGTACCTGCTGCAGGGGCCGGAGGCCGAACGCGTGCTCAACCGGATCTGTGCCAACAACCTGTCGGTGCCGATCGGCAAGATCGTCTACACCCAGTGGCTCAACGAGCGCGGTGGCATCGAGGCCGACCTGACGATCACCCGCGAGGCGGCCGACCGCTTCCTGATCGTCACCGCCGCGGCCACCCACATGCGCGACTTCACCTGGTTGCAGCGCCACATCCCCGCCGACGCACGCGCGGTGGCGGTGGATGTGAGCTCGGGCATGGCGGTGCTGAGCGTCATGGGGCCGCGCGCGCGCGAACTGCTCTCGACCCTCACCGACGCGGACCTGTCCAACGCGGCGTTCCCGTTCGGCACCTCGCAGGTGATCGACCTGGCGTATGCACGCGTGCGCGCCAGCCGCATCACCTATGTGGGCGAACTGGGCTGGGAGCTGTACATACCGACCGAATTCGCACCCGGCGTGTTCGATGCGCTGATGGACAAAGGCACCGCCTTCGGCCTTCGGCTGGCGGGCTACCACGCGCTGAACTCGCTGCGCATGGAGAAGGCCTACCGGCACTGGGGCCACGACATCAGCGACGAGGACTCGCCGCTGCAAGGCGGGCTGGGGTTTGCGGTGGCCTGGGACAAGCCCGGTGGCTTCATCGGGCGCGAGGCCCTGCTGCAGCAAAAGGAGCAGGGCCTGGACCGCCGCCTGGTGCAGTTCGCGCTCAGCGACCCCGAGCCGCTGCTCTACCACAACGAGCCAATCTGGCGCAACGGCGAGATCGTCGGGCGCATCTCCTCGGGCATGTTCGGGCACACGCTGGGCAAGTCGCTGGGCATGGGCTACGTGACCAACCGCCAGGGCCTGGCCGACCGCGACTACCTGCTGGACGCGCGTTACGAGATCGAGGTCGCCGGCGTGCGGGTTCCGGCATCGGCATCACTGGCGCCGTTGTACGACCCGAACGGCCTGCGGGTCAAGGACACGGCAGCGGAACCTGCCAGGCAAAAGGCGCTCGCCTAGACCATGGCCATCCAGCCCCTGCTGCAACTGGCGTCGGACGACGCGGCCCCGGCCGCCAACGAGCCGCGCCACATCGACCC
>JANMZX010000401.1:0-8838 GCA_031383745.1 Rhodoferax sp. | reverse complement strand
AGGTCGCTGGCCTGGCGCGACTTGATCAGCACCTCGCCCTGGTCGGCAAACCCGTTGGCCGGTGTCAGCGGGCCCTGGCCATGCACCAGAGCCAGCCAGCGGCCGCTGCCATCGGCGTCGAACCGCGCCACGTAGAGCACGCCGTGGTCGAGCAGTTCGCGGTTGGCCCGGGCGCCGCCCGGGGCGATCCTGTCGCGGCTGACGAACTTGTAGATGTATTCAAAACGCGCGTCCTCGCCCGAATACACCACGGCCCGGCCGTCTTTCGTCACGCCCACCCAGGCGCCTTCGTGTGCTGCCCGCCCCAGGGCCGTGCGCTTGATCGGCGTGCTGGTCGGGTCCATCGGGTCGACCTCGACCACCCAGCCAAACCGGTTCGACTCGTTGGGGTGTTTGCGGGCATCGAATCGTTCGTCGAACTTCTCCCACTGGTAGGCGCCGTCCTTGCGCATGCCCCAGCGGCGCTGGTGGGCGTCAAGGCTGTCGCCGCCACCAAAATAGAACATCCAGTTTTCCTCGCCCGACAAATAGGTGCCCCAGGGTGTCTGGCTGCTGGCGCAGTTGTTCAGGGTGCCCAGCACGGTGCGCCCGGCCGGGTCGGCGGCGGTGCGCATCATGGCATGGCCGGCGGCCGGCCCGCCCACGGAGAACGGCGTGTCCATCGTGAAACGGCGTGCGTACCGTGACGGTCGCACCATCGCCCAGGTGTCGCCCTTGCGCTCGACCTCGAACACCGCCAGGCCATGCGCATTCTGCGATTTCTTCACCTTGGCCGCGTCCATGGCCGCGAAACCGCCCACATGCAGCAGGCCGTCGTCGGTGTATTCATGGTTGAGGGCGATCAGGCCGCGCGAGGAGCTGCCATTCAGCGGGTAATACTCGACGCCGTCATGGTGCATGCCCATCTGCACCGCCTGGTCGGCAGCGCTGTTGGAGCCGTCGATCCGGAACGCAGGCATGTTGCCGGCAATGCCGATCGGTTCGCCCCACTGCGCGAGCGCGGTGGCGACATAACCCGGCGGCACCACCAGGGCATCACCCATGCCGACGGGGATACCCTTGAAGCCCAGCCTGGGCCCCGACATCGCGGCGCCCATGCTGCCGCAACCGGCCAGGGGCGCAAGCAGGGCCACCACTGCGGCAGAACCGCCGCGCAGGAAAGTGCGCCGCTCCGGGCTGGATACCTCGTGGATGCTGGGGTTGGAGGATCGGTTGCTGTCCTCCATGGAGTCGAAGTTCTTGGCCATGTCGTGTGTGCCTTTCGGTCGTCGTAGTGTCGCCGCTCGCCAAATGTCGCGCCAAAACCCGCGCCACACCATTGGCGTTTTCCCGGCCCGGTGGAACGGATCCTGCTCTGCCAGCGGGTCCCTTCCGTCCACCGTTGCCACCACGCACCAGGAGCGCCCATGCCAGACACCGCCCCCACCGAGTCTTCGCACCTCAAGGCCGCAGAAACGCCGCTTGTATCGGGCGGACTGCGCGATTTCTCCCTGTACCGCGACCTCGGCATCGCGCAGGCCACGCACGGACGGGTGATCGCGCACCTTGTCAGGGCCAACATGGCACCAGAAACCGGCACCGGATGGCACCGTCACGAGGCGGACTTCCAGATCGTGATCATGCTCAAGGGCTGGGCGCACTTCATGTACGAAGACCACGAGACGCTGGTAGAGGCCAGCGACTGCGTGCACCAGTGCCCCGGCATCAGCCACTACCTGTTCGACTACTCGTCCGACATGGAGTACCTGGAGATCGTCTCGCCAGCGGATTTCAAGTCCGTCGATGTGGAGCCGGTGTGCGCCATTCCGGCACCCACGCCCTGGAAACAGCGGCGCCTGGGTCAATACCTACTCTCCCGGGCCGCATAGGCACGCCTTACCGGTGGCGCCTTCTCGCTGTGGACGTGCCAGACGCCTTCGACGCCCGTGTCGCGGCTGCTGCTGGCGCCCCGGGCCGGGGTGGGACAGTTCCAGCTGCGCGAGCCGGGTTTCCCCACGTCGTGTCTGTGTGGCTCGTCGAGCCCTGCCCTTGCTTGTCAGCGCCCACGCACCATCGCCAGGATCTTGCCCGCATCCAGCGTGACCGCCTTCTCGCGGATCTGCGGCAGGTACTGCTGCTGCAGCTGGCGGGCCGGTACCAGCAGCTCCTGGAAACTGTCGCGCAGCAAGGTCGTGCTCATGACCCGCCCGCCCGCGTAATAGCGCCGCGCCACCTGGCCCAACGCGTAGGTCGTGGCAAACGACATCGCCATACCGGTGGCCGCACCACCCAGGCTGCGCCCCATCTTGCCGGCCACACCACCCAGCAGCCCGCCCAGCAGCTTGCGGCCGAATTGCTCCAGGTACTGCGACGTGATACCGACACCGGCCGCGGCGATGAACTCGCGGACGTGGCCCTGGTCCAGCTGCACGCCGTGCGCCTGGCCAATACCATAGACCATCTTGACCTGCAGCGGGATGATGGCCATCGAGGCCCAGGACTGCGGCAGCAGCTCCAGCGCACCCGTGAGCATGGCGTGGTTCAGGATCGACTGGTCGAGCTCGGCTGCGGCCGCAGCCGGCAACACGACGGAGACTGGCGTGGGCGCCGAAGGTCCCGCCTGCACGGCCGGGGCGGCTGCAGGCACCACGGTCTCCGCTGCTGCCACCAGGGCGTCTGCCTCCTGCTCGAACCCGCCGGTCTGCGCCGCATCCAGTTGCAGCTGCTGGCGCAGCGTGGCCAGAAACTGGCGCTCGGCGTCGCTCTGGCGACCATCGGCGTCACACACGCACACCGCCATTTCGAAGGCCAGGTTGCGCTGTCCGGCGTCGGTGAGCATCCCGGTGGCCGACGCCAGCTGCACCCGGCGCAACAACACATCCTGGTACAGCCGGGCCAGGTTGGCGCTGCCCGAGGAATCGGCCAGGCTCTGCGCGATACGGCGGATCTCCTCGCGCTCGGAGTCGGCTTTCACGCCGTCCGCAAATGCGGCAAACAGCGCGATGGTCAATATGGCTTCCTGTTCGGATGGTGTCATCGCGCGGTCCTTGAACTTGGTTGATTGATCTTGCCTGCGTGCAGGGTCCAATGCAGAATGTGTGCGTAAACGCAGGGTGGCGCGAGTCTGGCTGACAACAGCTGGCCGTCCAGGTGAAAAGTATGCGCGCATCAGCTGGACGTCCGGGGGTGGGGCAGGACATGTCCGCAGGGACCATGGTGAATACGCTGGGCAGATGTGCCCTCGCGGTTTCGGTCTACACCAGCGGGTTGACCGTCTTCAAGGCCTTGAACCGCCCGAAATCGCGGTCGGCCGTCCACAACACGGATACGCTGTTTTCCATGCAGACGGCCGCGATGCGCGCGTCATGGAACTGCCCGCCCTGGAGCCTGGCCTTGCGGGCCAGCTCGGCCAGGATGCGCCAGTGCTGCGGGCCACTGTGCAACAACTGTGCATGCGGCGCCGCCAGCCAGGCGTCCATCTGTTCGAGCCCCTGCCCGTAGCTGCTGGCCGGCCTGAACACCTTCGGGTTGGTGACCACGGCCAGAAATTCGTGCGCGCAACTCACCGGGATGCCCCAGCGCTGAGCGCCCTCGGCCAGGGATCTCAGGCATTCGAACGCCGCGTCATGAAAGGTGCACTCACCCCGGTGCGCATACACGAGGATATTGGTATCGACCGCGATCATGGCATGGGCTTGGTGACGCGTGCGATCACATGTTCCTCTTCCATCTGCTGCCAGTGGCGCGGGTCGGCCACCAGCATGTGCTTGCCCCGGACCCGCGCGTCCTTGAGCTTGAACGCGGGCCTGGACCTGGCCTGGGCGTCACTCAGCACACGGCGCAAGCCTTCCTCCACCAAGGCGCGAAGCGTCGTCTGGCGCGTTTGTGCCAGTTCCTTGGCAGAGCTGAAAAGCGCATCCGACAGTTCAATCGTGGTTTTCATATGGGTACCCATACCAAATAATATGGGCAGATTGTAATTTGCCCTCGACCTGGCGGCAACGACGACTGGCCGCAACAGGTGATACCGTTGGATCTCCTTGCCGCAGTGACGGCGCCACCTTCGCCACCCGAAGACCGCAATGCGGCAGAAAACCATGGCAGTCCCATCTCCCGCTTCTTCTTCGCCTGCCGCCCGTCCTCCCAGCCCCCTGCTGACCGGCACCATCCTGCCGACCCTGCTGCGCCTGGCCGTGCCCAATGTGATGGCAATGCTGTTTGCGGTGCTGGTGGGTATTGCCGAGACCCGTTATGTCGGCATCCTGGGGACCGTGCCCCTGGCGGCGATGGCGCTGGTGTTCCCTTTTGCCATGCTCACGCAGATGATGTCGGCCGGCGCCATGGGCGGGGGGGTGTCGTCGGCGATCAGCCGCGCGCTGGGTGCGGGCGACGTGGCGCGCGCCCAGACGCTGGCCCTGCATGCGCTGGTGATCGGCGTGCTGGCCGGCACCCTGCACGGCGCGATCTTCATCGCCTTCGGCCCGGTGCTGTACCAATGGCTGGGCGGCCGCGGCGAGGTGCTCGCGCAGGCAACGGCCTTCTCGAACGTGCTGTTCTGCGGCGCAGCGTCGGTCTGGGTCATGAATGCGCTGGCCTCGGTGGTGCGCGGCACCGGCAACATGCGGGTGCCTTCGGCGGTGATCCTGGCCACGTCGGCGCTGCAGATCCTGGTCGGTGGGGCGCTGGGCCTGGGGTTCGGGCCGATACCCCGGTTCGGCATGCCCGGTGTGGCCATCGGGGCGCTCGCCAGCTACACGCTGGGATCGTTCTGGCTGCTGTGGTACCTGGCCAGTGGCCGGGGCCGGCTGGCGCTCCGCTTTCGCGGCGTGCGCATGCAATGGCACCTGTTCTCCGACATCCTGCGCGTCGGTGCCGTGGCCTGCCTGTCCCCCTTGCAATCGGTGCTCGCCATCCTGGTGGTGACCGGCCTGATCGCCCGGCTCGGCATGGTCCCGCTGGCCGGCTACAGCATCGGCCAGCGGCTGGAGTTCCTGTTGATACCGATCGCCTTTGGCATCGGTGTGGCCTCGGTGCCGATGGTGGGCATGGCGATAGGCGCGGGGCAGGTGGCGCGCGCGCGCCGCGTCGCCTGGATCGCCGGCGTCGTCTCCGCGGTCAACCTGGGAGTCATCGGCCTGGTGGTGACGGTGTTCCCGCACCTGTGGGCCGGCATGTTCAGCAGCGACCCCGCCGTGCTGGACGCTGCCAGCCAGTACCTGCGCTGGGCCGGCCCGGGATTCGGCTTTTTCGGGTTCGGGCTGACGCTGTATTTCGCCGCGCAGGGCTCGGGCAGGATCCTCGGGCCGGTGCTCGCATCGACCGTGCGGCTGGTGGTGGTGGCCGCGGTTGGTGCGTGGCTGGTGACCTGGATCGACCAGCCCTGGCCGCTGTTCGCGCTGGTCGGTGGTGCGATGGTGGTGTACGGTCTGGCGAACGCGGCGGCGATCCGCTGGACGCCCTGGGAGTAGGGATGGCGGACGTGCCGGCGCCTCGGGCTCAGAGCACGCGCTTCAGATACCGCCCGGTATGGCTCTGCTCCAGCGCGGCGATCGCCTCCGGCGTGCCCACGCCGACCACCTGCCCGCCACCGGCGCCGCCTTCGGGGCCCATGTCGATCAGCCAGTCGGCGGTCTTGATCACATCCAGGTTGTGCTCGATCACGACGATGGTGTTGCCGGCATCGCGCAAATGTTGCAACACCTTGAGCAGCAGGTCGATGTCGGCGAAATGCAGGCCGGTGGTGGGTTCGTCCAGGATGTACAGCGTGCGGCCGGTGTCGCGCTTGGACAGCTCCAGCGCCAGCTTGACGCGTTGCGCCTCGCCGCCCGACAGGGTGGTCGCCGCCTGCCCGAGCTTGATGTAGGACAGCCCCACATCGAGCAGCGTCTGCAGCTTGCGGGTGATGGTCGGAACGGCCTTGAAGAACTCGGCCGCGGCCTCGACGGTGAGATCAAGCACCTGGGCGATGTTGCGGCCCTTGTACTGCACCTCCAGCGTCTCGCGGTTGTAGCGCTGGCCGTGGCACACGTCGCAGGGCACGTAGACATCGGGCAGAAAGTGCATCTCCACCTTCTTCACGCCGTCGCCCTGGCAGGCCTCGCAACGCCCCCCGGCCACATTGAAGCTGAAGCGCCCCGGGCCGTAGCCGCGTTCCCGCGCCATGTTCATCTCGGCCATGAGTTCGCGGATGGCGGTGAACATGCCGGTGTAGGTGGCGGGGTTGGAGCGCGGCGTGCGCCCGATCGGCGACTGGTCGACATTGATGACCTTGTCGAAATGCTCGATGCCCTGGATCTCTGTGTGTGCCGCCGGTTCGTCGTGGGCGCGGTACAACTGGCGCGCCACTGCGCTGTACAGCGTGTCGTTGACGAGGGTCGACTTGCCCGAACCCGAGACGCCGGTCACACAGGTCAGCAGGCCGACCGGAAATTCCACCGTGACATGGCGCAGGTTGTTGCCGGTGGCGCCGATCACCCGGATCGCCTGCAGGTCCCCCTGCGTGGCGCGGTGGGCGGCATTGCGCTCGGCCCAGGCCACGGCAGCAGCGCTGGCCGGGCCGCGCGACGCGGCCTTCGCCGGCTCCGGCGCCTCGTGCACGGTCGGCAGCCAGGCGGTGCGCCGCTTCGGGACGGCGATCTGCAACACATGCGCCAGGTACTTGCCGGTGAGCGATTCGGTACTGGCCCGGATGTCGTCGAACGTGCCCTGTGCGATCACGCGCCCGCCATGCACGCCGGCGCCCAGGCCCATGTCGATCACATGGTCGGCGGCACGCATCATGTCCTCGTCGTGCTCCACCACCAGCACGCTGTTGCCGATGTCGCGCAAGTGCTTGAGGGTGTCGATCAGGCGGTCGTTGTCGCGCTGGTGCAGACCGATGCTGGGTTCGTCCAGCACATACATCACGCCGGTCAGGCCGGAGCCGATCTGCGATGCCAGCCGGATGCGCTGCGACTCGCCGCCGCTGAGCGTCTCGGCGCTGCGGTCCAGGCTCAGGTAGTTCAGACCCACATCGTTGAGGAACTTCAGCCGCAGCCCGATCTCGCGCACCACCTTGTCGGCGATCTCGCCCTTGGCACCCGCCATGTGCAGGGCATTGAAATACGCCAGGCATTCGCGCAGGGTG
Organism: Rhodoferax sp.; assembly: GCA_031383745.1. Classification (GTDB taxonomy): domain Bacteria; phylum Pseudomonadota; class Gammaproteobacteria; order Burkholderiales; family Burkholderiaceae_C; genus CAISIP01. The sequence goes on along the minus strand of JANMZX010000401.1, from coordinate 1,733 downwards.
AGGTGGCTGACCTCGAAGATCGCGCGTGCCTGGCTGCCCTCGCCCACCTTGACATGGCGCGCCTCCCGGCGCAGCCGGGTACCGCCACACGCTGCGCAAGGCTGTGTGCTGCGGTAGCGCGCCAGGTCCTCCCGCACCACCACCGAATCCGTCTCGCGGTAGCGCCGCGACATGTTGGGAAGGATACCTTCGAAGACATGCTTGCGCGTCAAGCGCTTGCCCTGCGACGGCCCCGAGTCCATCACATAAGCAAACCTGATCTCCTCCTCACCCGAGCCGTTCAGCACCGCGTCACGCACCGCCTGGGGCAGGCTTTCGAAGGGCGCATCGATATCGAAGCGGTAGTGTTTGGCCAGGCTCTCGAGCATCGCAAAGTAGTAGGCGTTGCGCCGGTCCCAGCCCTTGATGGCGCCGCTGGCCAGGCTCAGCGACGGAAACGCCACCACCCGCGCCGGGTCGAAGAACTCCATCGTGCCGATGCCGTCGCACGCCGGGCAGGCTCCCATCGGCGAATTGAAGGAGAACAGCCGGGGCTCCAGTTCGGCAATCGAGTAGGTACACACCGGGCAGGCGAACTTGGCGTTGAACAGGTGCTCGGTGCCGGCAGCCGGCGCGCCGTCCGCACCCGGGGCTGCATCGAGCTCCACCACCAGCGCCCGGCCGTCGGCCAGCCGCAGGGCCGCCTCGAAACTTTCTGCCAGGCGCTGGCGCAGCTGGTCGCGCGCGGCAGGCTCCGCGTCGGAGCGCACCTTGAGCCGGTCGATCACCACGTCGATGTTGTGCTTCTCGGTCTTCTTGAGTTTGGGCAGGTCGTCGAACTCATGCGCCACGCCATCGACGCGAAATCGCACATAGCCCTGCGCCTGCAGTTCGGCGAACAGCTCCAGGAATTCGCCCTTGCGCTCGCGCGCCACGGGCGCCAGCACCATCAGTCGCGTCTCCTCGGGCAGGGCCAGCACCGCGTCGACCATCTGGCTCACGGTCTGGGACTGCAGCGGCAGCGCATGGTCCGGGCAATAGGGCGTGCCGGCGCGCGCGTACAGCAGGCGCAGGTAGTCGTGGATCTCGGTGACCGTGCCCACGGTGGAGCGCGGGTTGTGGCTGGTCGCCTTCTGCTCGATCGAGATCGCCGGGCTCAGGCCCTCGATCATGTCGACGTCGGGCTTGTCCATCAGCTGCAGGAACTGCCGCGCGTAGGTGGACAGGCTCTCCACATAACGCCGCTGGCCCTCGGCGTACAGCGTGTCGAAGGCCAGGCTGGACTTGCCCGAGCCGCTCAGGCCGGTGATCACCACCAGCTGGTTGCGCGGGATGTCGAGGTCGATGTTCTTGAGATTGTGCGTGCGCGCGCCGCGGATGCTGATGCGCTGGGCATGCAAGAGGGTCGAAAGTCGTTCGTTGTCGCGGTCGGCAGGGGGCATGGCAGGGTGGGCAGGGTGCGCGCCCGCAGCGACGGCGTTCCATCGCGCAACGGGCAACCCTTGATGATAGGCGGGAACAGCGGTTTCACCCAACGGGCGTGCGCCCGCAATGTCCGTCCACCCGCTTCGCCAGTTCCGCCGCCGGTGCGTTGAACTTGCATTGCGACGACTGCTTTCGGCCCAAAGCGGTCGTTGTTGGACTTGCGAGAAAACATGACAGCCAGGATACGGGTGACGTGGTGTGGGACCAGGCCGACGGCGCATTCGGCTCCGCGGCTGTCCTCCGCCCTGCGGGCTCCCCCTTTATGCCGC
>JANMZX010000318.1:0-4267 GCA_031383745.1 Rhodoferax sp. | reverse complement strand
CAGAAAAGAACCTGCGATCCGGTCAAGCTCGAAATCATCAAGGGCAGCCTGCGCGCCGCGCAGATGGAGATGGAGACCTTGCTCGAGCGTACCGCCGTGTCGCCGGTGATCCGCGAGAAGAAGGATTTCTTCGCGGGTTATTTCGACCCGGCCGGGCAGCTGATCACCGGCACCAACCTGCCGATCTTTGGTCACATCATCCAGCCCATCTTCGAGCATTACCCGGCCGATGACATGCGCGAAGGCGACTTGTACTGGTACAACGACTGTTACGCCTCCAAGGGCGGTGTGTCGCACATGCCCGACCAGGTGTTCGCCTCGCCGGTGTTCCACGACGACGTGCTGGTGGGTTTTTCACAGACCTGGGCGCATTTCAACGACATTGGCGGGGCCTGGCCCGGCTCGATGTCGCCCACCGCGACCGACATTTTCCAGGAAGGCATCATGATCCCGCCGGTGCGCCTGTACCGCGAGGGCGTGCTCAACGAGGAGATCTACCGTATCTTCCTGCGCAACGGCCGCTTTCCGGAGGAAATGCGCGGTGACATCCGCGCCATGATCGCCGCCGTGCGGCTGGGCGAAAAGCGTTTCATCGAGATCTTCGAGCGTTTTGGTGCCGATGTCGCCGAAGACGCCTTCACCAAGCTCAACGAACAGACCCGCAACGGATTGATCCGCCAGCTGCGCGAGACCTTCCGCAACGGCACCTACCGGTTTGCCGACGGCATCGACAGCGACGGCCAGGGGCACGGTCCGTTCATGATCCGCATGGCGCTCAAGGTCACCGACGAGCGCATCGAAATCGACACCTCGGAGACCGACGACCAGGCGCCGGGGCCGGTGAATTTCCTGATGAACCCGGCGGTTCCCAAAATGGTGTTCGGCATCTACGCCATGTCCAAGGACCCCTCCCTGTTGATCAACGAAGGCGCGATGCATGCGGTCGACGACGTGATCGTCCGTGAAGGCAGCCTGTTGCAGCCGCGCTTTCCGGCCCCGCTCAACCAGCGCGGGCTGACGCTGATCCGTACTGTCAACGTATGCGCCGGGCTCATGAACGTGGCCTCCAACGGGCAGTCGGTGGCCGCCACCGCCGCGTATTCCATCTACTTCCTGCGCGGCCATGATCCCGATACCGGACAGGCGTTCCTGATTGCCGACGGGGTGGGCGTGGGCCATGGCGCGCGTCCGTTCGCCGATGGCCACAACGGGGTCTACTACGTGGCCCAGGAGAACAACCCGGCCGAGTTCATGGAGCAGATGTACCCGATTCGCCTGACGCGGTACGAAATGTCCCTGGACTCCGGCGGCCCAGGCCAGTTTCGCGGTGGCACCGGTGTGGTCCGCGAGCTGACCTGGCTCGGCCCCGAGGCCATCCTGGCGATCCGCATCGACGGCATCAAGAATCCGGCCTGGGGGGTCAATGGTGGACAGGCCGGGCGTGCGGGTTGCTGCTTCGTCAACCGCGGCACCGCGGCTGAGGTCGAGGTATCGCCGCTGTCCGACGGCACCCGCGTGCGCGCCGGCGACGTGATCCGCTTTCAGACCTGTGGCGGCGGCGGCTGGGGCCACCCGTTCGACCGTGACCCGCAACGCGTGCTCGACGATGTGCGTGGCGGGTACGTCAGCGAGCAGGGCGCGCTCGATGACTACGGGGTGGTCATCCGCAGTGCAGACGACGGGGCTGCACTCGACTTGGTCGCGACCGAGGCATTGCGCGGGCGGCAGCGGCCCGACGCCAAACTTTTTCATAACGGCCAGTACGTCGACGCCATGGAGTGAGCATGACATCCACCCACCAACACCAGCAAACCAGCATCGCCATCGACATCGGTGGCACCTTCACCGACGTTGTCACCTTCGACAGCCAGACCGGCAGGATCTGGAATTCCAAGGTCTCGTCCACACCCGAGGACCAGTCGGTCGGATTCGACCACGGCGTGGAGCAGGGCCTGCTTGCGTCCGGCCAGCAGGCGGGCGCCATTTCGCAGCTGTTGCACGGCACCACCGTGGCCACGAACCTGATCCTGGAGGGCAAGGGTGCCGCCTGTGCGCTGCTGACCACTACCGGCTTTCGCCATGTGCTGGAGATCGCGCGGCACGACATTCCCCGCAAGTCCAACCTGTATTCCTGGAGCCGCGCGCCGCGACCGGTCAAGCCGGACCAGATTTTCGAGGTGGGTGGACGGCTTGGCCCCGACGGGGTCGAGTTCCAGGCCCTGGACGAGCAGGCGGTGCTCGACAGCGCACGACACATCCAGAAACGGGGCATACAGGCAGTGGCGATCTGCTTTCTGCACGCCTATGCCAATGCCGATCACGAACAACGCGCCCGCGCCTTGTTCCTCTCGGTATTTCCAGAGGCGCTGATATCGCTCTCGTCCGATGTACTGCCGGTGTTTCGGGAGTACGAGCGCACCCTGGTGACCCTGCTCAACAGTTATGTCATGCCCTCGGTGTCGACCTATGTCGGGCGCCTGGAGTCGCGCATGCAGCAACGCGGGATAGATGCCCCGTTGCTCCTCATGAAATCGTCCGGCGGCGTCACGGGGACCCGGGAGATCAAGGTGTCACCGGTCCAGACCGCGCTGTCGGGGCCTGCAGCCGGTGTTATCGGCGCTGCCTTTGTCGGGCGCGCCAGTGGGTTCCAGGACCTGATCACCATCGACATCGGCGGCACCTCGGCCGACATCTGCCTGATCAAGAGCGGCGCACCCAACACCACCACGGCCACCCGCATCGGTGAATGGCCGGTCTCTCTGCCAATGATCGATATCCACACGATCGGGGCCGGGGGCGGCTCCATCGCCTCGGTGTCGCCGTCCGGCGGGCTCACCGTGGGCCCGCGCAGTGCCGGTGCGGTACCCGGGCCTGTTTGTTACAGCCGGGGTGGCACCGAGCCCACGGTGACGGACGCCCATCTGGTTCTGGGCCACCTGCCGCCCTACCTGCTCCAGGGAAGCCTGACACTCGACGTCGAGAAGTCGCGCCTGGCGATCCTGCACAAGGTGGCTGATCCCCTGGGTCTTGATGTCGAAGAAGCGGCCCGGGGCATCCTGGCTGTCGTAGACAACAACATGGTGGGTGCGATCCGGGTCGTGTCGATCGAACGCGGTCACGATCCGCGCGACTTCGTCCTGTTGCCCTTTGGTGGTGCCGGGCCGTTGCACAGCAGTGCGCTGGCCAAATTGCTCGGGGTTCGCACGATCCTCGTGCCACCGGCGCCCGGGGTGCTGTCGGCGCTCGGCCTGATGGTGTCGGACCTGCGCTCTGACTATGCCCGTACCTGCCTCCAGCGTCCCCCCCACATTCACCATGACGACATGGAGGCGGTGTTCAGCGAACTCGAGGAGCGGGCCAACGAATGGTTCGAACGCGAGGGCCTGCAGTTGCGCAGTCGTCTGCTGCAGCGCTCAGCCAGCCTGCGTTACCAGGGGCAGGGCTTCGAGCTCAGCGTGCCCTGGAACGGCCGGGTCGATGCAGCCTCCACAGCGCAATGCGTCCGGCAGTTCCACGCGCTGCACCGCCAGCTCTACACCTTTGCCCAGGAAGATGCGCCGGTGGAGGTGATCACCCTGGGTGTGACCGCAGTGGGGACTCTGTCGCAGCCCGAACTGCCCCGGCTAGGGAAGTCTGGCCCGCTGAAGGATGCGCTCATCGGCATGCAGCCGGTGTTCTTCCAGGAGGGCTTGCGCCACTGCCCGGTGTATGACCGCAGCAAGCTCGGTGCCGGTGCGCAGTTCGATGGTCCCGCCATACTGACCCAGCTCGATGCAACCACACTGGTGGGCCTGGCTGAGCATGTGCAGATCGACGAAGTCGGATCGATGGTGATCACCATCGATTCCTGAGGCCACACGCCGCGTGATCTGCCTCCTGGGGAGGGCGTGCCCCATTGGGCCTGTTCAAGTCCGTGGGCGTTTGCGGTTTGGGGGTTCCTCTTTTTCGGCCTTGCTGGTCCTGGATCAAGGGCCGATTCCAAATTGCGGGCATGCTGGCGTGCATGATCCTAGATTCGGTAGTTGACCGCTTGTTTCCGCTTGCAACTCCATATGAACATTGAGTTTTGTACCCACGACGGCGTTCACCACCTGGGTGAGAGCGCTACGCACCCGATCGAGCCGCACTGCGGCACGCTGGCGGCGTTGCTTCTCCTCGCGGGCATGAGCCCGCAGCGTCGTCGCGCCTTGCCAGCCCACCACATCGCAGCCCGCTCGGGCGCGTCCAACTGCCGAATCTAGGATGATTGGCGGCAAGCGCCAGGGCG
>JANMZX010000311.1:0-3653 GCA_031383745.1 Rhodoferax sp. | reverse complement strand
CTGACGCTGGTCAACCGATGCCAGAGGAGCGTACTGTCAGCTTTGAAGATCCTGCCGATCTGCTGCGCCTGCTGACTGCCAGCCGACTAGAAGTGTTCCGCAGCGTCAAGGGTGAACCGGGTTCGATCACAGTCATCGCTGGGCGATTGCAGCGCGATCGCAGCGCTGTCAAACGCGATGTAGACCAGTTGGCACAAGTTGGCCTTGTGACGATTGAGACCAAGCCTCTTCCAGGTCATGGTCACATGAAAGAGATTCGAGCGGCCGCAGGCATTTTCCGCCTCGAAGCGACGGTCATATGACCAGGTTGGACGGTCATGGTCATTGGCTGCAACTCAAAGTGCTGTGCAAATGAAATTCGCGGTGTTGAGAGTCCGGTTCACTCCAAGGCAGGTATCAGGCAGTCTCCTTCCATGACTGACCCTGGTCAAATTCGGGTGCCCGGTTTCACGACATAGTCACCAGAAAACTGTCAGTTGAGACCCGCCACAGTTTCCGGCCGCAGCGATCCTCGCAATTCAACAGCGCATCGACCCGGGGCCTGCCGCCATCCGCGTTAGTGAAGGATGCCGATATAGCGTTGGGCCGATCACCGGCGCCTGGCCATACGAATCGGGCCCTCAACGGGGAGCCAAATCGGGTTGCACGATCGAGCCGATTTGTGTACCGGCCCCGATTACTGACGACGAATTGCCGGCCGACCCGGCTGGTCCATGCGCGGCCTGATGGGTCCGCGCAACAGAGGGCAGATCCATGCGATCCGGCTCATGGATCGGTGGCATTGGAGTCGACGGGCTCGCAGCAGTTTACCTCCTGGCTTCACGAGCAGGGCGCTAGCCTGGCGTTCACCACTTACCAGAGCGGGAAGCTGTTCTTCATCGGCATGCGCGCCGACGAACGGCTGTCGGTGTTCGAGCGTAGGGCACGGGCCGCTGGGCCTATGGCCTCGATTCCCAACTCGTGCAGTTGGGTCTGGAACTGGGCCGTGTAGTGGGCCGCCAGTTCACGGGCCTTGATGGCCCCTTGGGGTTGGCTCACGCGGCCCAGTGGTTCAACTACTTCGGCCCGCCCGTAGGCGGCCTTCAGGGCCGCAGGTACTCGGATGCGGAAGTAGTAGGAGTGGCCCTTCTGGACCAAGTACGGGACCTTTTTTGCCATGGTTACCATGCCTCAAATTCTCCACGACCAGACCCCAATGTGGGAAGGTATGTGGGAAGGTTTCAGGTAAGGCAGGTGGGAGAAAAGCTAGTCTTGACGCTGACTTGCAGGGTGTGAGAGGGGAATCTCACTGAACCCGTGGCACTGGCGGAGAGGGCGGGATTCGAACCCGCGGAGGGTTTTACCCCTCGCACGCTTTCCAGGCGTGTGACTTAAACCGCTCATCCACCTCTCCGGTGCCGCAGATTGTAGCAGTGGGTCTGTGGCCTTATTGCTGCTTGTGGGTAGCCTGCACCATCTTCATCGCCGAGGCGATCAGAGCCGACACCTCGGTCATGTTGCTGGGTACGATCAGTGTGGTGGTGGCGTCGCTTGCGACGCGGCTGTAGGCTTCCACTGCCTTTTCAGCGACCTTCAACTGCACCGCCTGTTCACCCCCGGGCTGGCGGATCGCCGCTGCAATGCGTTCGATCGCCTGGCCGGTGGCCTCGGCCACCGCCAGGATCGATTGCGCATCGCCCTGGGCCTTGTTGATGACGGCCTGTTTCTCGCCTTCGGAGCGGGCGATGAAGGCTTCGCGCTCGCCGGTGGCGATGTTGATCTGCTCCTGGCGACGGCCTTCGGACGCGGCGATGAGTGCACGCTTTTCGCGCTCTGCGGTGATCTGCGACTGCATGGCGTGCAGGATCTCCTTGGGCGGCGTCAGGTCCTTGATCTCATAGCGCAGTACCTTCACGCCCCAGTTCAGCGCCGCCTCGTCGATGGCCGCCACCACCTGCGAGTTGATGATGTCGCGTTCCTCGAAGGTCTTGTCCAGCTCGAGCTTGCCGATCACCGAACGCAGCGAGGTCTGCGCCAGTTGCGAGATGGCCATGATGTAGTTGGAAGAGCCGTAACTCGCACGCATCGCGTCCGTCACCTGGAAATACAGGATGCCATCCACCTGCAGCTGCGTGTTGTCGCGCGTGATGCAGACCTGGCTGGGGACGTCGAGCGGGATTTCCTTCAGGATGTGCTTGTAGGCCACCTTGTCCACAAACGGCACCAGGATGTTGAGGCCGGGCGTCAGCGTGCCGTGGTACTTGCCGAGCCGCTCGACCACCCACGCGTGCTGCTGGGGCACGACCTTGACCGAGCGCGCAATGAAGATGACAGCGATGATGACGAGGATGAGGGCAATTTCCATGGGGCGGATCCGGTAGGTTGAAGAAGGGGCGTGTTCAGTTGATCTTGTCCACCACGAGGCGGCTGCCGACTACCTCGACGACACGGTGCGCGCCGCTGGAGGGGGCATTGCCGCTGTGGTGGACCACGGTCCAGTTGGCGCCGCGGTACTTGACGGTGGCCGTGCCGTCTGCCTGCCAGTGGTCGATATGCACGGTTTCGCCCACATCCAGGTTGACATCCGGGTTGGATGCCGCGGGCAGGGTCTTCGGGTGTCGCAACGAGCGCAGGTGCCAGCCTGCCACCGCGCCGCCGCCAATCACGGCAGACACCACGAGCTGGGTCGTGACTCCGAGCCCCAGATGCGCGGCGATCGCCGCCGCAGCCAGCCCGATGGCGATCATCAGCAGGTAGAACGTGCCGGTGGCCAGTTCCACTGCCACCGCCAGCCCGGTACCAATCCACCAGAGGGTCGACTCTGCCATGTGTAATCCTCGTCAATGCGCGGCGATGTGTTGCCCGCACCACATTTTGCGTCGAATGTGGCGCTTCGCAAGGAAGGTGCGCGCCTAATTCCTTACACTGCGCGCCTGATCGTCAACTTGTGCAGTCGCCTGTGTGCACGGAGCCACCATGAAATTCCGCTTCCCGATCGTCATCATCGACGAAGACTTCCGCTCCGAAAACACCTCGGGCCTGGGCATCCGTGCGCTTGCGCAGGCGATCGAGAGCGAAGGTTTCGAGGTGCTGGGCGTGACCAGTTACGGCGACCTGTCGCAGTTTGCCCAGCAGCAGTCGCGCGCCAGTGCCTTCATCCTGTCGATCGACGACGAGGAATTCACCCCGGGGCCGGACCTGGACCCGGCGGTGCTCAACCTGCGCCAGTTCATCGAGGAGGTGCGGCGCAAGAACCTCGACGTGCCGATCTACGTGTACGGCGAGACCAAGACGTCGCGGCACATACCGAACGACATCCTGCGCGAACTGCACGGTTTCATCCACATGTTCGAGGACACCCCCGAATTCGTGGCGCGCCACATCATCCGCGAGGCCAAGAGCTACCTGGAAGGCGTGCAGCCGCCGTTCTTCAAGGCGCTGCTCGAATACGCCGAGGACGGCTCCTATTCCTGGCACTGCCCGGGCCATTCGGGCGGCGTGGCGTTCCTGAAAAGCCCGGTGGGCCAGATGTTCCACCAGTTCTTCGGCGAGAACATGCTGCGCGCCGACGTGTGCAATGCGGTCGAGGAACTCGGCCAGCTGCTCGACCACACCGGGCCGATCGCTGCCTCGGAGCGCAATGCGGCGCGGATCTTCAACGCCGACCACTGCTT
>JANMZX010000296.1:0-16516 GCA_031383745.1 Rhodoferax sp. | reverse complement strand
GGTCAACCCCAGCAGGATCACCGGCATGGCCACCAGCAGGGGCCGCGCGGGCGGCTCGCGGTACACAGCCCAGGCCCACAAAGCGGTCCAGATCGGGAAGGTGTTGAAGGCCAGCAGGGCCAGCGCCACCGGCAGGCGGGCAACCGCCGAATACAGGCACAGGCTCTGGATGCCGATCGACAGGACGATGACCGGCAGCATTTTTTTGTGGCGGGAGGTGAAGCGCAGCGGCACCCGCTGCAGCACCAGCAGCGCGGCAACGACCAGCGCCGTGATGCAGCTCCGGAACACCACGGCTGTGGCCACGTCCACGCCGTGGTTGAAAGCAACGCGCGCCGCCACATGGTTGGCGCCCATGACCAGGGCGATCAGCAGCAGGGTGGCGAAGGCGGTGGCACTGAGGGCGCGGGAATTGGCCATCCAGCAGCGAACGGTTCAGTTGCTATCGGACCGGTTCCGAAAGCTGTCCTGTGCAGTGGGTGCTTGCGGAGATGCCACGGTGGATTCTCGGTGACGTGCAGTCAAGGCAGGCTGGCCAGATGCGCATGTGCCGCCGTGGCCAGCTTTTCGTCGAAGGTCGCCAGTGGGGCTTTGAGCTCGGCTGCCAGCCAGAGGTAGGCGGCGTCGTAGCCGGAAAGCTGGTAACGCATGGCAAGTGCCACGACAGCAGGGATGTCGATGCGGTACAGCTCGATCTGCAGCTCGGCGACTAGCGCTAGTCCGTCGGCCACGTGTGTTTCGCCGCGGCGCAACTTCTTCGTGGCGACATTCGCAATTTCAGCTTGCAGCAACTCTGGCGCATTCAGGGACCGTCCACGGACGCGCTCCTCTGCTTCTGCCATCCAGGTTTCGCGAAAGACAATGCCGGCAAGCGCACTGCAATCCACCACCAGAGGCGGACGGCTCAGGTAGTGGCTAGGCGGCTCCGCAACGAAAATCCGAGGTGACGGCGTGGTCACCGGCTGTCCCGATCCTGCCGGATGATGTCTATGCTGGACAGTTGGTCCGGGATTGGGTTGGGGTACTTGGCTTTCAACTCGGCGCAGACTTGTTCAACCGTCTTCCAGCCGCGCCGGACGATGGGATGCCCCCCGGCACCGTAGCCCACCACTCTGCCCATCCCGGCTTGGTTATGCAACGGCGCGGCCATCGCCACCGACTCCGAGGTTTCCTGCACTGCGCGCTCAAGAATGGCCATCAGCTCACCCTGTAGCGACCGGTGGTTGCGCGCAGCCCGTTGGCGCAGGGCTTCGGCCCATTGCTCTGGCACATCTTTGACAGAAATATTTGACATATTGGATCCATGAAGGAAGCGTTTTTCATTTTGGCTTCGTTATGGATCCAAGTCAAGTGTGATGCTAAGCCAGTCTGCGGGACTTCAATAGCCATCACCCCGCCGACAGCGGCCGCAGCAACTCCGCCAGATCACTCTCGGTAAACAGCGGCTGCTTGCGCGCCGTGGCGCCGCTGTACATGCTGTCGGCCAGTGCCGCCTTGCGCTCCTGCAGCGCCAGGATGCGTTCTTCGATCGTGCCCTGGGCCACCAGCTTGACCACCCACACGCTCTGGGTCTGCCCGATGCGGTGGGCGCGGTCGGTGGCCTGGTTCTCCACCGCCGGGTTCCACCACGGGTCGTAGTGGATGACGGTATCGGCCTGCGGCAGGTTCAGGCCCACGCCGCCAGCCTTGAGGCTGATCAGGAACAAAGGCACCTGCCCGCTCGTGAACTGTTCGATCAGGGCGTCGCGCTTCTGGCTCTGGCCGGTGAGCTTGACCCAACGCAGCTTGCGTTTCGCCAGTTCGGCCTCGATCAACGTCAACATGCTGGTGAACTGCGAGAACAGCAGGATCCTGCGCCCCTCGGACAACATCTCGGGCAGCAATTCCATCAGCTGCTCCAGTTTGGCCGAGGCCTTGACCTTCCTGGCGGCGGTCAGTTTCAGCAGGTGGGGGTCGCAGCAGACCTGGCGCAGCTTGAGCAAGGCGTCCAGGATGGTGATCTGCGACTTGGCCAGCCCCTGGGTGCTCAAGGCGTCGCGCACGGTCTTTTCCATGCCCAGGCGGATGGTTTCGTACAGGTCGGCCTGCTGCCCCGACAGCTCCACCCGCATGATGGTCTCCACCTTGGGCGGCAGCTCGGAGGCTACCAGCGCCTTGGTCCGGCGCAGCATGAAAGGAGTGATGCGGGCGCGCAGCTGGGTCAGGCGCTCCGGATGGCCATGTTTTTCGATCGGCGTGCGGAACAGGTCCGCAAAACGCTTCTGGCTGCCCAGAAAACCGGGCATCAGGAAATGGAACAGGCTCCAGATCTCGCCCAGGTGGTTCTCCATCGGCGTACCCGACAGGCACAGGCGGTGGCGGGTCTGCAACTCGCCCACCACCTGCGCGGCGTGTGTACTGGCGTTCTTGATGTTTTGTGCCTCGTCCAGCACCACCAGGTGCCACGGCGCCTGGAGCCAGCGCTCGCGATCACGTTGCAGCAGCGAGTAGGGCGCAATCACCACGTCGTGCGCCTCGATCGTGTTGGTGACGCCGTGGCGGTCCTTGCCGTGGATGACCAGGCAGCGCAACTGCGGGCAGAAGCGGGCCGCCTCGCGCTGCCAGTTGCCCATCAGGCTGACCGGGGCAATGATCAGGGCCGGCCGCGTCAGGCGCCCGGCGTCTTTCTCCACCTGGATGTGCACCAGTGTCTGCACGGTCTTGCCCAGACCCATGTCGTCGGCCAGGATGCCAGCCAGACCGTGGGTGCGCAGGAACTGCAGCCAGTTCAGGCCCTGCAGCTGGTAGGGCCGCAGCGTGGCCTGGACGTTGGCGGGCATGGCGACCTCCGGCAACTCGGCCATACCGCGCAGCTGCTGCACCATCGCGCGCAGGGCGGCCGCCCCGTCCCACACGGCGCCGTCCCCGAGCGCCGCACCGGTGCGCAGGGCATCCAGCCGCGATAGCCGCAGGCTGTCGCCGGTGAAATCATGCTGGCGGTCCCCCACCAGCTCCAGCAGCGCCGCCATCCAGGGCCGCAAGGTGTCGGTGGGCAGCCGGAGGTAACCGCTGCCATCCGGAGCCCGCAGGTAGATGTGGGGTGGCAAGCTCGGCTGGCCGGTGGCCGCGTCGGGGGCGGACGCAGCGGCCTCGGCAATCAGATCCGGCAGCCAGGGCAGGATGTTGTGGCGCTGGCCGTCGATCTCGATGCCCAGCGAGAGGGCGAACCACGGCGAGGTGGCGCCCGGTTCGGCATCGTCGTCGCCGTCGGCAGCTTCGCCCTGCAGTTGCACGCTCAGCGAGTCGGCCCGGGTGATCCAGCCCTGCAGGGCGTCGTCCAGCGTCAGCGCGAACCCGGCCTCGCGCAGCGCCGCGAAGTCGTCATCGGCCCAGCGCAGCCAGGCCTGCTGCGACTGGCCGGCCGCAATACCAAACACACCGGATCCGACCGCTGACAGACCCAGACGCGTCAGGCGGATCACGGCACGGCGCTCGGACTCGATATCGCGGTGCAGCAACAGCCGCTCTTGCGGGTTCTCCACCACCACCGTGCTGCCTGAGCCGTCCCACCAGCCGCGATGGCCGGCGTAGTCGAAGCGCAGGGTGGCCTGGATCAGCCCCTTGGTGGCCACCTCTGCCGGCGGAACCGGCGCCAGCCGCAAGCTGGCCAGTGGCACGATGCCTTCCAGCGTGCGCAGCGCCTGCAGCACGGGCGGTGGCGGGACCGGGCCCAGTGCCTGCATCAGCGCCAACTGGTGTTCCTGCATGACTTCGGTGCTGAGTGGGGGGGCGTTGAACAACGCCGCCAGCCGGGCTGACGGTATGCCCTCGGCCTGCAGCAAGCCGCATTCGCCGTTCGTGGCATCCAGATACAGCAGCGGGGTGTTGTGGCAGATGTTTGCAGGGTTGCCGGCCACGACGCCGCGCAGACTCCAGCCGGGTTCGGAGGAACGCAGCGTGCTGGTCTCGCGCCACACCCATTCCAGTGCACGGGGCGGGCCCCATCGCACCGGCAGGCCAGGACGGTCCTGGTCGTTCTTGACGAACAAACGGTTGGTGCTGGCCGCCTGCTCCAGCACCAGCTGGCCGGCACGCCCGATGGGTCGGCAACTGATGCCGGTGGAGTAGCTGTAGTAATGCTGACTGCTTTTGGGCATCGCCGCGATCAGATGCATCACTTCATGATCTGTTTCGCTGGCCAGGTCGTACAGGGCCTGGCCTTTGTAGGGTGCGTAGCGCACCAGCCTGGGCTTGGCCCAGTCGCCGTTGACTTTGCGGTTGCACACCGCCGCTTCCAGCAACAGCTGCGGCTTGCCACCTGCCGCATCGACCACCGACAACAGATAGACATAGTGTTCCGGGCGCGCTGTTGCCGCGCCCGGCCTGGTGGCACCAGGCGTTCGGGGCCCGGCCAGCGGTGCCGCTGCACTGGTGCGGTCCAGCTCCTGCAACCAGTTCAGCAATTGGCTCTCGGCCTTGAGGCGTGCCGCCTGCGCTTCGCGCGCGAGCCCCGCCTGTCGATCCGCCTCGACCTGCTCCACGCTGGGCGGCGGCACGACCGATAGAGTGGGCGCAATGGAGCCCATCAGCCGCAAGCCCTGCTGGGCCGCCTTGAGCATCAGTGCGACGCCGTGTTTGCATTGCGTGCCGACCGGGCATTCGCAAAGCGAATCCCATTGCGCGACCTGACCGTCATGGGTCAGCTCCAGCTCGATGGTCACTTCATAGGCGTCACGTTTGCTGCCCTGCACCAGGCCGACCAGCAGCCAGCCCTCACCGTTGCGCACGATTTGCAGCTTCTGCACATGCTGGCTGATGTACAGCGCCAGCCCGCGCTCCCAGGTGGGCGGGTCGATCAGCTTGACGAGTGATCGGCCATCAAACCAATGGCCGGGCGGTCGGGTGGTGGATTGCATCTGCCGTGGAATTCTGATGGTGCCGATGAGATCATCCAGTGTCCCGCAGGCGTCGCTTCCGGCGCATGTCTGGAGCAAATCGAGTTCAGTACCCCAGCCGCTTCTCCACCACGTTCTTCAGCGGCTCGCCGCGGAGGAATCGCTCCAGGTTCTCGGTGAAGAACAGCATCGCGTCGTCGATCCAGGTCTGCGTGTGGTCGGCGCAGTGGGGCGAGAGCAGCAGGTTGTCCAGCGCATACAACGGATGCCCTGGCGGCAGTGGTTCCGTCTCGAAGACATCCAGCGCGGCGCCCCGGATGCGCCTGTGCTGCAGCGCGTCGATCAGCGCCGCCTCGTCGATGACCGCGCCGCGCCCGACGTTGACCAGCACGCCCGTGGGCTTCATCGCAGCGATCGCAGCGGCGTCGACCAGCCCCCTGGTCTCGGGAGTCAGCGGGGCGGCCACCACGACATAGTCCGAGCGGCCCATCAGCGCGTGCAACTGGTCCGTACCCAGGGCTTCGTCGACCAGCTCATCGCCGCGCGACATCTCGGGGCGCCGGCGCAGCGCGATCACCCGCATGCCGAGCGCCTGGGCCAGCCGTGCGGCCGCCCGCCCGATATCGCCGTACCCGACGATGCCCATGGTCTTGCCATGCGCCTCCTCCACGTCGAACTGCTCCCAGCGCCCGGCCGCCTGGTTGCGTTTCATGCGGTGAAAATCCTTGGCGAAGAACAGCACCGCTGCGGCCACGAATTCGCCCAGCGAGCGGCTGTAGACGCCGCTGCTGTTGGTCAATGGAACCGGGCTGTCGACCAGGGCCGGGAACAACAGCGTGTCGAGGCCCGCCGCGCGGGAGTGCACCCACCGCACGCGCGGTGCAATGTCAAACACCTGCTGCAGCAGGTCGCGGCTGGCCGTCCACACCAGGATGGCGTCGGCCGACGCCGCACCGTGTGCGACCGACGCCAGGGTGGCGCCGGTGACGATCGAGACACGATCGCGGAAGCGTTCGAGCATCTTCAACTGCGGCTCGGCCGGGTCGGCCAGTACAAGCAGGGTGGTGGAGGCCATGGCGGGGTCTTTCTGCGGTTGATCGGATGGCGGGCCGGGCTGCCCACGGCGGGCTCGGGCTGCAACCATGGCCGACCCCGGTCGCGGTCGTCAGGCGCTTGCCCCGGTTCCAAGTGTGCCTCAGGCGGCTGGCGCGCCCGATGCGATGTCCATGTCCTTCAAGGTCAGTGCAATCGCGTGCACCGCCTGCTCCATCTCAGCTTGCCCGATGGCACCGATGCAGCCGACCCGAAAGGTGTCGACCGTGGTCAGCTTGCCCGGGTACAGGATGAAGCCACGGGCCCGCGCGGCGGCATAGAAGATCTTGAAGTCGTACTTCGGGTCTGCCGGGGCGTGGAAGGTGACGATGATCGGCGCCTGGACGGCCGGGTCCAGGAAGGGCTTGAAGCCCAGCGCCGCCATGCCGCGGGTCAGTGTTTCATAGTTGCGGGTGTAACGCGCCAGGCGCGCCGGCTGCCCGCCTTCGGCCTCGAACTGCGCAATCGCCTCGTGCAGCGCCACCACCACGTGGGTCGGCGGCGTGAAGCGCCACTGGGTGGTCTTTTCCATGTACACGTGCTGGTCGTACAGGTCCATCGCCAGCGACTGGCTGCGCCCGGCGCAGGCCTCCAGGATGGCCTTGCGGATGAACACGAAACCCATGCCCGGCACACCCTCCAGGCATTTGCCGCTGGCCGCGACGAGTGCGTCGAAGCGCGTCTTGCGGGCGTCGATCTCAAGCGCCGCAAAGGAACTCATCGCATCCACGATCAGGCCCTTGCCATGCTGCTCGCACAGGTCCGCGACCTCCTGCAGGGGGTTGAGCACGCCGGCGCCGGTTTCGCAGTGGATCAGGACCACATGGGTCACGCTCGGGTCGGTCTGGAGCCGATCCGCCACGGCCGCAGGAGACACCGGTTGCGACTCGTCGAAAGGCATCAGCGTGCAGCGCCGACCCATCAGGCTGGTCAGACGTGCCGCACGTTTGCAATAGGCGCCGTTGTCCAGCACCAGCACATGGCCGTAGCGCGGAACCACGGTGGCCACCGCAGCCTCGACGCTTAAGGTGCCGCTGCCCTGCAGGGGCACCACGACGTGCGACTCGGCACCGTCGATGATGGCCAGCAGGCTCTTGCGCACGCTGGCGGTGACGGCATTGAAGTCGGCATCCCACGAGCCCCAGTCCCTGAGCATGGCCAGTTTGGTGCGCAGGGTGGTGGTGAGCGGGCCTGGGGTCAACAGGATCTTGTCTCGGTCCATGGCGGGAGCCTTCCAGATACGAATGGGCTGTGCGTTGCGCCCGGCTGGGACGCTGGCCCGATTGGACGTTCCGAGCCTGGTTTTGTCAATTGTTTTTTGTAGATTGTTGACAATCAGCGCGGTTGCGATTCCAATGCAGGCCATGAGCGCGGCCCCGCATCCCACCATTGCCCTGTTGCAGAACAACTCGCTGACCATGGTGGTGCAGCAGGAAATCGAGCGCGCCATCCTGGCTGGCGAGTTCGGGCCCGGCGCCAAACTCAACGAGGCCGCCTTGGCGCTGCGGCTGGGCGTGTCGCGCGGGCCGGTCCGCGAGGCCTTTCGCATGCTCGACGAAGCCGGGCTGGTGCGCTCCGAAAAAAACCGCGGCGTTTTCGTGCGCGACATCCCCATCGACGAGGCCATCGAGATCTACGAACTGCGCGCTGCCATGGAGGAATCCGTCGGCCGGCGTCTGGCGGTGCGCATGACGGCCGCGCAACGGCAGGAAGCCGAAACCCTGGTGCAGGCGATGGAAGGCGCCGTCCGGGCCGGCGACGCCCACCACTACCACCTGCTGAACCTGCAGTTCCACGACCGCCTGGTCGAGATGGCCGGCAACCGCAAACTCACCACCATCTACCGCAAGCTGGTCAAGGAGATCTCGCTGTTTCGACGCATCAACCTGGCCGACGCCAACCAGCTGCCGGCGTCAGCGCATGCCCATTGGGACATGCTGCGTGCCATCGCCACCGGCGAGCCCGAAGTGGCGGGCCGTGTCATGTTCGAGCACGCGATCCAGAGCCAGCAACGCATGGTCGACAACGACGCGCGCCGGCGCCGCTAAGCCGGCCCCACCACCGATTCACAGACGAAGGAAACAACCCGCCATGTTGCACGTCAACGACCGCAGCTATCGCCTGCCCACCGTACCCACCGTCGTGGTGTGCGTCGACGGGTGTGAACCCGATTACCTGGGCCAGGCCGTCGGCACCGGTCACATGCCCTGGCTCAAGCGTGCGCTGGCCAGCGGCACCCGCCTGATCGCCGACTGCGTGGTGCCTACCTTCACCAACCCCAACAACCTGTCGATCGTGACCGGTGCACCGCCCAGCGTGCACGGCATCTGCGGCAACTACCTGTTCGACACAGCGAGCGGCACCGAGGTGATGATGAACGACGCCAAGTGGCTGCGTGCGCCCACCCTGCTCGCTGCACTGGCTGACGCCGGCAAGTCGGTGGCCATCGTCACCGCCAAGGACAAGCTGCGCAGCCTGCTCGGCCACAAGATGGCCAAGGGCATCTGTTTCTCCTCCGAAAAGGCCGACCAGGCCACCCTGGCCGACAACGGCATCGAGAACGTGCTGGAACTCGTCGGCCGCCCCTTGCCCAGCGTCTACAGTGCCGACCTGTCGGAGTTCGTGTTCGCAGCCGGTGTGAAGCTGATGCACAAGCATCGGCCGGACGTGATGTACCTCTCCACCACCGACTACATCCAGCACAAGCATGCGCCCGGAACGCCGGGTGCCAATGCCTTCTACGCGATGATGGACGGTTACCTGGGCCAGCTCGACGCCATGGGCTGTGTGATCGCACTCACCGCCGACCACGGCATGAACGCCAAGGTGGCCATGGACGGCACCCCCGACGTGATCTACCTGCAGGACTGGTTCGATGCCTGGCTCGGTACGGCGAAGGCGCGCGTGATCCTGCCGATCACCGACCCGTATGTGGTGCACCACGGCGCGCTGGGGTCGTTCGCCACCGTGTACCTGCCGGCCGGCGTAGACGTCGATGACGCCTGTGCGCGGCTCCAGCAGGTCAGGGGCATGGAGGTGGTGCTGCCGCGTGCCCAGGCGGCAGAACGCTTCGAGCTGCCGCCGGACCGCATCGGCGACATCGTGGTGGTGTCGGAGCGCTTCACGGTGATCGGCACCTCGGCCGCGCGGCACGACCTGAGCGCGCTGGAAGTGCCGCTGCGCTCGCACGGTGGCATCAGCGAGCAACGCGTGCCGCTGATCGTCAACCGGCCCCTGCCCGGGCTGGATCTGCAGCGGCGCTTTCGCAACTTCGACGCCTTCGACCTGGCGCTGAACTACGCCCAGTAGGCATCACCACTTATCAGGCAGCGACACCATGATCGAACAATTCATCCGCGACCAGCAACTTGATGCAATGCGCATCGCCGGCAGGAAGATCGGTGCGGGGCGCTCTGCCGAGCGCACGATACCGGTCTTCAACCCGTACACCGAACAGCAGATCGGCAGCGTGCCCAAGGCCACGCTCGAAGAGGTGCGCCAGGCCTTTGCGATCGGCGCCGCCTACAGGCCCACACTCACCCGCTTCGAGCGTGCGGCGATCCTGAACCGCGCTGCCGCCATCAGCACCCGGCGCATCGATGAAGTGGCGGCGCTGATCTCGGCCGAGGCCGGCCTGTGCATGAAGGATGCCATCTACGAGGCCGGGCGCGTGAGCGACGTGTTCCTGTTCGGTGCCAACGAGGTGCTCAAGGACGACGGACAGGTCTTCAGCTGCGATCTCACCCACCATGGCAAGAAGCGCCGCGTCTACACCCAGCGTTCGCCGCTGTTGGGGGTGATCACCGCCATCACACCGTTCAACCACCCGGCCAACCAGGTGGCGCACAAGGTCGTGCCCAGCGTGGCCACCAACAACCGGATGGTGCTAAAACCCTCCGAAAAGGTGCCGTTCTCGGCGATCCTGTTCGCCGACATCCTCTACGAGGCCGGCCTGCCGCCCGAGATGCTCAGCGTGGTCACCGGCGACCCGCGCGAGATCGCCGACGAGCTGATCACCAACCCGCATGCCGACCTGATCACCTTCACCGGTGGGGTGGCGATCGGCAAATACATCGCGTCCAAGGCGGGTTACCGGCGCATCGTGCTGGAACTCGGCGGCAACGACCCGATCATCGTGATGGAGGACGCCGACATCGACGAGGCGTCCACCCTGGCGGTGACCGGCTCGTACAAGAACTCCGGCCAGCGCTGCACCGCCGTCAAACGCATGCTGGTGCACCAGTCGGTGGCCGACCAGTTCGTCGAGCAGGTGCTGACCAAGACGAAGGCCTGGAGCTACGGCGACCCGAGCGACAAGAAGCTCGACATGGGCACCGTGATCGACGAGCCCGCCGCGAAGTTCTTCGAGTCGCGCGTGAACGACGCCGTGGCACAGGGTGCGAAGCTGCTGGCGGGCAACGTGCGCCGGGGCGCCTTGTATTCCCCCACGGTGGTGGACCATGTCCGCCCCGAAATGCTGCTGGTGAAGGAGGAGACCTTTGGCCCGGTCTCGCCGATCATCCGCTTCAAGGACATCGACGAGGCGATCCGCATCTCGAACGGCACCGCCTACGGCCTGTCGAGCGCGGTGTGCACCAACCGGCTGGACTACATCACACGTTTCGTGAGCGAGCTGGAAGTCGGTTCGGTGAACGTGCGCGAGGTGCCGGGTTACCGGCTGGAACTCACGCCCTTCGGTGGCATCAAGGACTCGGGCCTGGGCTACAAGGAAGGCGTGCAGGAAGCCATCAAGAGCTTCACCAATATCAAGACCTACTCGCTGCCCTGGGCCTGAGCGGGTGCCCGGTTCCACCACCCGTTGGACCACGCGGCCGTGACCGGCGCGTTGGCCCTGACCTGGCCGGTGGTGGGTGCGGTGCTGTTCGGCGCCCTGCTGCACGCCGGGTGGAACGCCCTGGTCAAGTCCAGCACCGACAAGGCGCTGGATACGGCACTGATCCACCTGCTGGGTTCGGTGGTCGCGATCCCGCTGGTCGCGCTGGTCGGCTGGCCGCCGGCGTCGGCATGGCCGTGGCTGGCGGCCTCGCTGGTCATCCATGTCGGCTACTACACCGCGCTCGCCGGCGCCTATGAACATGGCGACCTGGGACTCACCTATCCGCTGATGCGCGGCACCGCGCCTCTGCTGGTGGCGCTCTCGGCCACGCTCACATTGGGCGAGACCCTGACGCCGCTGGCCTGGGTCGGTGTGCTGGCCGTGAGCGCAGGCGTATTGACGCTGGGGCTGAGCAAACACGCGTTCGAAGCGCCCAAGGCCGTGCGTTTTGCGCTGGTCAATGCGGTGATCATCGCGGTCTATACCGTCGTGGATGCCCTCGGCGTGCGCGCGTCGGGGCACGCGCTGCAGTACGTGGCCACGCTGTTCCTGCTCGACGGCTGGCCGTTCGCGCTGATCGTCTTCCTGCGCCGCCGCGGCGACGGCGTGCTGCCCTATGCGCGCAAGCGCTGGCCGCTGGCGCTGGGCGGTGCCATCGCATCGCTGGGGTCCTACGGCATCGCTTTGTGGGCCATGACCCAGGCGCCGGTGGCCACCGTTGCGGCCTTGCGCGAGACCTCGGTGCTGTTCGCGGTGCTGCTCGGGGTCTGGTTGCTGAAGGAAGTCTTCACGCCCCGCCGGGTGATCGGCACCCTCACCATCGTGGTCGGAGTGATGGCGCTGCGACTGGGGTAGGGGCCCCGGCTCTTTTGGCGGGGCCATCAACGCCCAACAGGTCGCCAGCAGATCTCAGCCTGTATCCCACGACAGGTTCAAGCGCATCGGGCGCTATTTTTTTTCCACCCCTGTTCTGTCGTATTCGGGGTGCCTTGGGGAAGAAGAAGGGGCATTTGAAAAGCCTGTCGCCCCGGACGACACCACGGGTTGACGGCAGCGTTGTCAATATCTATCATGGTATATATCAACCCATTGGGAGGCTCGAAATGCAGCAAACCGCCAAGATATTTGCCACAGGCCGTAGTCAAGCCGTGCGCCTGCCGCTGGAGTTCCGCTTTGACGTCGCAGAAGTCTTTATCCGCCGTGACCCCGCCACGGGTGATGTGGTTCTTTCCCGCAGGCCAACCGATTGGCAAGGATTGATCGACGTGGTGGTTCAAAACAAGGAAGACGATCTGCTGATTGAGCGCCGCCAGACCCATGGACGGCGGGACCCGTTTGAGGGCGGTGATCAGGAATGAGCCAGCGCTACCTGCTGGACACAAACGTTGTGAGTCACATCATGCAGGGGCGCGATGTCGCCTTGCTGGCGCGCCTGACCCAACTTTCCGTCGCTCAAGTGGTCATCTCCAGCGTCACCCTCGCAGAACTGGAATATGGCCTGCACCGCAGAGGGCAACCCATCCGCTTGCGCAACGCCCTGACCCAATTGCTGCTGCGTATCGACGTGCTGCCCTGGGACGAACGGGTTGCCACTTGTTATGGCGAGCTGTGCAGCACGCTGGAGGCCCAAGGTATCAACCTCAGCGACTTCGACATGATGATTGCTGCGCACGCGGTGTCGGTAAACGCCATTCTGGTCAGCCGTGACAAGGCATTTGCACGGGTGCCTGCGGGATCGACTCAGCGCCTGACGCTGGAAGTCTGGTAGTCAGAGCAGGTGATCCCGCCAAAGGCGGATACGTTGACCGCTCCTGCGGCTGCGCTGCGGGGATTGCGGGCACGACAGGCGGCTGGCCTTCCGTTGCAGGCGCCGCGGGGTTTTGTCGCTCATGCGGGGCGCGGCGTATGTCGCAGACGGCGGCGCACCTGGTGGACGCCGTCATCGGCGCATGCGCCGGTGGGTCATGTTCAGCGGGTGGGCCGGGTGCAATGGCCCCTTTGGCATGGGCCTGAGGGCTGGCTTCGGCAACAGGCCATGGGTCCCGATGCCATAATTTTTGACTATCCACGAAGCCGGAGCACTCCATGGCACTTCCCACCCAGGCCGCCATCGTCATCGTTGGCGGCGGCATTGCCGGCTGCTCCACGGCCTACCACCTCGCGAAGGCGGGCAAGACCGATGTGCTGCTGCTGGAGCAGGGCAAACTCACCAGCGGCACAACCTGGCACGCGGCCGGCCTGGTGGGTCAGATGCGGCCGAACCGCAACATGACGGTGATGAGCAAGTACGGCATCGAGTTGTATGCCACGCTCGAAGCCGAGACCGGTCTGGCGACGGGCTGGAAGCAATGCGGCAGCGTCAACGTGGCCAGCACGCCTGAACGCATGCAGGTGCTGAAAAAGCAGACCGCCATGGCGCGCAGCTTCGGAGTGGAATGCCACCTGATCTCGCCAGGCGAAGTCGCCGAGCGCTATCCGGTGATGCGCACCGACGACCTGCAGGGCGGCATCTGGCTGCCGGGGGACGGCAAGGCCAACCCGGCGGACCTGTGCATGTCGCTGGCCAAGGGTGCGCGCAACCGCGGGGTGAAGATCCATGAAGGCATCGAGGTCACAGGGGTGATCATCGAAGGCGGCACGGTGGCCGGCGTGCGCACCGCGCAGGGCGACGTGCGTTGCGAAGTGCTGGTCAACTGCGCCGGGCAATGGGCGCGCCAGTTCGGCCGACTGGCCGGCGTCAACGTGCCGCTGTATTCGGCGGAGCACTTCTACATCGTCACCGGCCGGATCGAAGGTGTGCACCCGATGCTGCCGGTGATGCGCGACCCCGACGGTTTCATCTACTACAAGGAGGAAGTGGGCGGCCTGCTGATGGGCGGCTTCGAGCCGGTGGCCAAGCCCTGGAAGGTCGATCCGATCCCGGCCGACTTCCAGTTCCAGCTGCTGGGCGAGGACTGGGAGCAGTTCGAGCCCTTGATGAAAAACGCGATCCACCGCACACCCTGCCTGGAAACCGCCGAGATCAAGATGCTGCTCAACGGGCCGGAGAGCTTCACGCCGGACGGCAACTTCATCCTCGGCGAGGCGCCCGAGCTGCGCAACTACTTCGTCTGCGCCGGCTTCAACTCCTCGGGCATCGCCAACTCCGGCGGCGCCGGGCGGCTGATGGCCGAGTGGATCACCGGTGGGGAGCCCAGCACCGACCTGTGGGATGTGGACGTGCGCCGCTTCGGCGCCTTCACCGGCAATCGCAAGGCGCTGTTCGCGCGCACCGCCGAAACGCTGGGCCTGCACTACGCGATGCGCTGGCCGCGCCAGGAGCTGGAAACCGCCCGCCCCTTGCGCACCTCGTCGCTGTACGACACGCTGTTGGCCAGGGGCGCCGAGTTCGGCAGCAAGAACGGCTGGGAGCGGGCCAACTATTTCCGGCCGGCCGGCATGAACGCCCCCGCCCACACCCTGGGCACGCCCGGCTGGTTGCCCTGGATGCAGGCCGAGCAGCGCGCCACCCGCGAGGCGGTGGCGCTGTACGACCAGAGCTCGTTCTCCAAGCTGATGCTGCACGGCCGCGACGCACTGGCCGTATTGCAGCGGCTGTGCGCCAACGACATGGACACGCCGGTGAACCGGAAGGTCTACACGCCGCTGCTCACCCAGCGCGGCGGCTTCGAGAGCGACCTGACCGTGATCCGCGAAACCCCGGACCGCATGGGTGAGCGCTTTCTGATCGTCACCGGCTCGGGCCAGGCGGTGCGCGACTTCGACTGGATCTCGCGCCACATCGAGCCCACGGAACACGCGGTGTTGACCGACATCTCGCCGATGTACAGCGTGCTGTCGGTGATGGGCCCGAGGGCGCGTGAACTGATGGCGCGCGTCAGCCCGGACGACCTGTCGCCGGAGGGCCTGCAGTTCTCCTGGTCGAAGGTGATCGACCTGGGCCTGGCACGCGTGCGTGCGGCGCGCATGGCCTACGTGGGCGGCCCGGGTTTCGAGTTGTATGTGCCGGTCGAGATGACGCGCCATGTGTACCAGACGCTGGTGGAGGCCGGCGCCGAGCTGGGCCTGCGCGACGCCGGCTACTTCGCGCTCGACGCGCTGCGTGTCGAGATGGGCCGGCGCGCCTGGGGTGCGGAGATCGGCCCGGACGAAACCCCGTTCGATGCCGGCATGATGTCCTGCGTCAAGCTGGACAAGCCCACGCCCTTCCTCGGGCAGACGGCCTTGCAGCGACTGCAGGGCCAGCCGCTGCGCAAGAAGCTGGTGAGCCTGGTGCTGGATGCGCCCGATCGGTATCTATGGGGCGGCGAGTCGATCCTGGTCGACGGTGAAACCGTCGGGGAAATCTCGTCTGCCGGCTGGAGCCCGCGGGCGGATGCGTGTGTGGCATTGGGGTATGTACGTGGTGCCGCTGCGCTTGCCTCGCATGGCGGGACGCCGGCGCAAATCGCATTGTGGGGTGAGCTTGCGCCTGTGAAGCTGTACGACAAATGGCCGGCCTTGGCTGGATAGGGTATGGGCCCACGGCTTGTTCGACCTTGGCTTCTTCGTACTTGTCAATTCATACCCTATGAGGCATACTTCTATGATCCTATCTGGAAGGTCCCCATGGAAACCATCGACGTGACGCTAGCAGAACGCGGTCAGATCGTGATCCCGAAGGAGGCGCGCGATGCACTGGGCCTCAAGCCTGGAGCACGATTGCAATTGCGCATCGAAGACGGGCGGCTGCTGATCGAAAAGAAGGTGCAACTCGACCTGAGCCGATGGATCGGAAAGGCCATCGACGATGGTTTGTCCAGCAATGAGGCTTTGGCCGAACTTCGGGGGCGCCCGGTGCCGTGGCAGCCAGCAACCACCAAGGCCAGGGCCAGGGTTTCGCGTGACAAAGCTTCAGGCCGATGAAAACCGCGGTCGACTCCAGCGTCTTGTTTGACATCGTCAAAGGGGCTCCGGGCGCCATGGCCGCGCAGAAAGCGCTGGAGGCCGCACTGGCCCACGGAAGCCTGTCGGTATGCGCCGTGGTGGTTGCCGAGTTGGGGCGTTATCTGTCGGATGAAAAGGAGTTGCGTGCGTTTTTGGCCGCATGCCAGATCGACCATGATCCGATGTCGATGGAAACCGCGCTGGATGCAGCCCGGATCATGCGCGGGTATGCGCGCAGCAAGGGGCCCCGCGAGCGTGTGGCGCCGGATTTCCTGATCGGGGCCCATGCGCGCCAGCAGGCCGACGCATTGCTGACTTCGGACGCCGGGTTCTACCGGCACTATTTTGATGATTTGCGCGTTGTCGTGCCTTGAACCTACAAACCGCAGTTGACCGCTTGTTTCCGCTGGATCTACCTATGAACACTGGCTCTTTTGACCACGATGGCGCTCATCCACAGGGTGAGAGCGCTATGCACCTGATCGCACCCCGTTGGGCGCGCCATACGGCGTTGTTCGTCCTTGCGCACAGAAAGTGCGCCGCGTCCTTTCGCCTTGCCTGGCACGCCCATCGGGGCACGCTCAGGCGCATCCAACTGCGGCTTGTAGGTTGAGACAACGTTGCTAGTATTGAACCGTATCTGACTGGAGGCCTCCCATGGGCTGGCATCGCAAGATTCTGAGAGTCAACCTGAGCGCGGGCACCTGTGTGTCCGAGCCGCTGAACATGGCCTGGGCCGAGGCCTACCTGGGCCAGCGCGGCCTGGCCACCAAGTACCTGATGGAGG
>JANMZX010000223.1:0-6632 GCA_031383745.1 Rhodoferax sp. | reverse complement strand
TTCTGCGATATTCGTCCAATCGGCCGCCGCCCGCAAACCAAAGCCATGCAAGCCCACCCACCGGCAAGTCGTCGCCGCGCCGCCAACGGATCGCCACCCACCAGAACCAACCCCCCATGCAAATCCGTCACCGCCCCAACGTCATACTGATCCTCGCCGACGACATGGGGTTTGCCGACCTCGGCCTGATGGGCTCGGAGATCCGCACACCGCATATCGATGCGATGGCGCGCCACGGTGCGGTCCTGACCTCGATGTACAACTGTGCACGCTGCTGCCCCACACGCGCGTCGCTGCTGACCGGCCTGTACCCGCACAAGGCCGGCATCGGCCACATGGGCGCCGACCTGGGAACCCCCGCCTACCAGGGGCATTTGCGCGCGGACGCCGCCACCATCGCCGAGCGGTTGCGGGGCAGTGGCTACCGCACGCTGATGGCCGGCAAATGGCATGTCGGCGGCGATCTGTGGGCCCGGCGCGTGCACAGCTGGCGCATGGGCGAGCCAGACCGGCCGACCCCCCTGCAACGCGGTTTCGACCGCTTCTACGGCATCCTGGACGGCGCCACCCACTTCTTTTCGCCGCATTGCATCTTCGAGGACGATCACCAAATCGAGGTATCACCCACCGGCTACTACTTCACCGATGTGATCACCGACAAGGCGATCGGCATGATCGAGGAAAGCCATGCGCTGGACCAGCCGTTCTTCCTGTACCTCGCGCACGCCGCACCGCACTGGCCGATGCATGCGCATGAAGAAGACATGGCACGCTACGACGGCGTGTACCACCGGGGCTGGGACGCGATCCGCACCGCGCGGCACGAAGAGATGCTGTCACGCGGCGTGTTGCAGCACCGTTGGGCGATTTCGCCGCGCGACCCCGACGCGCCGGCCTGGGCCGATACGCGGCACCGCGACTGGGAAGCCAGCCGCATGGCGGTCTACGCCGCGATGGTGGACCGCATGGACCAGGGCATCGGCCGCGTGGTGGACTGCCTCAAGCGCCTGGGCCAGTTCGAGGACACGGTGATCCTGTTCCTGTCGGACAACGGTGGTTGCGCCGAGTTCATGGCCGAGGACGGATGGGCGAAGTTCATGCCCGACGTGCACAACGACGGCCGCCGGATCGAGATGGGCAACCGGCCCTCCCTGCGCCCGGGCGGGCCGCTCACCTACATGAGTTACGACCTGCCGTGGGCCAATGTGTCCAACGCGCCGTTCCGCTCCTTCAAACACTGGGTGCACGAGGGCGGCATCTCCACGCCGCTGGTGGTGCAGTGGCCCAGGCACATGACCCAGGCCGGCATCTCGCACGCGCCTTGCCACGTGTCGGACATCCTGCCCACGATCATGGAAATCACCGGCACCAGCATGGCCGCCACGATTGGCGAGCGCATGGTGCAAACCCCCGACGGCGAAAGCTTCCTGCCGCTGCTGCAGGGCCGGCCGTGGACGCGCGACCAGCCAATTGCCTGGGAACACGAAGGCAATTGCGCGATCCGCCAGGGGAACCTCAAGCTGGTGAAGCGGTTCGAGCAGCCGTGGGAGCTGTACGACATGGAGCAGGACCGCACCGAACTCCATGACCTGGCGCCACGCAACCCCGCGCTGCGCAAAGACCTGGAAGGCCGCTACGACAGCTGGGCCCAGCAGACCGGCGTGCAGGACTGGCAACTGCTGCTGCCCAGGCTGCTGGCCACCTGGAACATGGGCGACGTGCACGGGTAAGTCTGGCGGCCCGTTGGCTGGTTTGGCCAGGGTCGCGATGCCACAGCGCGTCCGGGGCTGCGCGGCGCATTCGCGGGTTCACAGGCGGCCGCGTCGGGGACCGACGGCGTGGCGTGGCGCGCACCAGCCGCGCAACAGGGTCACTCGGCCGTCGCGCCCGAGTCCTTCACCACCTTGGCCCACTTGACGATTTCGGTGGCCTGGAAACGCGCCAGCTCCTCCGGCGTCGATATCCACGGCTCGAGACCCAGAGTGCGCAGCTTGTCCTGCACGTCGGGCAGCTTGAAGATGCGTTGCAGCTCGGTATTGAGCCGGGCCACGACATCGCGTGGTGTACCCGCCGGCGCAAACACACCGAACCAGGTGGTGGCCTCGAAACCGGGCACGGTCTCGGCCACGGTGGGCACGTCGGGCGCAGCCGCGCTGCGCCTGGCGGTGGTTTGCGCCAGCGCGCGGATCTTGCCTTCCTTGGCCATCGGCAACGCCGAGGGCATGTTGTCGAACATCAGCTGGATCTGCCCGCCGATCAGGTCGGGGATGGCGAACTGCCGGCCCTTGTAGGGCACATGTGTCATCGAGGTGCCGGTGAGCGACTTGAACAGTTCGCCCGACACGTGCACCGAGGTGCCGATGCCAGGCGAGCCGAAGGACAGCTTGTTCGGGTTGGCCTTCATGTAGGTGATCAGTTCAGCCACGCTCCTGACCGGCAGGTCATTGTTGACCACCAGCAGGTTCGGAGCCGACGCCAGATGGGCCACCGGGGTGAAGTCCTTGACCATGTCGTACGGCATCTTCGCGTACAGCGCGCCGTTGATGGCGTGTGTGCCCACCGTAGCCAGCACCAGCGTGTAGCCGTCGGCCGGCGACTTGGCGACGAAATCGGCGCCGATGTTGCCACCCGCGCCCGGCTTGTTGTCGACCACCACGCTCTGGCCGAGCTGCGCCTTCTCGCTGAAGATGCGCGCCAGCGTGTCGGGCGCGCCGCCCGACGGAAACGTGACCACCATGCGGATCGGCTTGATGGGATAACTCTGGGCGTGGACGCCAAAGGCGGCCAGGCCCAGGGCGGCGCTGAGGACCAGGGGCAGGGTGAGGGATTTCATGGTGTCTCCGTGGGTTGTAAGGATGTCGCCCTCCCATGTTAGCAATCCCCGGCCGGTCGCCGGGCCGCCGCGCGGCCCGGCGCTGCGCAGGCAACCATGCTGCGCATTGCGGTGCGAGCCCCTTGGGAGCGGCCCGGCGGGGCTCACGCCCGGTCGAAGCGGTCCAGGTGCATCACCTTGGACCATGCGGCGACAAAATCACGCACGAACTTCGCACCCGCGTCGGCCTGTGCGTACACCTCGGAGAGCGCCCGCAACTGCGAGTTGGAGCCGAAGACCAGGTCCGCACGGGTAGCCGTCCATCGGACGGTACCGGTCTTGCGGTCGCTTCCCTCGAACACCTCCGCGTCGGCCGAGACCGGCTTCCAGGTGGTACCCATGTCCAGCAGGTGGACGAAGAAGTCGTTGCTCAGCACCTGCCGCCGCTGGGTGAACACGCCATGCGGCGAGCGCCCGGTATTGGCATCGAGCACCCGCATGCCTCCGACAAGCACCGTCATCTCCGGCGCACTCAGGGTGAGCAGTTGCGCCTTGTCGACGAGCATTTCCTCGGCCGACACGGCATAGGCCTGCTTCTGGTAGTTGCGAAAACCGTCGGCCAGCGGCTCGAGTGCGCTGAACGACTCCACGTCGGTCTGCGCCTGCGAGGCGTCACCCCGGCCCGGGGTGAAGGGCACCACGACGGCGTGGCCGGCGTTGCGCGCGGCCAGTTCCACTGCGGCGTTGCCGGCCAGCACGATCAGGTCCGCCATCGACACCTGCTTGCCGCCGGACTGTGCACCATGGAAGGCCTGTTGAATCGCGTCCAGCGCGGCCAGCACCCTGGCCAGCTGCGCCGGGTCGTTCGCCGCCCAGTCCTTTTGCGGCGCGAGGCGCACGCGTGCGCCGTTGGCCCCGCCGCGCATATCCGAACCACGGTAGGTGGAGGCCGAGGCCCAGGCGGTGGCGACGAGCTCCGACACGCCCAGGCCGGACGCGAGCACCCTGGCCTTCAGGTCGGCGATGTCGCGCGCGTCGATCAGCGGGTGGTCGGGCGCGGGGATCGGGTCCTGCCAGATCAGGTCTTCGGCCGGTACTTCCGGGCCGAGGTAGCGCACTTTCGGGCCCATGTCGCGGTGTGTCAGCTTGAACCAGGCGCGCGCGAATGCGTCGGCGAAGGCCTGCGGGTCCTGGTGGAAGCGGCGCGATATCTTCTCGTAGGCCGGGTCCATGCGCAGCGACAGGTCGGCTGTGGTCATCATCGGCGGGTGTTTGCGGGCCGGGTCGTGTGCGTCCGGGATCATGTGTTCGGGTTTGACGTTCTTCGCCACCCACTGGTGCGCGCCGGCCGGGCTCTTGGTCAGTTCCCATTCGTAGCCGAACAACATGTCGAAGTAGCCGTTGTCCCAGGTGGTGGGGTTGGGTTTCCAGGCGCCTTCGATGCCGCTGGTGGTGGTGTGCACACCCGTGCCGGTGCCCAGGCGGTTGATCCAGCCCAGGCCCTGCTGCTCGATCGGCGCGCCCTCGGGCGCGGCACCCACCAGGGCCGGGTCGCCGGCGCCATGCGCCTTGCCGAAGGTGTGGCCGCCGGCCACCAGCGCCACGGTTTCCTCGTCGTTCATGGCCATGCGGGCGAACGTCTCGCGCACATCGCGGCCCGAGCCCACCGGGTCCGGGTTGCCGTTGGGGCCTTCGGGGTTCACGTAGATCAGGCCCATCTGCACGGCGGCCAGCGGGTTCTCCAGGTCACGGTCGCCGCTGTAACGCTTGTCGCCGAGCCAGGTGTCCTCGTGGCCCCAGTAGATATCCTCTTCGGGCTGCCAGATGTCGGCGCGGCCGCCACCAAAACCGAAGGTCTTGAAGCCCATCGATTCCAGCGCCACGTTGCCGGCCAGGACCATCAGGTCGGCCCAGGAGATCTGGCTGCCGTATTTCTGCTTGATCGGCCACAGCAGGCGGCGTGCCTTGTCCAGGTTGCCGTTGTCGGGCCAGCTGTTGAGCGGCGCAAACCGCTGGTTGCCGGTGCCGGCGCCGCCGCGGCCGTCGCCGGTGCGGTAGGTGCCGGCACTGTGCCAGGCCATGCGGATGAACAGGCCGCCGTAATGGCCCCAGTCGGCTGGCCACCAGTCCTGCGAATCAGTCATCAGGGCGCGCAGGTCCTGCTTGAGTGCGGCCAGGTCCAGCTTGCTGAAGGCTGCGGCATAGTCGAAGCCGGGGTCCATCGGGCTGGACGCCGGCGCGTGCTGGTGCAGGATGTTGAGGTTCAGCTGCTTGGGCCACCAGTCGCGGTTCGACTGCGCGCCGACAGTGGCGCGGGCGCCGTGCGCGCCGGAGAATGGGCACTTGGCTTCATTGGGGGGTGTGTTTTCCATGGGAATCTCCAGTAGTGGGTTGGACGCTTGCGCCACTTGCCAGTGCCTGCCCGATGCTGGCCGTCCGGCCATGCGGCGCATTCGGACGGGTCGTGGGCGGGGTCTGGCGCGTGAACGAGCCTTCAATGTAGGCCTCGTCCAATCATTTGGCTACTTGATTGTCACTAGAGGATCAATAGTCAACGCCTATTTTTCCAGCTGTACTGGCTGGGCTGGCCTGGAGGCGGCAGCCCGGCGCGACAGGGCCGGCCGCAGCAGCGCGATCGCCAGGGCCACCACGACCAGCAGCGTGGCGGCGGCGAACGTGAGCCGCATGCCGTTGGCGACCGCCTGCGGGCTCCCCGACGCGCCCCCGCCCGCCGCCGATCCCAGTGCGAACACGGCCCCCATCACCGACGCGCCGGTGACCAGCCCGAGGTTGCGCGACAGCCCCAGCAGGCCGGACACAACGCCGCGCTGCTCCTGCCGGATACCTGCCATGACGGCGGTGTTGTTTGCGGCCTGGAACAGCGCGTAGCCGGCGGTGATGACGACCAGCGGTGCGATATAGCCCGGTACACCGAATCCGGTCGGCAGCAACGGGAGGATGGCGCATCCGGCCACCATCGCGACCAGCCCGGCCACGCCCATGCGGTGGGCGCCGAACCGGTCGACGACACGTCCGGCCGGCACACCCGTGAGCGCGGCGACGACCGGGCCGCAGGACAACACGAGCCCGACACGCGTGGCATCGAGCGCCAACGCACCCACCAGGTAGAACGGGCCCACGACCAGCGTGGCCATCACCACCGTGGTGACCAGTGCGCTGGTGGCAAAACCCGCAGCCAGCACCGGATCGCGAAACAGGGCCAGGCGGATCAGGGGCGATGCGGCTCTGGATTCGGCGCGCAGGAACAACCACACACCCAGCGCGGCGGCCAGCAGCAGGGCGATGTTGGTGTGGCCGAAACTGCCACGCCCGATTGTCATGGCCAGCGCATAGGCACCCAGCGCCAGCGCCAGCCACAGGGTGCCCAGGGTGTCGAATCCGGCGCCACCTGCGGTGCGCGCCACACGGTCCGCCGGCAGGTGCCGGTGCGCCAGCACCAGCGTGACCGCGCCGAGCGGCAGGTTGACCAGGAAGATCGACGGCCAGCCGGGCCCGGCAAGCAGCAGACCACCCAGCGACGGACCGAGCGCGGTACCGATCGCCGACATGCTGCCCAGCAGCCCCATGGCGCTGCCGGTCCTGTCCTTGGGCACCACCTCACCGATCAGCGCCATCGTCAGCGCCATCATGATGGCCGCCCCCAGCCCCTGCACGGCGCGCGCCGCAATCAGCAGCCACAAGCTTGGCGCGACGCCGCACAGCACCGAGGCCAGGGTGAACAGGGCGATTCCGCCGAGCAGCAGTCGCCGGCGCCCGAGCATGTCGCCCAGGCGCCCGACGCTGACGATCAGGAGGGTGA
>JANMZX010000202.1:0-1929 GCA_031383745.1 Rhodoferax sp. | reverse complement strand
CGTTGAAGAAGCTGTAGGGCGCAAGGTTGTTCTGCCCAGACGCGCTGCGCGTCGAGATCCATCCGATCGGTCGCGGGCCGACGATGGCATTGAACGGGTCATGGCGCAGGCCGTGGCCGGTGCGGGGTTCGTAGTAGTGGGCGTCCACGGCAGGGTCCTTGGTGGCGGAATCGTGAAATCGCCAGGGTGATTCGAAGCCCGATCAGCTTGCGTCGGGACGATGATCCCCCAGGGCCTCCAGGTCAGCAAGGTCCTGGAGTCGCCCGCTGGCGCGTTTGTTGGTCTTGAAGTCTTCCAGCGCGATGAAGTTCAAGTGCAGGCCATCGAATGGAACTGTCATTCGTCGCGAATAGCAAGGTGCGAACTCCACGCCGTCGATGCTCGTGAGCAGGTCGATCCGGCGCGGAGGGAAGCCCAACTGCACCACATGCCCGGGAACGGTCAGATCGTCGAGGGCAACGCCCAAGCCTCCAAACCCGAACTCCTTGAGGGCAGCGAGCGTCCGTTTCGCATTGAGCGGTTCGGTGCCAATCCAGAAATCGAGTTCGCCGGTATAGCGCGGGTGTCCATAGGCTGCCAGCGCGTAGCCACCCACGATCAGGTATTCAACCCTGTTTGAGGCGAGCAATGCGGCAAACTCTTTGAAGTCTTGGTTCAGCATGGTAGCCAGCCACTTGTTGCCGGAGCTCTTCCACGGCTGCTATGCGCGCCTGGACCGGCTGCGACAGCCAGTATTGCAGGTCGCCGGGCGCTTTACCGCCAGCCGGATGCAATGTGGTTGTGTGGATCACGCGCTTGATCGTCATGGCGATATTGTCTGTCATTGTCGCGGTCCAGGCCCGCCAATCTTCGACGCTGCTCCGCTTGGAATCAACCCATTTCGGGTCCGGACGACCCCATGCAGACGGGTCGCTTCAAGCACGGCCTGCTGCCAGTCCGGCACGCTCCCCCGTCTGCAGCCGCCACAACGCGGCATACCCGCCATCGCGCTGCACCAGCGCATCGTGCGTGCCGCTCTCCACGATGCGGCCGTTCTCCAGCAGGTGGATGCAGCCGGCATGGCGCACGGTGGACAGGCGGTGCGCGATGACGATGGTGGTGCGGTTGCGGCTCACCACATCGAGCGAGCGCTGGATCGCGGCTTCGGTTTCGTTGTCGACCGCGCTGGTAGCTTCGTCCAGCACCAGGATCGGCGGGTTCTTCAGGATGGCACGCGCCAGTGCCGGGCGCTGGCGCTGGCCGCCGGACAGCTTTTGCCCGCGCTCGCCGATGCGGGTCGCAAACCCCAGCGGCAATTTGTCGATGAACTAGGTCGACTCGGATGCCTGCGCCGCCTGTGCGATGGCAGCGTCGCTGGCGCCGGCTGCACCGTAGGCGATGTTTTCCGGCACCGTGCCGTCGGTCAGGAACGTGTCCTGCGACACATACCCGATGGCGCGGCGCAGGTCCTGCAGGTTCAGCTCGTCGATGGGCATGCCATCGAGCAGGATGCGGCCGCTTTGCGCCGTGTAGAAACGCAGCAGCAGTTTCACCAGGGTGGATTTGCCCGAGCCGGTCGATCCCACGAACGCGGTGGTCTTGCCGGCGGGGATCACGAGGTCGATGTCGTGCAGCGTCGGCGTGTCGCCATAGGCAAAACCGACATGCTCGAAACGCAGTTCGCCCCGGGCCAGCGCGATCGGGAAATGCCGGCCCTCGTACGGGATGTTGATCGGCGTGTCGAGCAGCTTCATGGAACGCGCGATGGAGGCCATCGAGCGCTGGTACAGGTCGGCCACCTCGGCCAGCCCGGTGAGCGGCCACAACAGGCGCTGCGTCAGGAACACCAGCACCGAGTAGGCGCCCACGGCCAGCTGGTCGTGCAGCGTCAGCCAGCCGCCATACAGCAGGGTGGCGGTGAAGCCGCTCAGGATCGCCATGCGGATCACC
>JANMZX010000158.1:0-12064 GCA_031383745.1 Rhodoferax sp. | reverse complement strand
TCGTGGCCGGCGCCCGAAACGGCCGGCATGTTCGAATAACCCAGCTTGGCGGCGGCGCGTGCCACGGCATCGACGCAGTCGTCGTGGAAGATCTGCGCCGGGTAACTCGACACCAGCTCGATCGTGATCGGCAGGCCGCTGTCCCGGCTCAGCTGCGCGGCAAAGGCCTTGACCTCGGCCGCCATCGTGTCCACCAGCGCATCGGTGGCATTGCGCAGGTCGATCGAGAACTTGACCCGGCCCGGGATCACGTTGCGGCTGTTGGGATGCACATGCACCATGCCCACCGTGCCGCGTCCGTGCGGCTTGTGGCGCAGCGCGGCGGCGACCACCTCCTGCATCAGGTGCGTCGCCACCTGCAGCGCGTCCTTGCGCAGGGCCATGGGGGTGGGGCCGGCATGGGCCTCCATGCCGGTCACGGTGCAGTCGAACCAGCGGATGCCCAGAACGCCCGACACGACACCGATGGTCTTGTCGTTGTCCTCCAGCACCGGGCCCTGTTCGATATGGGTCTCGAAGTAGGCACCGATCGGGTGGTCGCCCGGCTCCTGCGGCCCGATGTAGCCGATGCGCTCGAGTTCTTCCTTCACCGACTTGCCGGCGGTGTCGCGCGCGGCGTAGGCGTGCTCCAGCGTGAAGGCCTTGGCAAATACGCCCGACCCCATCATCACCGGGACGAAACGCGAGCCCTCCTCGTTGGTCCAGAAGGCCACCTCGATCGGCGCCTCGGTTTCGATGCCGTGGTCGTTGAGCGTACGCACCACCTCCAGGCCGGCCAGCACGCCGTAGTTGCCGTCGAACTTGCCGCCGGTGGGCTGGGTGTCGATGTGGCTGCCGGTGACGATCGGTGCCAGGGCGTTGTTGCGCCCGGGGCGGCGCATGAAGCCGTTTCCGATCTTGTCGATCACCACCGACATGCCGGCCTCACGTGCCCAGCGTGTCACCAGGTCGCGCCCCTGCTTGTCGAGATCGGTCAGGGTCAGGCGGCAAACGCCACCTTTCGGGGTGGCGCCGATCTGGGCCAGTTCCATCAGCGCGGCCCACAGGCGCTCGCCGTTGATGCGCAGGGCATCGATCTTCGGGTTGGCGGTTTTTTCAGCCACTGCAGCGTTCATGGTGCGTCTCCTGTGTGGGGTTGACTGGCTGCCGGATCAGCGCAAGACCGCGCTCGGCTTGCGGGTGTCGGCGCGTTTGTGCGCGGCCTCGAAATTGGCGCCGAAAGCCGGTCGCTTGATGTAGCGGCCAGCGCCGGCAGTGGCGCGCAGCTCACCCTGCACATAGACCAGATTTCCCTGGCTCACAGTGTGGCTGGGGATACCGCGCACGGTCATGCCCTCGAAGATGTTGAAGTCGCCCTTGCTGTGCTGGGTCTTGGCCGACAGGGTCTTGGTTCCCTGCGGGTCCCAGACCACGAGGTCGGCGTCCGCGCCGGGTGCGATGCAACCCTTTTGCGGGTAGATGTTGAACAGCTTTGCCGTGTTGGCCGAGGTGATGGCGACGAACTCGCTGGGCGTCAGACGCCCGGTGTTCACGCCGTGCTCCCAGATCACGGCCAGCCGCTCCTCGATGCCGCCGCAACCGTTGGGGATCTTGCTGAAGTCGTCCCGTCCACCGGCTTTCTGCTCGGCGCAGAAGGTGCAATGGTCGGTGGCGGTGGTGTGCAGGTTGCCCGACTGCAGGCCACGCCACAGGAACTCCTGGTTGCCCTTGGGGCGGAACGGCGGGCTCATCACATGGCCGGCAGCATAGGCGAAATCCGGGTTGCGGTAGACCGAGTCGTCGATCACCAGGTGGCCGGCCAGCACCTCGCCGTACACCCGCTGGCCGCGGGCCCGGGCGCGGGCCACGGCCTCGGCGGCCTCGATGCACGACACATGCACCACGTAGATCGGCACGCCCAGCACGTCGGCGATCGCAATCGCGCGGTTGGCCGCCTCGCCCTCTACGCCGGGCGGGCGCGACAAGGGGTGGGCTTCGGGGCCGGTGATACCTTTGCGCGCCATCTCTGCCTGCAGCAGGAACACCAGTTCGCCGTTCTCCGCATGCACGGTCGGCATCGCGCCAAGCTCGAGCGCGCGCTTGAAGCTGTTCACCAGGGTTTCGTCGTCGCACATGATGGCGTTCTTGTAGGCCATGAAATGCTTGAAGCTGTTCACGCCCTCATCGCGCACCAGGGTGCCCATGTCCTCGCGCACGGAATCGCTCCACCAGGTGACGGCCACGTGGAAGCCGTAGTCGGCGGCGGACTTCTCGGCCCAGCCGCGCCAGGTGCGAAATGCCTCCATCAATGGCTGTTGCGGATTCGGGATGACGAAGTCGATGATCGAGGTGGTGCCGCCGGCCAGGCCGGCGGCCGTGCCGGTGAAGAAGTCGTCCATCGTCACCGAGCCCATGAACGGCAGCTGCATATGCGTGTGCGGGTCGATGCCACCGGGCATCACGTACTGGCCGCCGGCATCGACCACCTGCGCGCCGGCCGGCGCCTCCAGGGCCTCGCCAACGCTGTGGACCTTGCCATCGACACACAACACGTCGGCGCGGAACTGCCGGTCGGCATTGACCACCGTGCCGCCGCGAATCAGGATTGCACTCATGAGAATCTCCGTGGTTGCGATAAAACGAACATGATAGGCCTCAGGCGGCGGCAGTTGCCGCCTGGAAGGCCGGGCTCATCGGGTTGTTCGGGTGCGTGGTCCAGTTGGCGTAGTCGCCCGACACGGTCTTGCCGGTGCGGGTGTCCACCTCGCCGGGTTTCAGCGTGCGCATGCTCAGCGTGTCGGGCACCGGGCAGATCGAGACGCACAGGTTGCAGCCCACGCATTCCTCGTCCTTGATCTCGAAATGGCGCTTGCCGTCCTTGGCCGCGGTGATGGCCTGGTGCGAGGTGTCCTCGCAGGCCACATAACAGCGGCCGCACTGGATGCAGTTGTCCTGGTTGATGACGGCCTTTTCCACATGGTTGAGATTCAGGCTGCTCCAGCCGGTGATGCTGGGCACGGCCCGTCCGACCATCTGCGCCACGCTGGTGTACCCCTGCTCGTCCATGAAGTTGGACAGGCCGCTGCACATGTCCTGCACTATTCGGAAGCCGTAGACCATGGCGGCGGTGCACACCTGCACCGTGCCGCTG
The DNA here is from genome assembly GCA_031383745.1 of Rhodoferax sp. Taxonomy (GTDB): domain Bacteria; phylum Pseudomonadota; class Gammaproteobacteria; order Burkholderiales; family Burkholderiaceae_C; genus CAISIP01. The sequence continues at coordinate 8,934 of JANMZX010000158.1, read as the reverse complement.
CCCAGGGCGATGAACTCGGCCGCGTCGCGCCAGTTGTTGATGCCGCCGATGCCGGAGATCGGCAGGCCGGCGGTCTGCGGGTCGCGCGCGATCTCGGCCACCATGTTCAGGGCGATCGGCTTGACGGCAGTGCCGCAGTAGCCGCCATGCGAGCCCTGTTTGCCGACGCTGGGCACCATGGTCATGGTCTCCAGGTTCACGCCCATCACGGAGTTGATGGTGTTGATCAGCGACACCGCGTCGGCCCCGCCAGCCTTGGCCGCGCGCGCCGGGTAGCGGATGTCGGTGATGTTGGGCGTGAGCTTGACGATCACCGGCAGTTTCGAATAGTGCTTGCACCAGCGTGCCACCATCTCGATGTACTGCGGCACCTGGCCGACCGAGGAGCCCATGCCGCGTTCGCTCATGCCGTGCGGGCAGCCGAAATTGAGCTCGATGCCATCGCAGCCGGTGTCCTCCACCCGGGGCAGGATGGCCTTCCAGGACTGCTCCTCGCAGGGCACCATGATGGACACCACGATGGCCCGGTCCGGCCAGGCACGCTTGACGCGGCGGATCTCGTCCAGGTTGGTCTGCAAGGGCCGGTCGGTGATGAGTTCGATGTTGTTGAACCCGATCACCCGCCGGTCGCCGCCCATCAGCGTGGCATAACGCGGGCCGTGCACGTTGACCACCGGCGGGTCCTCCCCCAGCGTCTTCCAGACCACGCCACCCCAGCCGGCCTCGAAGGCGCGTACCACGTTGTATTCCTTGTCGGTGGGTGGCGCCGAGGCCAGCCAGAACGGGTTGGGGCTGTGGATGCCCAGGAAGTCAGTATGCAGGTTGGCCATGGTGTCAGGCTCCGGTTGTTGCGCCAAGGGCTGCGTGGATGGACAGGGCGGCTACCTTGCCGTGCTCGACCGCCTCCACCGTCAGGTCACGGCCTCCGACCCGGCAATCGCCCCCGGCCCAGATCCGGGGGTGTGAGGTGCGTCCTTCGGCATCGGTGCGGATACGGCCGGCCTCCAGGGCCACGATGGCATTCAGCGGCTGGTCGACGAAACTCTGGCCGATCGCCTTGAGGACCATGTCGGCTGCCAGCACAAAGGTCTCACCGGTCTCGACCAGCTTGCCGGCATCGACCCGGGTCGCGGCAAAACGCACGCCTGTCACATGGCCGTTGGCAACGAGCACCTGTTTCGGTGCCGCCCAGTGCCGGATCGTGACGCCATTGCCCTGTGCCCAGTCCTGTTCATGGTCGGAGGCCGACATGTCCTGTGGGCCGCGGCGGTACACCATCGTCACCTCCTCGGCGCCGAGCTTGCGCGACTGCACGGAGGCATCGACTGCCGTCATGCCACCACCGATCACCACCACCTTGCGTCCGACCGGAATGCTCGCGTAATCAGGTGCCTGGCGCAGTTCGGCGATGAACTCGACCGCATTGCGCAGACCCTGCGCTGGCGGCTCGCCGATCCCGATGGCATTCACCCCCGCGAGACCCATGCCCAGGAACACGGCGTCGAAGTCGTCTGCCAGGGTCTGCAGGCTGACATCGAGGCCTACACGCGTGTTGTGCCGTACCTCGATGCCGCCGATGGACAACAACCACGCCACTTCCTTCTGGGCAAAGCCGTCGACCGTCTTGTAGGTCGCCAGGCCATATTCGTTCAGGCCGCCGGGCTTGGCGTTGGCATCGAACACCACCACTGCATGGCCCATGCGGGCCAGACCGTGTGCACAGGCCAGGCCGGCGGGGCCGGCACCGACGACGGCGACCCGGCGGCCGGTGTCGGCTGCGCGGGTGAACAGCGGCGCACCGGGCCTGGCAAAGTAGGCGTCGGTGGCAAACCGCTGCAACTGGCCGATCTCCACCGGTTTGTCCTCGCTGGTGTTGCGCACGCAGGCCTGTTCACACAGCACTTCGGTGGGGCAGACCCGCGCGCACATGCCACCCAATGGGTTGGCGCTCAGGATCGCATGCGCCGAGCCGCGCAGGTTGCCGTCGGCGATGCGCTGGATGAAACTGGGCACGTCGATGCCGGTCGGGCACGCTGTCTGGCAGGGCGCATCGAAGCAGTAGTAGCAACGGTCGGCCTCGATACGCGCCTGCGCCAGCGTCAGGGGCGGGTGCGCATCGCAGAAGTTCTGCGCATAGTCCTGCGGGCTCAGGCGCGCCGGACGGATGTCGCCGCCAGCGGTGGTGTCGGAAGCAGATAGGGTCATGGCGGGGCTTTCACGGGCATCGGATAAAACTTACCAAGTGGTAAATATCAGTGGTATTGAACCGGATCGGGCACGCCAGTTCAACTGGGGTTTACCCCCAACCCGCGACGCAAGACCCGGGCCATCCGGCGCCCCGTTTCAGGGCTAACATGATCCACCATGCCCAAGAGTACCCAGCCCACACAGGTAAAGGAAAGGCGCAGCGACACGCGTGAAAGGCTGGAACAGGAGATCCTGGAGGCCGCGAAGCGGCTGTTCGCGGTGCGCGGCTACGGTGGGGTCTCGCTCGACCATATCGCCCGCGAAGTCGGTACCGCGAAGCAAAACCTTCTGTATTACTTCGCCAGCAAGGAAGGCCTGTACCGCCGCGTCCTGCACGGTGTGCTCGACGTGTGGTTGTCCTACATGGAGGCGATCACGCACCATGCCGACGACCCCGAGATGGCGCTGCGCAAATACATTGCCGGCAAGCTGCGGTTCTCACGCGAGCATCCGTACGACTCGCGCGTCTACGCCAACGAGGTGATCTCGGGTGCGCCGTTGTTCGCACAGGAGATCCGCGACCGGGTACTGCCGGCGTTGCAAGCCGACATCGCGGTGTTCAACCGCTGGGCCGAGCAGGGCGTCTGTCGGCCGGTGGATGCTGCCCACCTGATGGTGGTGCTGTGGGCATCCACACAGGCCTACGCGGACTTTGCCAGCCAGATCTGCCTGGTGCTGGGCAAGCCGCAACTGGAGGAGGCGGACTTCGCCGCCGCCGAGGCCCTGCTGGTCGACATGGTGCTCAGGACGGTATTGCGCAGCACAAGCTGAATGGTGGTTCGGATTCGAACCATTGATCTTCCCCAAGAACATGACAGCCCGGATGCCGGCGGCGTGGTGTGTACCAAACACTCCCGCTGTCGAGAGGACCGGGCAGTTGTCGTGGCGAGGTAAAGGAGGAGGCCGCAGGCCGGGGGAGACGAGCGGCGGCAATTGCCCGGTCCTCTCGGCTTGCCAGCACCGGCCCCCAGCCACCGATTGGCGACCGCAAGCCAAGCCGGAACCCGCCAAGCTGAATCAGTCATGATTTTTGGGATGCTCAATAGGACGCTGCAGGACGCTGGTTGTCGCGTTCGTGACCAACTGACCGGTGATTTCCGCGATGGCATAGGGGAAAACCCGGACTTGTCGGGGGTTCCCCATCTTGACGATCAGCAAAGACCGCCCATAAACTGAATGGGCATTCAAATTTTTACCCTTCGCAGCGCCAAACCGTGTCCACCCCATCCGCTTCCCGAACTCCCCGGCTGTGGGCTCTGCCGGCGAAGCAGGCGCGCAGCCGCGAGACCCGCGACCGCCTGCTGCTGGCGGGCCGCCAATTGCTGGACCAGGGTGTGTTCGAGCAGACCCCGATCGCCGGGCTCGCGGCGATGGCGGGCTGCTCCGTGGGGTCGTTCTACGCGCGGTTTCCGGACAAGGACGCATTCTTCCGGGCGGTGATGGATGCTGCCGAGGAGGAGATCCTGCAGCGCGTGCGTGCGCGTGTGGACGCGGATTCGGTCAGCACCCTGTCGGCGGTGCGCACCGTCGAGTCCTGCGTCGACCTGCTGATCGACATGATGCTGGCGTACCGCGGGCTGATCTGCACCGTGCAGCACAAGTCGATGCGGGACAAGCCCGCCATCCGCCCGCTGCAGCGCATCGGCCTGCGCGTCATCGACCACTTCAGTGGACTGATCGAGGCCAAGTACGGCGAACAGGGCAACGCGGTATTCGCGCGCAACGTGGCGGTCGGGTTCCAGATCGCGTTTTCGATTTTGATGCTGGGGTTGCTGAACGCGCCGCCGGTGCTCAACGAGCACAGCCCGGATTACCGGTTCTGGATCAGGGAGGTGGTGGTCCATGCGCTGGGTGTCAGGGGCGCGCCGGTTGCAAACCACGCGCAGGCGGGCAGCGCCGGGCTTGCCATCGCGGCGCGTGGCGCCGGCCGATCCGCTGCGTCCGCAGGCACGGTGCGTCGAATCGCCGGGCGCGCGATGGCCGCGCGCAGCGCCTGAAATTGGTCGGCCGCCATCCGGCGTGCCGAGGTGTGTTGGTTGGCAGGAAACGATCTACAAGGAGACAGGCAAATGGTCAAGAAGATGTTCGGTTGGCTGGGCGCGATCACACTGGTGGCAGGGCTGGCCGCGCCGGCGGCACAGGCGCAGGGCAAGGGCGAAACCGTCAAGTTCCAGGATTACCCCGGCATCGGCAACATGCTGGTGCGGGTGGCCATCGCCAAGGGCTACTGTGAAAAGGCCGGCATCAAGTGCGAGACGCAGATGATCCCGGCGGCGCCGCTGGGCGCGCAGGCCATGATGGCCAACAGCATCAGTTCGTTCCTGGGCCCTGCCGAGGTGATGAACAACGCGGTGCTCAAGGGCTCGAAAATGAAGATGGTCTCGGGCGGTTCGGTGTCCAACGTACTGCTGCTGGCGGTCGGCAACCATGTGGACGCGCCCAATGTCGGCAAGCCGTTTCCGGCCTTCATGGCCGACCTCAAGGGCAAGAAGATCGGCGTCACCGCGCGCGGCGCAGCCACCGAGGTCTACGTCACCTGGATGCTAAACAAGGCCGGCATCAAGACGGAGGACGTGACCTTCGTCGCGGTCGGGGCCCCCAACACCGCGTACGGCGCGCTGATCTCGAAGCAGGTCGACGCGGTGATGATCTTCGAGCCCATCGGCGCCATGTGCGAGGTGCTCAAGACCTGCAAGGTGGCCTACCGCGCGGCGACCGACCCGCAACCGGCGGAATTGTTTGCCCTCAACGGCGGTGGCAACGGGCAGGTGTTCACCCAGGAATTCATCGACAAGAACCCGCATGTCATCGAGGCGGTGATCCGGGCGTTGAAGGACGCCGACGCCTTCATCAATGCGCCGGCCAACTTCGCCGAGGTCAACAAGATCGCCGCGCAGTTCTTCAAGTTCGACATGGCCAAGGGGGACGAGATACTCGCGGTCGCGCTGCGTGGCGCCATCGACGCGAGGAACTACCGTACGGCGATCGACCGCAAGGCGGTGCAGGCCGGGCTGGACCTGCTGGTCTCGACCAAGCAGATCGAGCGTGCGGTTCCGCTGGCCGACCTGATCTACGACAAGGCGCCCTGAGCCCATGGCCGCGATCTCGATCTCGGGCCTCACGGTCCGGTTCGGCGAGGTGCTCGCGGTGGACAACGCCTCGCTAGACATCGGCGACGGCGAGTTCGTCTCGATCGTCGGCCCCAGCGGCTGCGGAAAGACCACCATCCTGAACCTGCTCACCGGCCTGGTGCCGTTGCAGGACGGGCGCATCTCGCTGCTTGGCAAGACGCCCTCGGTCGGCAACCCCGACGTGGCCTACATGCTGGCACGCGACAGTCTGCTGCCCTGGCGCAGCGCACTGGACAACGCGGCCTACGGCATGGAGATCCGCGGCGTGCCGGAGGCCGAGCGTGAGCGCCGCGCACGCGCACTGCTGGCCGAGGTCGGCCTCAAGGGCTTCGAGAAGCACTATCCGAAGATGCTCTCGCACGGCATGCGCCAGCGTTGCGCGCTGGCGCGCACCTTCTGCCTCGACTCGCCGGTGATGCTGATGGACGAACCGTTCGGTGCACTCGACGCCCAGACCAAGCTGCAGCTCGAAGACCTGCTGCTGCGCCTGTGGGGGGAGCACCGCCGCACAGTGGTGTTCATCACCCACGACCTGGCCGAGGCGGTGGCCTTGTCCGACCGGGTCATCGTGATGAGCGCACGGCCGGGGCGGATCATCGCCGACATGCACATCGCGCTGGAGCGGCCGCGCTCGGTGCGCGCGCTGCAGCACGACAAGCACTTCCTGGAGATCTACGCCCGCGTCTGGGAGAAGCTCGAAGAAGGGCTGGGGAATACCGCCGAGGTGATGACATGAGCCGCGCAATGCCGCATGTGATCTTCATCGTCGTCTTCCTGGGGTTGTGGGAATTCGTGATGCGCCGGCAATGGCTGCCCGAGACGTTCTTCGGCACGCCCAGCGGCATCGCGGCATACCTGTGGGACGGGTTCGTCACCGGGCGCAAGCTCTGGCTGGAACTGGGCTACACCCTGGTCGGGACTGTCGTGTCATTCCTGCTGGGCAGCTCCACGGCGCTGGCACTTGGCCTGGTGTTTGTCATGGCCCCCAAGGTCGAACAGGCGATGGACCCCTACCTGGCGGTGCTCAATGCGATGCCCCGCTTTGCGCTGGCGCCGCTGTTCCTGCTCTGGTTTGGCCTGGGCATCGGTTCCAAGATCGCGGTGGGCACCAGCCTGGCGTTCTTCATCGTGCTGGCGAACACCGTGGCCGGCATTCGCGGCGTCTCCACCGATCTGGTGGTGCTGTCGCGTTCGCTGGGCGCCACGCCGCGCCAGATCTTCTTCAAGGTGACGTTGCCGGGCGCCGTGCCGGTGATCTTCTCCGGGCTGCGGCTGGCGCTGATCTTCTCCATGCTGGGGGTGGTGGGCGCGGAGATCATCGCCGCCGAACACGGGCTGGGGCAGACACTGTCGTACCTGCAGTCGACCTTCAACATGAACGGCGTGATGGCACTGCTCGCGCTGCTCGCCATGCTGGGCATGCTGGTCACGCGCGGCATGACGCGGCTGGAGAAAGCACTACTCAAATGGCAATGACCAGGCAAGGAGGCCTACCATGCAGACAGCACCCCTGAGCCGCGACGCCGCGCGCGAGTGCGCCTTTTCGGTTCCGCTCCACAAGATCGATACCAGCGACCCCGGCCTGTTCGAGGACGGCAGCATCGGCCACTACTTCGAGCGCCTGCGCTGCGAGGACCCGGTGCACCACACGCACAGCCCGGTGTTCGGGGATTTCTGGTCCGTCACGCGCTACCAGGACATCATGGCGGTGGACACCAACCACGCCCTGTATTCCTCCGACTGGCGTCAGGGCGGCATCAACATCGCCGACCGGCCGATGGACCAGCGCCTGCAGATGTTCATCGCCATGGACCCGCCGCAGCACGACGAGCCGCGCAAGGCCGTGAGCCCGATCGTGGCACCGGCCAACCTAGCCAACATGGAGGCGCTGATCCGCGAGCGCACGCGCACGGTGCTGGACGCGCTGCCGCGCAACCAGACCTTCAACTGGGTCGACAAGGTCTCCATCGAACTCACCACGCTGATGCTGGCCACCTTGTTCGACTTCCCGCTGGAGGAGCGCCACCTGCTGACCCATTGGTCCGATGTGGCGACCGCGGCGCCGGAGTTCTTCGTCGGCAATGGCGACCGCGAGGAGGCGGCCAGGGCGCGCCTGGCCGAACTCGGCAAGATGGCACAGTACATGACGCGCCTGTGGAACGAGCGCGTCAATGCGCCGCCCAGGACCGACCTGATCTCGATGCTGGCGCACAGCCCGGCCACGCGCAACATGACGCCGATGGAATTCATGGGCAACTGCGTGCTGCTGATCGTCGGCGGCAACGACACCACCCGCAATTCGATGAGCGGCGGCTTGCTGGCCATGCACGACAACCTGGGCGAATGGGCCAAGCTGCGCGCCAACCCGGCCCTGGTGGACAGCCTGGTGCCGGAGATCATCCGTTGGCAGACACCGCTGGCGCACATGCGGCGCACCGCCATGGCCGATGCCGAGCTGGCGGGCAAGCAGATCCGCAAGGGCGACAAGGTCATCATGTGGTACCTGTCGGGCAATCGCGACGCGGCGGCAATCGACAAGCCCGACAGTTTCATCATCGACCGTGCGCGTCCGCGCCAGCACCTGTCGTTCGGGTTCGGTGTGCACCGGTGCGTGGGCAACCGGCTCGCCGAACTGCAATTGAAGATCCTGTGGCAGGAAATCCTGGCGCGTTTCCCGGTGATTGAGGTCGTCGGCACGCCGGTGCGCTCGCGCTCGAACTTCGTCAACGGGTTCACCGAACTGCCGGTGCGGATTCCCGGCTGAAAAGGGGTTGCCATGTTGGACCTGCTGGTGGTTGGTGCCGGTTTCGCCGGGATCTACATGCTGCAGCGCGCCCGCGCCCTGGGTTTGCGGGCGCTCGCGCTGGAGGCGGGCGGCGACGTCGGTGGCACCTGGTACTGGAACCGCTACCCCGGCGCACGCTGCGACATCGAAAGCCTGGAGTACTCCTACGGCTTCGACGACGCCCTGCAGCAGGAATGGCACTGGAGCGAGCGTTTTGCCGCGCAGCCGGAGATCCTGCGTTATGCGCAGCATGTGGCCGAGCGCTTCGACCTGCGGCGCGACATCCTGTTCCACACCCGAATGGCCGGCGCCGATTTCGACGAAACATCCTCCAGCTGGCAGGTGCGCGCCGAGGATGGGCGCAGTTGGCAGGCACGCCATCTGGTGATGGCCACCGGGCCGCTGTCGTCTGCCAACCTGCCCGATATCCCGGGGCGCGACAGTTTTGCCGGACCGGTCTACCACACCGGCCAGTGGCCGCATGCGCCGGTCGACTTCACTGGATTGCGCGTGGCCGTCGTGGGCACCGGCTCCTCGGCGGTGCAATCGATCCCGGTGATCGCCAGGCAGGCGCGGCAACTGACCGTGTTCCAGCGCAGCGCGACCTATTCGGTACCGGCCTACAACCATCCGCTGGACTCCGCACAGGAGGCCGAGGTCAAGGCCGACTACCCCGGATTCCGCGCGCGCAATGCCCAGACGCTGGCGGCGTTTGGCGCGCGGTATCCGCGCAGCGACCGGCCGGCGCTGCGGGCGTCCCCGCAGGAACGC
>JANMZX010000109.1:0-2507 GCA_031383745.1 Rhodoferax sp. | reverse complement strand
AAGCAGTACTACCGGTTCACCGAGCGCAACGTGTTGCCGCGGTTTCTGGGCGAATTTTCCGGGCGCTTCTTCCTTGTATCGCTGCAGACCCGCGGCGACGCGCAGATGTCGGTGCATTCGCGTTACGCGTCGGTCGACGAGTTCATCGAGGATGTGATTGGATCGTTCGCGCGAAACGCTCCCCCTGGCAGCCTGCTGGCACTCAAGCACCATCCGCTGGACCGTGGCTATTCGGACTACACCGCGCTGATCGGCCGGCTCACGCGCCAGCACGGGTTGGAAGGCCGGTGCCAGTACATCCACGACCAGCATTTGCCGACGCTGCTGCAACACACCTGCGGCGTGGTGGTTGTCAACAGCACGGCTGGCCTGAGTGCCGTTGGCGAAGGGGTGCCGGTGAAGGTGTGCGGCGGGTCCATCTATGACATCCAGGGCCTGACGTTCCAGGGCAAACTCGACGACTTCTGGAAACATGCGCATCTGGCCACGCCCAATGCCGACCTGTACCGGGCTTTTCGCGGCTACCTGATATCGCACACCCAGCACCAGGGCAGCTTCTACAAGCGCCTACCGGGTGTTTCGTACCACAGCGGCGTGATGTGGGCCGACCACGGCTCGTCGGCGCCCCACCACGGAACCGTCCACGGAGCCAGGGACGACCCGGCACTTGCGCGCAACCATCTGGAGCAGCCGTAAGCTGCCGGTGGAGCAGCCTCAGGGTAAACCTTGGCCCCGCCGGTCGATGCGCCTGCCTAGAATGGCGCAGTGCCGCATTTTCCGTTGGCCAAGCCGCAGACCAGGTCCGAAGGATCCCACCATGACCAGCAAGCATCCCGAGGGTGTCCGCAAGACCCCGCGGGTGATCAAGAAATACCCGAACCGGCGCCTCTACGACACCGATGCGTCCGAATACATCACGCTGTCGGCGGTGCGTCAACTGGTGATGGACGCAGAGCCGTTTGTGGTGTCGGACGCCAAGACTGGCGAAGACCTCACCAGAAGCATCCTGATGCAGATCATCCTGGAGCAGGAGGCCAACGGCTCGCCGATGTTCACCACCCCTGTGCTGTGCAACATCATCCGGTTCTATGGCCACACGATGCAGGGTTTCATGGGGGGTTACCTCGAGAAGAACATGCAGACGCTGATCGACATGCAGACCCGTATGGGAGAGCAGTCCAAGGCCCTCACGCCAGAGATGTGGACCCAGTTCATGAACATGCAGGCGCCGCTGTTGCAGGGCTTGATGGGCAGCAGCCTGGAGCAGTCCAAATCGCTGCTGGTGCAGATGCAGGAGCAGATGCAAAAGCAGGCGGAACAGGTCCTGGGCAGCTTCGGTTTGAAGCGTTGAGACCGGCCTGCGGTCCGGGTTGCCGCCTTGGCGCGACAATAGCGCGATGAGCGACGTATTAGCCCCAGCCACCAAAACACCCAAGGTAGGCTTCATCAGCCTGGGTTGCCCCAAGGCCCTGACCGACTCCGAATTGATCCTCACCCAACTCAGCGCCGAGGGTTACCAGACCTCCAAGACGCTGCAGGGAGCCGATCTGGTCATCGTCAACACCTGTGGGTTCATCGACGACGCGGTGCGCGAAAGCCTGGACTCGATCGGCGAGGCCCTGGCCGAGAATGGCCGCGTGATCGTGACCGGCTGCCTCGGCGCCAAGGCCGGTGCTGATGGCGGAAACCTGGTGCGCCAGGTGCACCCCAAGGTGCTGGCTGTCACCGGGCCGCATGCCACCCAGGAGGTGATGGATGCGGTGCACGCCAACCTGCCCAAGCCGCACGACCCGTTCGTGGATCTGGTGCCCAATTCCTTCGGCGTAGCAGGCATCAAGCTGACACCGCGGCACTATGCCTACCTCAAGATCAGCGAAGGCTGCAACCACCGCTGCACTTTCTGCATCATCCCGTCGATGCGCGGCGATCTGGTGTCGCGGCCCATCGGCGACGTGTTGTCCGAGGCCCGCGCGCTGTTCGAGGGTGGCGTGAGAGAACTGCTGATCGTGAGTCAGGACACCTCGGCCTACGGCGTGGACGTCAAGTACCGCACCGGTTTCTGGGACGGCAAGCCGGTGAAGACCCGCATGCTGGAACTGGTGCAGGCATTGGGCGACATTGCAGAACCATTCGGCGCCTGGGTGCGCTTGCATTACGTCTATCCGTACCCAAGTGTGGACGAGGTGATTCCGCTCATGGCCAGTGGCCGGGTGCTGCCTTACCTGGACGTGCCGCTGCAGCACAGCCACCCCGACGTGCTCAGGCGCATGAAGCGCCCCGCCAGCGGGGAAAGAAACCTGGAGCGCATCCAGCAGTGGCGTGCGATGTGTCCCGAGATCGTGGTGCGCAGCACCTTCATCGCGGGATTTCCGGGCGAGACCGAAGCCGAGTTCAGCCACTTGCTGGAGTTCATGCGCGAGGCGCAGATCGACCGTGCGGGTTGTTTCGCCTACAGCCCGGTCGAGGGCGCCGCCGCCAATGCCCTGCCCGGAATGCTGCCGGCTGAA
>JANMZX010000104.1:0-20454 GCA_031383745.1 Rhodoferax sp. | reverse complement strand
CTTGCCGCGTATCTCCTTGCCTGCTGCCATAGTTACTCCTGCTGCCTGTTGACGCTGGTGGGATCCGCCTGGGGATCAGGCAAAGGTCTTCTTGAACGCAGCGACAGCCGAGCTCATCTCCGCCTCGGCATCCTTGTCCATGGCCTTGTCGGCTTCCAGCTTGGCGATGAGCGCGGCGTGTTTGTCCTTGAGGTAGGCGTGCAAGCCGTGCTCGAACGGCAGGATCTTCTTGATGTCCACATCGTCCATGAAGCCCTTGTTGACGGCGAACAGCGTGGCGCCCATCAGGCTGATCGGCAGCGGGCTGTACTGTGCCTGCTTCAGCAATTCGGTAACGCGGGCGCCGCGGTCAAGTTGCTTGCGGGTGGCCTCGTCCAGGTCGGAGGCGAATTGTGCGAAAGCCGCCAGTTCCCGGTACTGCGCCAGGTCGGTACGGATGCCGCCGGAGAGGTTCTTGATGATCTTGGTCTGCGCAGCGCTGCCGACGCGCGACACCGAGATGCCCGCATTGATCGCGGGGCGGATGCCGGCGTTGAACAGCGAGGTCTCCAGGAAGATCTGGCCGTCGGTGATCGAGATCACGTTGGTGGGCACGAACGCTGACACGTCACCGGCTTGCGTTTCGATGATTGGCAGCGCAGTGAGCGAGCCCGTCTTGCCCTTGACCGCACCCTTGGTGAAGTCTTCGACGTATTTCTCGTTGACACGCGCGGCGCGCTCGAGCAGACGGCTGTGCAGATAGAACACGTCGCCGGGGTAGGCTTCGCGGCCTGGCGGGCGGCGCAGCAGCAAAGACACCTGACGATAGGCCACGGCCTGCTTGGACAGGTCGTCGTACACGATCAGCGCATCCTGGCCGCGATCACGGAAATACTCGCCCATGGTGCAGCCGGAATAGGCGCTGACGTATTGCATGGCGGCCGACTCGGAAGCCGTGGCAGCCACCACGATGGTGTAGGCCATGGCACCGGCTTCTTCGAGCGAGCGCACCACGTTCTTGACCGACGACGCCTTCTGGCCGATGGCCACATAGACGCAGGTCATGTTCTGACCCTTCTGGTTGATGATCGCGTCGATGGCCACGGCGGTCTTGCCGGTCTGGCGGTCGCCGATGATCAGCTCGCGCTGGCCGCGGCCGATCGGCACCATGGAGTCGATCGACTTCAGGCCGGTCTGCATCGGCTGGCTCACCGACTGGCGGGCGATCACGCCCGGGGCGACCTTTTCGATCACGTCGGTCATCTTGGCGTTGATCGGCCCCTTGCCGTCGATCGGCTGGCCCAAGGCGTTCACGACGCGACCGAGCAACTCCGGCCCCACCGGCACCTCGAGAATGCGGCCGGTGCACTTGACCGTGTCGCCTTCCGAAATATGCTCGTATTCGCCCAGAATCACCGAACCGACCGAATCGCGCTCCAGGTTCAGCGCGAGGCCATAGGTGGGCAGGCCGTCGCTGCCGGCCGGGAATTCGAGCATCTCGCCCTGCATCACGTCGGACAGGCCGTGGATGCGGCAGATGCCGTCGGACACGGACACCACGGTCCCCTGGTTGCGAATATCCGCGCTGGCGGCAAGGCCCTCGATGCGGCTCTTGATCAATTCGGAAATTTCTGCGGGATTGAGTTGCATGACTCGTTCCTTCACTTTCTTTAAATTTTCCACGCCGGCGCAACATGCGCAGGCGAAACAACCTGTCTGTCGCCCTGACTGGCCTAGGCCGTCAAGGCCGCTCTCATCTGCTGCAGGCGGGCCTTGACCGAGGTGTCGAGCACCTCGTCACCCACCACGACACGAATGCCACCGATCAGCTCGGCTTCCAGCTCGACCCGCAGGTTGAGCCTGCGACCGAAACGCTTCTCCAGCGTGGCGCCCAGGTCAGCCAGTGCTGCTCCGTCGATCGGAAAAGCGCTGTAGACCACGGCGTCAGCCGAACCACCCACCGCATTGCGCAAGGCGCGGTACTGGTGGGCGATTTCGGGGAGCACGCTGAGCCGGCCGTTGTCGATGACCGTGCGCAGGAAGTTCCTGGCCGTCTCCGGCAACTCGACCTTGACAACGCTGCCGACCAGATCGAACACCTGCCCCGCGGTCACCTTCGGGTTGTCGGCAAACTGGTTCAGCTGCGCATTGCCGGCAACGGCGGCGAGCTGGTCCAGCCAGGGCGTCGCATCCGTGCCATGGGCCTGGCCGGATTTGAACAGCGCCTCGGCGTAAGGACGGGCAAGGGTGGCAAGTTCAGCCATGGTGTCCACTTACAGTTCGGTCTTCAGGCGCGACAGCAGTTCGCTGTGGACACCGGCATTGACTTCCTTGCGCAGGATCTGCTCGGCGCCCTTGACGGCCAGTGCTGCAACCTGCTCACGCAGGGCCTCGCGGGCCTTCACGGTCTGCTGGTCAGCCTCCACCTTGGCGGCAGCAACAATCTTGTTGCCCTCTTCGGTGGCGCGTGCCTTGGCCTCTTCGATGATGGCCAGCGCCCGGCGCTCGGCATCCGCCAGGCGGGATGCGGTCTCGGTGCGTGACTTGGCCAGCTCCTGCTCCACGCGCTGGTTGGCGGAGGACAGTTCAGCCTTGGCCTTGTCGGCAGCTGCGAGGCCGTCGGCGACCTTGCGGGCGCGCTCGTCCAGGGCGGCGGTGATCGGCGGCCACACAAACTTCATCGTGAACCCGACAAGAATCAGGAACACGATCATCTGGACTATCAGGGTACCGGTGATACTCACTTTGTCATCCTCAGTCAGTTGGGGACGAGGCGCAACCGGATGGCGGCATGCGATGCGTCCCGAAATGTTTCAGCGTACTCACGCCCGCAGGGAGTGAAGGTGGCGTGAAGGATGGTTTATTTCGGCAGGTTGGCGATCTGCGCCAGGAACGGGTTGGCCGTGGCGAACCACAACGCAACACCGGTGCCGATGATGAACGATGCGTCGATCAGGCCGACCAGCAGGAACATCTTGGTCTGCAGTTCGCCCATCAGCTCAGGCTGGCGTGCAGCGGACTCCAGGTACTTGCTGCCCATGATGCCGATGCCCACGCATGCGCCGAATGCGCCCAGGCCAATGATCAAACCGGCGGCCAGTGCAACAAAACTAATAACTTCCATGATGACTCCTTAGGGACTTTGGTTGAAAAACGAAAACAAGAACGAAATCTGCCAGATGCTCAGTGGTGGTCGTGCGCCTGACCCAGATACACCAGCGCAAGCATCATGAACACGAAAGCCTGCAGCGTGATGATCAGAATGTGAAAGATGGACCACACGGTGCCGGCGATGATGTGGCCGATGGCCAGGCCGATACCGGTCGCCGACAGCGACCAGGCGCCGCCCATGAGTGCGATCAGCAGGAAGATCAGTTCTCCGGCGTACATGTTGCCGAACAGCCGCATGCCGTGGGACACGGTCTTGGCGACGAACTCGATCATCTGCATCGCGAAATTGAAGGGGTACAGGGCCCAGTGGTTGCCAAAGGGGGCGGTGAACAGCTCATGGATCCAGCCGCCGAGGCCCTTGATCTTGATGTTGTAGAACAGGCAGATCAGCAGCACCGCCACCGACATGCCCATGGTGATAGACAGGTCGGCGGTTGGCACGACGCGCAGGTACGCATGGTGCGGATCGTGTCCGGCGGCACCATAAATCTTCTCCCACAGGAACGGAAGCAGATCTACCGGCAGCAGGTCCATCGCGTTGAGCAGGAAGATCCACACAAAGATGGTCAGCGCGAGCGGCGCAATGAACTTGCGGCTTTGCGCGTTGTGGACGATGCCCTTGGCCTGCGAGTCGACCATCTCGACCAACAACTCCACAGCCGCCTGGAAGCGCCCCGGCACACCCGACGAGGCCTTGCGTGCGGCCAGCCACAACAGCCAGCAACCCACCATACCAAGAAGAATGGAGAAGAAGATGGAGTCATAGCTGAAGACCGAAAAATCGACCACCGCCTTGGGCTTCGCGTTCTGCAAATGCGTCAGGTGGTGAATGATGTATTCGCCTGCGGTAGGTCCGTGTTCTGCAGCCATCGGTATGTCCGTTGTTATCTCAAAGTTTCACGTTCTTGGGCGCCACCAGCAAGGCCACCCAATACACCTTCATCGTCACCACCAGCCCGATCAGCATGGCCAGCCAACTCAGGCCCGGCACCATCCTGGGCGCCAACGCCAGCAAGGCCACTGACAACCCGATCTTGACCATTTCCCAGAGGAAAAAGCCCGCCGCTGCAGTGGCCGGGTTCAGCGAGGCAAACCGCCCCATCAAGCCCCGGGCAAACAGTGCCGCGGGAATGACCACCGCCAACGCCCCATACCCCACCGACCAGCCCACCTGGCGCTGACCGGTCAGGCCCCAAGCCAGCAAGGCCGCAACCAAGCCCACGCCCAGCTGCCCCAAAATCACCCACCAGGGCGACACCGGAGGGTTTTTCAATCGTAACTGCCTGGCCTCTTCGGCCGTCAGTACCTTGAACCCTGCCTCGTCGTCGTCATCTCTCGTAGATGCAGGAGCGATCATGGACTTCCAAAATTGCACCCTGCTGACAGATAGCGGGTTTCACAAAGCCGCTGATTATATGAAAGAAAATGCCGGCACCTGTCGCAATGTTGCATCACAGCAATGTCCCGCGGCACTCCGCTTGCCTGCCGAGCCGGCCCTCGCGCGTCGATAATCGCACCCATGACCGACACGCTCCCTGCCACGTATTGCTACCTCAACGGCGCCTTCACGCCCCTGAACGAGGCCAAGATCAGCGTCATGGACCGCGGCTTCATTTTTGGCGACGGCATCTACGAGGTCGTGCCGGTGTACCGGGGCAAACCGTTTCGCTTCGCACAACACATGGCGCGACTCAACCGCAGCCTGAACGAGCTGCGCATCACCAGCCCGCTGACCTCGGCGCAATGGCGTGGCGTAGTCGATGAATTGCTGGAGCGCTACGCCAGGTCCAGCGGCATGCCCTCCGATTCCGGCAACCAGCTGATCTACATGCAGGTCACGCGCGGTGTGGCCATGCGCGACCACGTCATGCCGGCGGACATCACGCCGACGGTGTTTGCGATGGTCAACACCATGCGTACCCCCACGCCGGAGCAACTGGCGACCGGCGTGGCATGTGTCACGGCGGATGATTTCCGCTGGCAAAAGGCCCACATCAAGAGCACGAGTCTGCTCGGGGCCGTGTTCGCGCGCCAGATCAGTTTCGACGCCGGGGCACTGGAAACCATCATGTTCCGGGATGGCTTCCTCAGCGAGGCCGCGGCCAGCAACGTCTGGGTGGTCAAGGGCGGCACGGTCCTGGGAGTACCGAAAGACAACCTGGTGCTCGAAGGAATCCGCTATGGACTGATCGAGGACATGTGTCGTTCGGTGGGTCTGCCGTTCGAGCTGCGGCGTATCAGCCGCGCGGAAGTGCTCGATGCCGACGAATTGCTGCTGTCCAGCGCCACCAAGGAAGTTCTGGCCGTGACCACCCTGGATGGGCAGCCGGTGGGCCATCCGTCGCACCGTGGCCGGCCTGGCCCGGTGTGCGCGCGTCTGCACGCGGCCTACCAGTTGGCCAAGCAGACTGCCGCAGCCTGAGCACCGGTCGATCCAGGAGCTGCCGAACAGACACCATGTCGACCACCACCGACTCCCTGATCGTCTACCCGTCGCAGTTCCCCATCAAGGTCATGGGCCTGCGGGCCGACGGGTTCGTGCATGCGATCTCGATGATCGCGCGCCAGTTCGACCCCGGCTTCGATGCCTCCACCATCGAGTTGCGCGAGAGCAAGGGCGGCAAGTACCTGGGTGTGACGATCACCATCACCGCGACCAGCCGCGACCAGCTCGACGAGTTGTACCGAACCTTGTCGACCCATCCCATGGTCAAGGTCGTCCTCTAGCCGGCACGTGGACATCGACACTGCGTTGTTGGGCCGGGTGGACTATGTTCCGACCGTCGAGGCCATGCAGGCGTTCACCGCCGTGCGTGGACCGCAGACTGCCGACGCGTTGTGGATCTGCGAACACCCGCCGGTGTTCACCCAGGGGCTGGCAGGCAAGGCCGACCATGTGCTGTTGCCTGGAAGCATCCCCGTGGTGGCCACCAACCGCGGCGGGCAAGTGACCTACCACGGCCCCGGGCAGGTTGTGGCCTACCCCTTGCTGGACCTCAGGCGCATGGGCTACTTCGTCAAGGACTATGTGCACCGGCTGGAGGAAGCCACGATTCGCACCTTGTGGCAGTTCGGCGTGACGGGCCACCGCGTGGCGGGAGCCCCGGGGATCTACGTTCGGCTCGACGACCCCGGGTCGCATGCGCAATTGGCGCAGCGTCCGCAATTTCGTGCCCGCGGGCCTGCCGATGATCCCGGACCCGGCGCCTCACCGGACTTCCGCGGGCTGGGCAAGATCGCGGCGCTGGGTATCAAGGTGAGCCGTAATTGCACGTACCACGGACTGGCGCTGAACGTGGCGATGGATCTGGAACCGTTCTCCCGCATCAACCCTTGTGGTTATGCCGGCCTGCAAACCGTGGATCTTTCTACAATCGGCGTGGCAGCATCATGGGCGGAGGTCGCAACCGTGCTGAGCCAAAAACTCCGAACCTACCTGGCTCGCTGAACAGCAAGCCGCACCCGCCATGAGCAAACCAGATTCCACCACCGTGGCTCGCCAACCCGTCACCGACGGCCACTATGACGCGACCGTCAAGCAAAAAGCGGGGGCCAAGCTGGCGCGCATACCGGTAAAGGTGGTGCCAGGCGAGGTGTTGAAAAAGCCGTCCTGGATCAGGGTGAAGGCGGCGTCGCCGAGCTCCCGCTTTTACGAGATCAAGGAAATCCTGCGCAAGAACAAGCTGGTCACGGTGTGCGAGGAGGCCTCCTGTCCCAACATCGGCGAGTGTTTTGGCAAAGGCACGGCGACCTTCATGATCATGGGTGACAAATGCACCCGCCGCTGCCCCTTCTGCGACGTGGGCCATGGCCGCCCCGACCCGCTGGATGCCGACGAGCCGCAGAACCTGGCCACGACCATTGCCAGCCTGGGGTTGCGCTACGTCGTCATCACCAGCGTGGACCGCGACGACCTGCGCGATGGCGGCAGCCAGCACTTCGTCGACTGCATCCGCAAGACGCGGGAACTCTCGCCGAGCACGCAGATCGAGATCCTGGTTCCGGACTTCCGCGGGCGCGACGACCGCGCGCTGGACATCCTCAAGGCGGCGCCGCCCGACGTCATGAACCACAACCTGGAAACCGTGCCGCGGCTGTACCGAGAGGCGCGCCCGGGATCGGACTATGCGTTCAGCCTGAACCTGTTGAAGAAATTCAAGGTCCTGTTTCCCGACATTCCGACCAAGAGCGGCCTGATGGTGGGGCTGGGCGAGACCGATGAGGAAATCCTCGACGTGATGCGGGACATGCGGGCGCACCAGATCGACATGCTCACCATTGGCCAGTACCTGGCACCCAGCACCAGCCACCTGACGGTCAAGCGCTACGTGCACCCGGATACTTTCGCGATGTTCGAAGCCAAGGCCAGGGAGATGGGCTTCAGCCACGCCGCCGTCGGCGCCATGGTGCGTTCCAGCTACCACGCGGACCAGCAGGCCCACGCTGCGGCCCAGACCGGGCTCAGGCCATCGTAAGCCGGTTGGCAGGGTCCTCGTCGGCGATCACCTGAGCGGCCCAGTCGCGCAGCCGGTTGGTATCGGCGCGCAGCACCTCCTGCTTGACCGCGAGGATCTGGGCCGGGTGCATCGAGAAGCTGCGCAGCCCCAGGCCGAGCAGCAAGCGGGTCAGGCTGACGTCACCAGCCATTTCGCCACACACACTGACGTCCTTGGCTTGCAGGTTGCATTCAGCGATGGTGTCGGCGACCAGCCGCAGCACAGCCGGGTGCAGCGGGTCGTACAGGTGGGCCACGGCCTCGTCGGCGCGGTCGATCGCCAGCGTGTACTGGATCAGGTCGTTGGTGCCGATGGACAGGAAGTCGAAATACTTGAGAAAGGTCTTGAGGATCAACGCCGCCGCCGGGATTTCGATCATCGCGCCAATGCGGATCGGCCCGTAGGGAACGCCCCGGTTGTCCAGTTGCGCCCGGGCATGGTCCAGCAGGGACAGCGTCTGGCGGATCTCGCTGGCGTGCCCCAGCATGGGAATCAGCAGATTGACACGCCCTGTGGCGGCCGCCCGCAAGATCGCCCGCAACTGCGTCAGGAACATGTCCGGGTCTGCAAGGCTCCAGCGGATCGCGCGCAGGCCCAGCGCCGGGTTCAGATACGCGTCTTCGCGGGGCGCCTTGTCCAGGGGCTTGTCGGCACCGATATCCACGGTGCGAATCGTGACCGGCAGACCCCGCATGCCGTCGATCGCGCGCCGGTAGGCCTGGAACTGCTCCTCTTCATCGGGCAGCCGACCGTGCCGACCCATGAACAGGAACTCGCTGCGAAACAGTCCGACGCCCACGGCGCCAGCCTTGACTGCGGCCAGCGCATCCTCAGGCAATTCGATGTTGGCCAGCAGCTCGATCTTCTTTCCATCCAGCGTCACTGCCGGCGTGTGCAACAGGCGGGTCAGGCGCCCGCGCTCGATTTCGCCCTGTCGCTGCTTGAAACCGTACTCGGCCAGGATGATGGCCGACGGATCGACGATCACCACGCCGGCGTCGCCATCGATCACAACCCAATCGTCCTGCCGGATCAGGTGGCTGGCCAGCCGGGCACCCACGACCGCCGGGATGTCCATGCTGCGCGCCACGATCGCGGTGTGGGAGGTCTTGCCCCCGACATCGGTCACAAAACCGGCGAAGACGCTTTGCTTGAACTGCAGCATGTCCGATGGCGACAAGTCATGTGCCACCAGGATCAATGGCACGTCCAGGGTATCGTCGAGCAGCAGATCCTGTTGCGAGGGGCGACGCGCCACGCGCACCGGAGGCGCCAACAGCGGCGAGGCCTGGCCTTTCATCGCAGCGAGCACCTTTTCCGCGATCTGCTCCATGTCGGCCTTGCGTTCGCGCAGGTACTCGTCCTCCATCTCGTCGAACTGACGCGCTATCACTTCCAGCTGGGTGGTGAGCGCCCACTCGGCGTTGTACAGCCGGTCTGCGATCCAGTGCTTGACTCCCAGGATCAGTTCTTCGTCCTGCAGCAGCATCAGGTGCACATCGAGCAGCGCCGCGAGTTCATGCGGCGCCTCCTTGGGCCCCATGTGCGCGATCGTGCGCTGCAGGCGATGGATTTCATCGATCACCGCGTTGCGGCCCTCCCGGACACGGCCGATTTCCGCGTCGATCTGGTCGGCTGAGATGAAGTAGTGGGCCACGTCGACCCGGCTCGATGCCACCAGCACGGCACGCCCGATGGCGATTCCGCGCGCCACGGCGAGGCCATGGATGGCGAAAGTCACTCGCCTTCTCCGAATTTATCGGCGATCAGGGCCAGCAGCGCATCCATGGCTTCCTGCTCGCGCTCACCGCTGGTTTCGATTTCGACCGTGGTCCCGATCCCTGCGGCCAGCATCATGACACCCATGATGCTCTTGGCGTTGACGCGCCGCCCGGCGCGCGACATCCAGACGTCGCACGGAAAGCTGCCTGCGAGCTTGGTCAGCTTGGCGGAGGCGCGGGCATGCAACCCCAGCTTATTGCTGATGGTCGTCGGGGTCTTGATCATTCTTCTTCCTGCCCTGGTTTTGTGGCGCTGTAGTCGCCACCTGCATCACGCCCTGGGTGCCCCCCGCCATGGCACGGGCCACCAGCACGTCCAGGGACTCGCGCCGGTAGGTTACGGCGCGCAGCAACATCGGCAGGCTGACGCCGGCGATCAGCCGCGAGCGGACACCATCCACCAAGCGCTGCGCGACATTGCACGGCGTGGCGCCGAACACATCTGTCAGCACCAGCATCTGTGGCTCTGCCAATTGCGCCATGGCCACCTTGGCACCTGCCAGGCCTTCGTCCAGCGTGGCGTCGGCGTCCATGTCGTAGGCCGCCACAACGCCCGCACTGTCCGGGAAGACGTGCAGGACGCACTGTCGCAAGGCGCTGGCCAGCGGGCTGTGGGCGACGATCAGGATGCCGGTGTTCATCTCCGGCGATTATGGCTTGCCGCGCGCAGAAAGTAGGCGTAGGAAACCAGGCAGCAAAGCAGGAACATGGCCATCGCAGTCTGAAACGCTGGTACGCTGGCCATCCCCAGGCCCATCAGGCCATCGATGCCCAACCCGATTCCCCATTGAACGGCAAACACGCCGAGAAAAATCACCAGATTGAACGCTGATAGCGCGCGGCCTGCGATGGCCGGCGCGAATGCCATGCCCACGGCCGGTTGCGACAAGGTGATGCAACTGCAGGCGACACAGTAGGCCGCGAGCAGTGCGCCTGACCATGCCGGCATGGCACCGGTCCCGGCGATAGTGACGGCGAGCAGCACGAAACTGATGGGCAAACCCCGGCTGATCAATCGGTCTGCGTGCCAGCCGTGACGCGCCAGCCAGGGGGCTGCGGCGCCCCAGGACCAGAACGTGCACAGCATGGACACATTGATCCAGAACATGCCGGTGGCTGCCTCCAGCGTGGAGAAACCCGCGACCTGGACCATCCAGGGCCCGGCCCACAAGGTTTGCACCGCGAGCAATCCGCCGTAGCAGAAGAATCCGACTGGCGCCAAGGCGCGAAAGTAGGGATGTCGCCAGACCTGGGCGTATCCCGCGCCGGGCGTACCCGGCACGCCATGCGAAGCGCCTTGCGCCCAGGATGGCACTTTCCAGGCGATGGTAGCCATCGCGATGGCAAGCAGCAATGCCAGTCCGACAAACAGGGCGCGCCAGCCGACCATCGGCATCAGCCATTGCACCGGCAGGGTGGAGGCAATCATGCCCAGGGAACCGGTCATCAGCATCCAGGAATTGCTGCGCATCTGCGCCGCCGGCGTGAACCAGCGCCGGTAGCCGGTGAGCGGCGCCATCAGACAGGCGCTGAGCCCGATACCGCACAGGATCCGCGCAGCGAAAAGGCCGACGAACGTGTTGGTGGACGAAAACGCAAGGCAGCCGACCACCGCCACGGCCAGGAAACCGAGCACGACCTTCTTGGGCCCATGGTGATCCAGCCAGGCGCCCAGGGGAAGCTGCGTGGCGGAGAAACCCAGGAAGTAAGCGCCGGCCAGCAGGCCCAAATCCCGCGCCTGCAGGTCGAACTCGCGGGTCAGGACCGGCGAGAGTGTGGCCGTGATGGCGCGCACCAGGGCCGACAGGAAATAGGCGCCGGCAAATGCCAGGAAGACCAGGACCGCGGCACGCCGGGGCAATACCGTCATCAGAACCGCAGCCCGGAGAAGAAGAAGTCGGCCATCTCGGCACTCCAGGACTGCCCGTACCACAAGGCGGCGTAGACCTCGCCATCACGCGCGAACCAGATCGCCCGCAGACGCACTGGTGTGCCGTCTGTGGCGCTTCCGGTGGTGTCGACCGACAGCGCGCCGGCTGGCGCCGACGGCCACTCGCCGGTCGATGCGCCAGCCGTCGAGGGCGCAATGCGCATTCCCGCGAGGGTGGCCGCGCGCCACTGCGTGAGAGCGGGCTGGATCAGGCTCGCATCGGCGATTCGCGCATGGCCAATCGCCGCGCTGACGCCCGCGGTATCGCAATGGGCCATGTGCAACTCGGTCTCCAGGCCGGCCATCGTCACCATGCGGGATTCCCTTTCCGGCTTGCAGGGGAACATGGCATGCAAGCGGCTGTCGGCGATCGAAACTTCTCTCCAGTTGAAGGCCGGCGTGCAAGCAAGCGTCGCACATACCGCAAGGCACGCCGTGGTCAATAGGGGTGCGCGCATGCAACCATTATCCCGGCAAGGAGGCGCTGCCCGGGGGACGCCGCCTTGCGGGCAGGTAGAGCGAAATCAGTTCGCACCGGACATGCCCGGCGCCCGGGGAAGCAGGCAGCGACGGCTGACTACTTCAGCGCGCCGAACACCTTCTTGAGGACCGCGCTGCCGGTGCCGATCGGGTCCTGGCGGATCTTCTTTTCTTCTTCACCGATCATGAAGTACAGGCCGTCCAGCGACTTGCCCGTTACGTACTGCTGGATGTTTGCATCTTCCTTTTTGACGAGGCCGAGGCCTTGCGCCTTGGCGGCCACGCGGTTGTACTTGGCCGCCAGCCCGACCTTTTCGGTGGCCTTGGTGACCACTGGCAGAAATTTCTCTCCCAGCGGCGCGCGCGTCTTGTCGGCAAAGAAGCCGGTCACCGACGTGTCTCCGCCGGACAGTATCTTCTTGGCGTCTGAGACACTCATCGACTTCACCGCGCCGACCAGCAGGTCCTTGGCCATCGGCACGGCGGTCTCAGCTGCACGATTCATCGACAACAGCAACTCGTCCACTCGTTTGCCTTGCCCGAGGGTCTTGAGCAGTTTGGCCGCATCATCGAGAAAATCCGGCAGCGGGATGCGCACCTTCGCATTGCCCCAGAACCCGTCGGTCTTCCCCAGGATGGCGACGGCGGCCAACGCGCCCTTCTCCAGGGCTGTCTTGAGTCCTTGGGATGCCTCGGCGTTGGTCAGGTCGCCCAAAGACAGGGCGTGCGCATGGGCATAGGCCATGCCGATCAGGGCAGCGACCGAGCGGCCGGCAGTGGAATTGAATTGTCTGCGGTCCATGCGTTTCCTCCGGGTTGGTCTTGTGGCCGATTACAGCATGCCGCAACCAGGCCGGACTCCCGCCTACTTGGGCTCGGGACGCGCGGGCAAGGTCCGAAGGTAGGCGATCATCGCGGCCATGTCGGCACTGGTCAATTGGCTGGTGGTGTTTGTGATCACTTCGCTCATGGGTTCTACCGCAAGGTCTCCACTGGGTGCAGTACCCGTCATCAGGTAGTCTTTCAACTCCGCGTCGCTCCACTTTTTCAGCCGCGTGGGGGTCAGGTTCGGTACCTTGCCTTCTGGAATCTTGGCGCCGGCGAAGCGCTCGTTCTTGTCCGGCCCGCCCAGGAAGTTGCGCGGGGTATGGCATTCGGCGCAGTGCCCCAGCACGCCCACCAGGTACGCACCACGCGCGACCGGGTCCGCCGCAGCCGCGGACGTACCCGCAGGGCCGGGCGTGAAGAACAGCAGTTTCCATCCGGTCACGAGAAAGCGAAGGCTGAAGGGAAAGCGCAGTTCATGCTCCCGGTTGGCCTGTTTGGCAGGGGGCAAGGTCTTGAGGTAGGCCCACAGGTCCTGGATATCCGCATCTGACATGCCGGTGAAAGACGGGTAAGGAAATGCAGGGAAGTAGTGGGAGCCGTCGCGGCGTTCACCCTGACGGATCGCACGCTTGAAGTCTGCGTCTGACCAATTTCCGATACCGGTCTGCTTGTCCGGCGTAATATTGGGCCCATAAAAGGTGCCAAACGGGGTTTCGAGTGCGCGCCCACCGGCGAATGGAACGGCGCCGGCCTTGTTCACGGTATGGCAGCCCACACAACCGGATGCTTTGGCGATGTACTGACCGTTGGTGGCATTTCCTTGCGCAGTGGCGGACAGTGTGCTGGCGAGCAGCGCGGCCGCGATTAGATGACGATGGGCCTTCAGCAGAAACATGGTGACTTTCATGAAACCTCGGATGGTTTTTGTGGCAACAACCAGCGAATCGCACTGCGCGCGCAGGCAGACGCTTGATCTTGGAACTTGAAACGGTGGCAGAGTTTCTCCCAAAGTGCTTCTGGCCGCATCCGGCACTCCATCGCGCATGATCTCCACACCAAAGTCTCCCGGCGAGTTCGACGCCTTGCGCACGCTATTGCAGGAGTATGCACGCTCGCTGGATGTCGACTTGTGTTTTCAGGGTTTCGATGAGGAGCTTGCCGGTTTGCCCGGGCCGTACGCCGCCCCGCGCGGCATGCTCCTGACTGCACACGTGGATGGGGCCCTGGCGGGCTGCTGCGCCCTGCGTCCGCTCGACACTGTGGACTATCCGAACGCCTGCGAAATGAAGCGTCTGTATGTCCGGCCGGCATTCCGTCGCCTTGGCCTCGGGCGTCTGCTGGCGGAGGCGACCCTGGACGCCGCACGCCAGGCGGGTTACGCCTGCGTGCTGCTAGACACCTTGAGTGACATGGAAACCGCTCGGGCCTTGTATACCGACATGGGATTCGAAGAGATCCCGCCGTACTACCATAACCCGATTGCGGGTGCCCACTACCTCATGGCGAGGTTGTGAGCACTTCGGGCTTCAGGCCTTGGCCTGGGCCAGCATGGTTGCTGCGTCGCTGACTTCGAACTTGCCGGGGCCTTCGACATTGAGCGTCGAGACCTTGCCGTCCTTGACGAGCATGGAGTAGCGGTTGCTGCGCAGGCCCATGCCGCGTCCCGTCAGGTCCAGTGTGAGCCCCAGTGCCTTGGTGAAAGCGGCGTCACCGTCACCAAGCATGCGCACCTTGCCGGTCGATTTGAGGTCCCTGGCCCACGCGCCCATCACGAAGGCGTCGTTGACGCTGACGCACCAGATCTCGTCGACACCGGCCGCCTTCAGTTCGCTGAATTTCTCCAGGTAGCCCGGCACATGTTTGGCAGAGCAGGTCGGCGTGAATGCCCCCGGCAGTGCAAACACGGCGATGGTCTTGCCAGCCGTGGCCTTCGCCACCGGTACCGGATTGGGGCCAATGCTGCAGCCATTGCCTTCGGTTTCAGAGAACTCCATCAACGTGGCTTCGGGCAGGTTGTCGCCGACTTTAATCATCACTTACTCCTGAAAAATTGTGTGAAAGGGAGATCGTTCGTACCGCAGGGCCCGGTCTGAAGGACAGGCTCCGGGCGCTCAAGGCAAAACGGCCCACATTGTGGGCCGTTTTGTGCGGTTGCGCTGTCTCTGCTGCAGATGGGCCTAGACTGCTGCAGCCTTCTCGACCAGGCGCGTGGCAATCCAGTTCTTCGTCTTGGAGATCGGCTTGCTCTCGGTGATCTCGATCACGTCGCCCATCTTGTACTCGCCCTTTTCATCATGGGCGTGGTACTTGCTGGACTTGCCGACAATCTTCCCGTACAGCTCGTGTTTCACACGACGCTCGATCAGCACGGTGACCGTCTTCGAACGCTTGTCGCTGACCACCTTGCCAATCAAGGTGCGTTTGAGGGATACCTTGGCTTCGGTCATTTGGACGCTCCTGGCGTTGCGGTTGCGGCCGCGCTTTTCTTCTCGGCAAGAATCGTCTTTGCGCGGGCGATATCGCGCCGGGTCGAACGCAGCGTTGCGGTGTTGTTGAGTTGTTGCGTGGCCTTTTGCATGCGCAGGCCGAAATGGGCCTTTTGCAGGGCCTTGACCTCGGTCTCCAGGCCGGCAACGTCTTTTTGGCGTAGTTCAGTAGTTTTCACAGAAGATGCTCCGAATGATGTAACGCCTATTGGCCGATCATGCGTGCCACAAATGTGGTGCGCAATGGCAATTTGGCGGCTGCCAGACGGAAAGCTTCACGGGCCAATTCTTCTGGCACCCCGACAATCTCGTACAACACCTTGCCTGGCTGGATTTCGGCCACGTAGTACTCGGGATTTCCCTTGCCGTTGCCCATGCGAACTTCGGCAGGTTTCTGTGAAATCGGCTTGTCCGGGAATATACGGATCCAGATCCGTCCACCACGCTTGACGTGGCGCGAGATGGCACGACGCGCCGATTCGATCTGGCGCGCGGTGAGGCGGCCACGGTCCGTAGACTTGAGTCCGAAATCACCAAATGCCACGGTGCTTCCGCGGGTAGCAATGCCGGTGTTGCGGCCTTTTTGCTCCTTGCGGTACTTTCTACGAGCTGGTTGCAGCATATCAATTCTCCGTATGTCTGGGCCTGTTACGAGGCCTTGGTACCGTCAGCTGCTGCAGCTGGCGCGCTTACCTTGCGGACGCGCTTAACGGCGGTTTTCTGGGCATCTGCTGCCAGACCAGGGGTTGCTTCCGCAGGCTTGTCGCTGCCGTCGGCAGGTGCCACATTGCCGCCCATCGGGCGACGCGCAGGACGTGCCGCAGGACGGTCGGCACCCGGGCGGGCATCGCGACGCGGGCCACGGGGACGGCGTTCGTCGTCGGAGCGAGGCTCCACCACGGCAGGCAGGTCGTTGCGGCCCAGTGTGTCGCCCTTGTAGACCCACACCTTGACACCGATTACGCCGTAGGTGGTCTTGGCTTCGGAGGTGCCGTAGTCGATGTCGGCGCGCAGGGTATGAAGCGGCACACGGCCTTCGCGGTACCACTCACAACGCGCAATCTCGATGCCGTTCAGGCGACCGGACGACATGATCTTGATACCGAGGGCGCCCAGACGCATGGCGTTCTGCATCGCCCGCTTCATCGCGCGGCGGAACATGATGCGCTTTTCGAGCTGTTGGGTGATGCTGTCCGCGATCAGCTTGGCATCGATCTCGGGCTTGCGCACTTCCTCGATGTTGACGGCGACCGGCACACCCAGTTGCTTGCCGAGTTCGCGCTTGAGGTTCTCGATGTCCTCGCCCTTCTTGCCGATGACCACGCCCGGACGCGCCGAGAAGATCGTGATGCGGGCATTCTTGGCGGGCCGCTCGATCAGGACGCGGGAGACAGAGGCGTTCTTGAGCTTGGCCTTCAGGTATTCGCGGACCTTGATGTCTTCAGCCAACATGCCGGCGAAATCACGGTCGTTGGCATACCAACGGGAAGACCAGTTACGACTGACGGAAAGCCGGAAGCCGGTGGGGTGGATTTTTTGTCCCATGTTGTCCAGGCCTTTTTCAGTTACCGACCGTCACGTACACATGGCACGTGGGTTTTCTGATTTGGTTGCCGCGGCCTTTGGCGCGGGCGGTGAAGCGCTTGAGCGACGCGCCTTGCTCGACGTAGATGGTCTTGACCTTCAGTTCGTCGATGTCGGCGCCGTCGTTGTGCTCGGCGTTGGCAATCGCCGACTCAAGTACCTTCTTGATGATCACGGCCGCCTTCTTCTGGGTGAACTGCAGGACGTTCAGGGCCTGATCGACCTTCTTGCCGCGAATCAGGTCCGCGACCAGACGCCCTTTGTCCACCGACAGGCGGACGCCGCGCAGGGATGCTTTAGTTTCCATGGTGTTGCCTTACTTTCGCACGACTTTTTTGTCAGCCGGATGGCCCTTGAACGTGCGGGTCAGCGCAAATTCGCCCAGCTTGTGGCCCACCATCTGGTCGGTGATGTACACCGGCACGTGTTGCTTGCCGTTGTGCACGGCGATGGTCAAGCCAATGAATTCCGGCAGGATCATCGAGCGCCGTGACCAGGTCTTGATCGGCTTCTTGTCCTTGGTGGTGACCGCCTTGTCGGCCTTGGCCGCAAGGTGATGGTCAACAAAAGGACCCTTTTTGAGAGAGCGTGTCATGTTCGTGCCCCTTACTTCTTGCGACGCGACACGATCATCACCTGTGTCCGCTTGTTGTTACGGGTCCGGTAACCCTTGGTCAGATTGCCCCATGGATCGACAGGATGGCGCCCTTCGCCGGTCTTGCCCTCACCGCCACCGTGGGGGTGGTCCACCGGGTTCATCACAACACCGCGAACCGTCGGGCGGATGCCCATCCAGCGCTTGACGCCAGCCTTGCCGAGCCGGCG
This sequence comes from Rhodoferax sp., assembly GCA_031383745.1. Taxonomy (GTDB): domain Bacteria; phylum Pseudomonadota; class Gammaproteobacteria; order Burkholderiales; family Burkholderiaceae_C; genus CAISIP01. The sequence goes on along the minus strand of JANMZX010000104.1, from coordinate 2,894 downwards.
CAGGCTGTGCTCTTCATTGGCGACCTGGCCGATCGTTGCACGGCAGTCGATGTGGATCTTGCGGACTTCGCCCGAGCGCATGCGCACCTGGGCGTAGGTTCCTTCACGCGCCAGCAGGGTCGCGGAAGTTCCGGCCGAGCGGACGATCTGGGCGCCCTTGCCAACCTGCAGCTCGATGCAGTGGATGATGGAACCCACCGGGATGTTGCGGATCGGCAGGGTGTTGCCGACACGGATCGGGGCTTCCGCGCCATTCAGGATGGTTGCGCCAACTTCCAGGCTGCGCGGCGCGATGATGTAGCGACGCTCGCCATCGGCATAACAAACCAGTGCCAGGTGGGCTGAACGGTTCGGGTCGTACTCGATGCGCTCGACCTTGGCCGGAATACCATCCTTGGCACGACGGAAGTCGACCACACGGTAGTGGTGCTTGTGACCACCGCCTTTGTGGCGCGTCGTGATGTGGCCGTTGTTGTTGCGTCCGGCATGCTGGAACTGTGGCTCCAGCAGCGGCGCGTAAGGCTCACCCTTGTACAGGTGGTCACGGGAGATCTTCACCACGCCACGACGGCCTGGTGAGGTTGGTTTCATTTTGATGACAGCCATGGTTACGCAGCCTCCCCACCAAGATTCAGTTCTTGCCCGGGCTTGAGGGTGACATAGGCCTTGCGGATGTTGTCACGCCGGCCAAATGATTTCCCGAAGCGCTTGGCCTTGCCCTTGGTATTGACCACGGACACGCCCTTGACCTCGACCTTGAACATCAGTTCAACGGCGGCCTTGATTTCGGGCTTGGTTGCGTCCTGCAGGACCTTGAAGGTTACCGAGTTGTTCTTCTCGGCGATCATCGTGGCCTTTTCAGAGACGATAGGTGCGACAAGCACCTGCATCAGGCGGCTCTCGTCATATTTCACGGCGCTCATGCGAACATCTCCTTGAGCTTGTCCATCGCGGCGCGGGTGACCAGCACCTTGCGGTAGTGGACCAACGACACGGGATCGGCGTAACGCGGCTCTACCACCAGCACATTGACAAGGTTGCGCGATGCGAGGTACAGATTTTCATCGACCTCGTCCGCGATGACCATCACGGACTCGAGGTTCATGGCCTTGAAACGGGCAGCCAGCGGCTTGGTTTTTGGGGACTCGACCTTCAGTGAGTCCACGACCGCCAGGCGGCCTTCGCGGGCCAGTTGGGAGAAGATCGACGCCATGCCGGCACGGTACATCTTCTTGTTGATCTTCTGGCCGAAGTTCTCGTCCGGCATGTTTGGGAAGATGCGACCGCCGCCACGCCACAGGGGCGACGAGGTCATGCCGGCGCGTGCGCGACCGGTTCCCTTTTGCTTGAACGGCTTCTTGGTGGAGTGCTTGACCTGCTCGCGGTCTTTCTGGGCGCGTGTACCCTGGCGGGCATTGGCCTGGAAGGCGACGACAACCTGGTGTACCAGGTCTTCGTTGTAGGCGCGACCAAAGACGGTCTCGGGCGCGTCGAACTTCGACGTGGCCTGACCCTGGTCATTGAGGAGCTCGAGCTGCATCAGTTCGCCCCCTTCTTGGCTTCGACTTGCACCTTGGTCTTCACGGCAGGCCGCACGGTCACAAAACCACCGGCCGAGCCGGGAACGGCCCCCTTGATCAACAACAGCTGACGCGCTTCGTCGATGCGGATCACGTCGAGGTTCTGGGTGGTGACCGTGACATCGCCGAGGTGGCCCGACATGCGCTTGCCCGGAAAGACACGGCCAGGATCCTGCGCCATGCCGATCGATCCAGGCACATTGTGCGAACGGCTGTTGCCGTGCGAAGCCCGCTGCGAACTCATGTTGTGGCGCTTGATCGTGCCGGTGAAGCCCTTGCCGATCGAGGTGCCCTGCACATCGACCTTCTGGCCCACTGCAAAAACGTCGCCCACCGGAACGGTCGCGCCTGGCGCGTATTTGGCGGCGGCGTCAGGCGTTACGCGAAATTCCTGGATGATTTCCCCTGCCTCGACACCCGCCTTGGCGAGGTGACCGGCAGCCGGCTTGGTTACACGGGACGCCTTGCGCGCACCGAACGTCACCTGCAGGGCGACGTAGCCGTCATTTGCTTCGGTTTTGACCTGGGTCACGCGGTTGTTGGACACATCCACCACCGTGACAGGAACAGCGTCCCCATCATCGGTGAACAGGCGCATCATGCCCACCTTGCGACCCAGCAACCCGAGGGAGTTGCTAAGACTCATATTTTTCTCCGTAACTTCCACCGCCGCAACTGCAATTGGTTGCGACGTTTTTGCGTGAAAGACTGTTGATAAAACCCGCACGACTGGCTGTCGCCAAATCGCGTCGAGCCCGCGAGTATATGCCGGAAAAGCTGGCTGGGCAAGCGATAAATCGCCGCCCGGCACGCCACCGGCGCAACACCGATTTACTACTGCAGCTTGATCTCGACGTCGACGCCGGCAGGCAGGTCCAGCTTCATCAGCGCGTCCACCGTCTTGTCGGTCGGGTCGACAATGTCCATCAGGCGCTGGTGGGTGCGGATCTCAAGCTGGTCACGGCTCGTCTTGTTGACGTGCGGCGAACGCAGGATGTCGAAACGCTTCATGCGCGTGGGCAAGGGCACCGGGCCCTTGACGATTGCGCCGGTGCGTTTGGCGGTATCGACGATCTCGGCGGCGGACTGGTCGATCAACTTGTAATCGAACGCCTTGAGACGGATGCGGATCTTCTGTTTGGTTGCCATGGCAATTCCTCTGGTTGATGCGAATTACGCAATGATCTTTGCAACCACACCGGCGCCGACGGTCTTGCCGCCTTCGCGAATGGCGAAACGCAGGCCTTCTTCCATCGCGATCGGGTTGATCAGCTTGACCGTGATCGACACGTTGTCACCCGGCATCACCATCTC
>JANMZX010000103.1:0-2111 GCA_031383745.1 Rhodoferax sp. | reverse complement strand
GGGTCGCGCATCTCGCCCACCAGGATCACGTCCGGGTCCTGCCGCAGGCAGGCGCGCAACACGCGCGCAAACGTCAGCTCGATCTTGTCGTTGACCTGCACCTGCGTCAGGCCGGGCAGGCGGTACTCCACCGGGTCCTCCACGGTGATGACCTTCAGTTCCGCGGCGTTGATCTCGGCCAGCGCCGCATACAGCGTGGTCGTCTTGCCAGAGCCGGTCGGGCCGGTGACCAGCACCAGCCCGGAACTGCGGCCCAGCACTTCACGGAATCGGCGCAGCACATCCGGCGGCATGCCGAGCGAATCGAGCCGGCGCATGCCGCCGCCCTGGTTCATCAGTCGCATCACCACCGATTCGCCATAACTCGTGGGCAGCGTGGACAGGCGCACGTCGATCGTGGTGTCTTTCAGGCGCACGCTGAAGCGGCCGTCCTGGGGCAGGCGCTTCTCGGAAATATCCAGGCCGGCCATCAGCTTGAGTCGCTGCGCCAGCGCGGCGCCAATGCGCTTGTCGGCTTCGGTCTGGGTCTGGAGCACACCGTCGACGCGCACCCGGATGTGCAGGCCGGCCTCCTGCGGCTCGATATGCACGTCGGAGGCGCCCACCTGGATCGCGTCCTCGAACATCGACTGCAGCAGGCGCACCACCGGCGCGCCCTCCAGGCCGGCCGTGGCGGTGAGTTCGCCGAAGTCGACCGCATCGCCCAGGTCTTTCTCGAGCGCACGCGCCAGGCCGCTGATCTCCTCCGTGCGCCGGTACAGGCGGTCGAGCGCCAGCGGCACCTGGCTCTCGGGCACCGCTGCGATGCCGATGTTGCGCTTGAGCAGCCGGGTCAGCTCGTCGAAGGCGGCCAGGTCCAGCGGGTCGGCCAGCGCCACCAGAAGGCTGTCGCCCTTGTCCTCCAGCACCACGGCACGAAACCGGCGCGCGGCCGATTCGGGCAACAGCTTGACGACGTCGGCCCGGAACGGGAAGGTCTTGAGGTTGACGAAGGGGATGCGCAGTTGCCGGGCCAGGCCATTGGCCAGCAGTTCCTCGGTGATCACGCCGCTCTCGATCAGCAGGCGTCCGGTCTTCTTGCCGGTCTGGCGCTGCAACTCGAGCGTCTGCTGGAGTTGCTCCTGCGAAATCAGCCGCTGCTGCACCAGCACATCGCCGAGGCGCAGTTTTTCGGGGCGCCCAGGAACGGCGCGTACAGGATCCGCGGCCGGGAGGGCGGCAGTGGCCATGGTCAGCAACCTGTCGGAAATGAATCAGACGCCATGCCTGCGCTGGCAGGACGCCTAATGCAGGTGGCGCGGCTTGCGCCCGCCGCCGCCATGGCCGGACCCGCCAAAACCGCCGCCAGAACCGCGGGGCCGCTTGCCGAGATCGAGCGAACTCACCAGGGCGTCGAAACGCTGGGCGAACAACTTGTCGATCTCGGCGACCACGCCCGACAGTTCCGAGCCATCGAAATGCCGCTCCATCATGCCCACCACGTCCTGCACCAGCAGGTCGCGCTGCACCTGCATGATCGCCGACGGCGTCGGGCCGACAAACAGCATCGTGAAGTCGTCGCGGGACTCCGCCCACTGCTCTTCTTCTTCCTCGTCGAACTCGGTGTCGTAGAAACTCACCTCGATCGCCGCGCCGGTCTGGGCCAGATCGTTGAGGTTCATGCACATCTCGTCCAGCGTCTGGCGAAAATCCTCGTCGCCGGCAACCGTCCAGCAGATCTGCAGCACATGCTGGGGCGCATCGAACTTGATGCCGGGCTCATCTTCGTACGAGCTGCGCGCGCCATCCGCGAGCGAACGCGCTCCGGCATATTTCCAGATCGGCTTGAGCGCTTCCTGGATCTGGTCGAACTTCACCTCGGCGCGCAGCGGCACGTCGCCGTGGATATGGATCTCGAATGGGGGGGTGGGACTGGACATGGGCCCCAAGTGTAGTGCCGCGCGGGCTGGAATGACAAATCAGGCGGCTTTGGCAAGATGAAAACCGATACGCGGGAAATGCACGTGCACCAGACCCGCCCGATCGTCGCTGCGCGCCAGCACCACCTCGTCCTGCGTCAGGCCGACAAGCCGGCCAGCGACCGGATCCTGCGCATAGTCGGACGGTGTCAC
>JANMZX010000064.1:0-12908 GCA_031383745.1 Rhodoferax sp. | reverse complement strand
TAGGCGGTTTCGGGGCAGTGACGCTGCGGATGGTGGCAGCCGGCCTAGTCGCCGAACATCTTTTGCTTGAGTTCCCGGCGTTGCTGGGCTTCGAGCGACAAGGTCGCGGTAGGCCGCGCCAGCAGGCGCCCGACGCCGATCGGCTCACCGGTTTCGTCGCAATAACCGTAGTCGCCGGCATCGATGCGGGCGATCGACTGCTCGATCTTCTTGAGCAACTTGCGCTCGCGGTCCCGGGTGCGCAACTCGAGTGCATGCTCTTCCTCGATCGTGGCGCGGTCGGCCGGATCGGGCACCACAACGGTGTCTTCCCGCAGGTGTTCGGTGGTTTCCCCCGCGCTGTTGAGGATGTCCTGCTTGAGCAGCGCCAGCTTCAGCCGGAACGCCGCCATCTGCTTGTCGTTCATGTACTCCGAATCGGGCATCGCCAGCAATTCGGCGTCGCTCAGCTGGTCCGCCGGTTTGGTCTTCCAGTTGTTGGCCAGTTTCGGATCCTTCTTGGCGGCCGATGGCAGTGGGGGCACGATCAGCGGGGCCGTGGCCAGCTGCATGTAGCTGGCCTTGGCGGCGGTCGAGGCGACCGACTGGGCCATCGACGGAACCGTCAGCGAGGCCAGGCGCGAGGACGGGCGGCCGGGGCGTTGCGTCAGTGCGGTGGCGGATGCCGGCGCCGCCGGTGGTGCCGCAACTGGCGCGGTGGCCTGCGGCTGGACGGGGGCCTTCGCGGCGACAGGGCTTGCCGGTGGTTTGGCCTTGGCAGGTGTTGCCGCGCTGGCGCCCTTGGTGGGGGCGGGGGACTTGCTCGAACTGACAGTGGGCATTTTTACCTTGGGGGATTCCGGTTTGGCGATTGCCTTCGGAGCTGGCTTGGAGGCTTGCTTGGCGGGCGGCTTGGAGGCCGGCTTGGAGGCCGGCTTCGCCGCGGGTTTGGGAGGGGGTGCCTTCGCTGAGGACGGCTTTTTTGCCAGCTTGGCAGGTACCGGCTTGGTCTTGCCCGCTGGTTTGCTTGGTTTTATGGTCTTCCCGGGTTTCGCGTTCACTTCTTGGCTCCTCGCAGGATCTTCAGCAGTGGCAATCGGATGCGCACTGCGCATGCCCTCAGGCCCGCACCGTCTTCTGGATCGCACTGTGTGCGCTGGCGGACGATCGGTCCTGTTACTGGGTCTTCGGCGCGCGAGTGTACAGGCATAAGCCGGGGAAATCCCCGGATTGCGGCTTTTGAACCGCCGAAAACACTGTAAACAAAATTTTTGTCACCCGATGGTCAGACCAGGCACTGCTCCATGCCCTGCAGGAAGATGTCCTTGGGCAGGTCGATGCCGATGAAGACCATCTTGCTGATGCGTTGTTCGCCCTCCTGCCACTGCGGGCCCAGATCGCTGCCCATCAGCTGGTGCACGCCCTGGAAGATCACCTTGCGTTCGGTGCCCTTCATGTGCAGCACCCCCTTGTAGCGCAGCATCCGCGGGCCGTAGATGTTCACGATGGCACCCAGGAAATCCTCCAGCTTGGCCGCATCGAAGGCCCGCTCGGACTTGAACACGAAGCTCTTGACGTCGTCGTCGTGGTGGTGGTGGTGCCCCTGGCCTTCGGCGTGCTGATGGGACGGGTGGTCGCAGTGCTCACCGTGTTCGTGGTCCTCGTGGGCATGCCCGTCGTCTTCCTTCAGGAAGTCCGGATCGATCTCCAGCTTGGTATTCAGGTTGAAGCCGCGCAGATCGAATACCTTGGTCAGGGCGACTTCGCCGAAATGCACCGCCTGCTGGGGAGCACGAGGGTTCATGTGCTTGATCCGGTGCATCAGGGCGTCCACGTCGTCCTTGGCCACCAGATCCGTCTTGCTGATGAATATCTGGTCGGCGAAGCCGATCTGGCGGCGCGCCTCCTGGCGGTCATTGAGCTGTGCCACCGCATGTTTGGCGTCCACCAGCGTCAGGATCGAGTCGAGCAGGTAGCTCTCCGCGATCTCGTCGTCCATGAAGAAGGTCTGGGCGACTGGCCCCGGGTCCGCCAGGCCGGTGGTCTCGATCACCACCCGGTCGAAGTCCAGTTCCCCGCGGCGCTTCTTGTCCGCCAGGTCGTGCAGCGTGCTGCGCAGATCTTCGCGGATCGTGCAGCAGATGCAGCCGTTGCTCATCTGGATGATCTGTTCCTTGACGTCGGACACCAGGATGTCGCTGTCGATGTTCTCTTCGCCAAACTCGTTTTCGATCACGGCGATCTTCTGGCCGTGGGCTTCGGACAACACGCGTTTGAGCAGCGTGGTCTTGCCCGCGCCGAGAAATCCGGTCAGGATGGTTGCGGGAATAAGGCTCATGGGGACTCCAGTCAGAGGTCAGAGGTCGGATGGCGATGCGCCGGCCCATGGCCTTGGGCGGTTCGAGGGTCTGTCCGGGAAGGTGGGGAGTTTAGCGGCGAATTTCAACCGGCCTATTTGCGCATGACCACCAACCCCTTGAGGTACTCGCCTTCAGGGAACTGGATCGTCATCGGATGGTCTGGCGCGCCACCCATGCGTTCCTGGATGAAGCCGTCCACACCGGCATCGATGCCGGCGCCGGCGACGATCTTGTGGAACAGGTCGGCGCTGATGCCTCCGGAACACGAGTAGGTGAACAACACCCCACCGGGGCGCAGTATCGTCAGGGCCAGGCGGTTGATGTCCTTGTAGGCGCGCGCCGCACGTTCGGCGTGGGCGACAGTGGGCGCAAACTTGGGTGGGTCCAGCACGATCGCGTCGAAACTCTGGCCTGCGGCCTGGAACTGGCGCAGGGAGGCGTTCACGTCGGCCTCCACGAACGTGGCCCGGGACGCGTCAAAGCCGTTGCGCACCACATTGGCTCGGGCCAGGGCAATGGCGCCCGCCGACGAATCGATCGAGGTCACCTGTCCTGCGCCACCGGACAGGGCGGCGACGGTAAAACCGCCGGTGTAGCAGAAGCAGTTCAGCACCTGCTCGAAACCGAGCCGGCGCGCGCAGGTGGCGAAACGCTGTCGGCTGTCGCGCTGGTCCAGGTAGAAACCGGTCTTGTGGCCGTGGGCGATGTCCAGCCCGAGTTGCCAGCTGTGCTCCTGCAGCACCAGCTCGGTGGGGCCTTCGGAGCGGAGCCAGCCGGCCTCCTCGGGGAGCCCTTCCAGCGCGCGGCTGCTGGTGTCGGAGCGTTCGTACAGTTTCTCCAGGCCGGTCTGCGCCAGCAGCGCGTCTGCCAGCACGGCCTTCCAGCGTTGCGCGCCGGTCGACAGGAATTGCGCCACCAGGGTGTCGGCGTACCGGTCCACGACCAGGCCGGGCAGTCCGTCGGATTCGCCATGCACCAGGCGCATACCGTCGCTCTGGATGTCGAACCGCGCCCGGGCACCGATGGCGTCGGCGCAGCGCCGGACAAAAAAGGCGGCGTCGATGCGCTGCGTTTCCTCGAAGCTCCACACCCGGGCCCGGATCTTGGAGCTGGGGCTGAACGCGGCCCAGGCCAGGAATTGCCCGGCGTGGGACTCGACCCGCACGGTCTCGCCGGGATCGCCGCCGCCGCGGGCGATCGCCGATTCGAATATCCAGGGATGGCGCTTGAGGAGCGAACGCTCCTTGCCCTCGCGCAGTCGGATGGTTTTCATGCCCAGGATTGTCGGCCCTGCGCTGCGTGGCCGGCCGGCGGCGGGTCAGCCTGACGGCGGTTGCTTGAGCCTGGCGCGCGGATGCGCCGCGTCGTAGGCTTTTGCCAGGTGCTGGAAGTCGAGCCGGGTATAGACCTGCGTGGTGCCGATGTTGGCGTGCCCGAGCAACTCCTGCACCGCGCGCAGATCGCTGCTCGACTGAAGCAGGTGGCTGGCAAACGAGTGCCTCAACATGTGTGGATGTACCGGGGTGCCCAGGCCTGCCTGCCGGCTGCGCAACTGCAGGCGCTGCCAGATGGATTGTGCGGTCAGCCGGCTGCCATGTTGCCCGATGAACAAGGCCGGTTGCGGGTCCTTGGGCCCGGTCGCGCGCAGGGCGATCCAGTGTTGCAGGGCTTCCAGGGCCTTGCTGCCGATCGGTACGGTCCGGCGCTTGGAACCCTTGCCCAGCACATGCGCCTCGGCTGCCGCCAGGTCGATCCAGCCACGGGCGCCCGGCCCGGCCACCACATCCAGACCGGTGACTTCGCCCACGCGCAGGCCGGCGCCGTAGAGCAGTTCCACCAGCGCAGCGTCGCGCGCGTCCAGCCAGGCATTGTGGGTGGCGCCGCGGTAGCTGGCGAGTTGCACTGCGTCGTCCACGCTCAGGGCCTTGGGCAAGGGCTTGGCGGCGCGCGGCGCGCGGATGTCCTGCACCGGGTTGGAGTCGACCAGGCCCTCGCGTCCCATCCAGGCGTAGAAACCGCGCCAGCCCGACAGCACCAGCGCGATGCCGCGCCCGCTGCGCCCGCCTGCATGCATCTGGGCGACCCAGCGCCGGACATGCGTGTTGTGCACGGCAGGCAATTCCACCGCGCTGGCGTGCGCATAGGCCGACAGCTTGCGCAAATCGAGGGCGTACAACTCGACGGTGCGCGCCGCCAGCCGCTTTTCCACCCGCACATGCTCGAGATAACGCTCCACCAGCGGCTCCACCTGCAAGGGCCGAGGGGCTGCCGGTCCGGTGTCTTCGGGTTCCATGCGCGTTCCTGCCGGTCAGGTGGAGTGTGCTGTTTCGCCGCGTGCTCAGCGCAGGCGGCCCAGGGCGGCGCTGGAGATATCGCCGACGTGCTGCAGGAAGTCCGTCCCCATGCCGCTGTTGAAGCGGTGCGCGTCGGGCGATGACAGCACCAGCAGCCCGAAGGCGGGCGCCGCGCTGCCCGCCGGTGCGTTGCGCAGGGGCAGCAGCGAGATCGACGCCGCCGCGAGCGGATCGGCCAGCCAGGTCACAGCTTCGAACCCGGTGTTGACGCCGCAGAACGGCTCGGTCAGCGAGTTGGCGAACAGCTTGGCGTCGTCGCTGACGCCGACTGCGAACGCACTGGATGCATAGGTCTGCGCCACGCCCCAGACCTTGATCGCCACCTGGGGTACCGAGAACTGGTCGGCGATCTGCGCAGCGATCTGGCTGGGCATTGACACCGGGTCGGCAATCGCGAACAGCGAACCGGCCCAGCGCAACAGGCGATCGGCCAGCAGGGCGTTTTCATTGCCGTGGCGGATCATGTCCATCAGCCGGTGTTCCAGCAACTTGATCTTGTCGCGCAGCATTTCGGCCTGGCGCTCCTGCAGGCTCACGGCGCGGTGGCTGTGCGGACTGGCGAGGTGGACGGAGGCCAGCAGTTCGGCATGGCGCTGGAAGAAGTCCGGGGTGTTGGCCAGGTAGTTGGCGATGTCGTCTTCGGTGATCGGATTGTTCAGGGGGTGGTTGTTCATAGGGTGTCGGGTAGATCGATTTCGCCTTCAAAAACGGTGGTGGCCGGCCCGGTCATCAGCACCGGCGCCTCGCCACCGGCCCAGGCGATGGTCAGCAGGCCACCGCGCGTGGAGACCTGCACCTGCTCGTCGAGCAGGCCCAGGCGGATACCAGCCACCACGGCCGCGCAGGCGCCTGTGCCGCAGGCCAGGGTTTCGCCCGCGCCACGCTCGAACACACGCAGGCGTACCTGGGAGCGGTCCAGTACCTGCAAGAAGCCGACGTTGACGCCGCTGGGAAATGCGCGGTGGGCCTGGACCAGCGGCCCGTGGTGCAGCACCGGGGTGCTGTCCACGTCGTCGACCAGGGTCACCGCATGCGGGTTGCCCATCGACACAAGTGCCACACGCAGGCAGACTGCCCTTCCCCGGTCCTGCAGGTGCAGCGGCCATTGCTGCCAGTCGCCGCGAGGCTCCGGTGCCAGCCCTGCAGGATCAAACGGCAGCGCAGCCAGGTCGAACGCCGGCGCCTGCATGTCCACGGTTACCTGCCCCTGCGCCTGCCAGTGCAGTTCCAGCACGCGGTTCATGGTCTGCACCCGCACCTGGTCCTTGTCGGACAGGCCGCGGTCACGCACGAACTTCAGGAAACAGCGTGCACCGTTGCCGCAGTGCTCGACTTCGTCGCCGTCCGCATTGTGGATCGCGTAGGCGAAATCGATGCCCGGGCGAGGGGACGGGCGCACGCTGAGAATCTGGTCGGCCCCCACGCCGAAGTGGCGGTTGCCCAGAAAGCGGTAGTGGGCCGGCCCGAGACCAAGCGCACCGAGGGTCTCGTCGAGCACGACGAAGTCGTTGCCTGCCCCCTGCATCTTGGTAAAGCGGATTCGCATGGCGGGATTATCCCCTGAACAATCGAGGCCTTCGACACGCCCGGCGGGGGCGTGGGGTGTGGCGCACACTCCCGGATTTGGCGGCAAAATGCAATGCATGGTCCGCCCCACCCAACTCCTGCACGCCCAGCGCGAACCCGCGCTGCCCCGACCCGCCGCCACGGTGCTGCTGCTGCGGGACGGTCCGCACGGGGTTGAAGTCCTGATGACGCGGCGCTCGGAGACGGCCAGTTTTGCGCCCGGCGCCTATGTGTTTCCGGGTGGCGGTGTCGATGCGCTGGATGGTGCCTCGCATGCGCAGGCGCGGCGCCGCCCGGGGCAGGGCGACTTGCACCTGACGCAGGCGATTGCCGCGATCCGCGAGAGTTTCGAGGAACTGGGCATCCTGCTGGCGCGGCGCGCCGACGGCACGCCACCCACGCAGCAGGATATGTCGGCCCTCGACCGCAAGGGGCCGTTCGTGGCGCAATGCGCCGCGCGGGATCTGGTGCTGGCGGCAGACGAAGTCTTCGTGCTGGCGCACTGGATCACCGACCGGGACCTGCCGCGCCGCTTCGACGTGCCGTTCCTGGTGGCGCGCATGCCACCCGGTCAGACGCCGGTGGCCGACGGGTCGGAGCAGTTCGAGCCGGTCTGGGTGCGGCCGGTCGACGCGCTGGAGCGCCATGCGGCGGGTGCGTTCTTCATCATATTTCCGACCATCCGTACCTTGCAGCGCCTGCAGGCGTTTGCCACGGTCGACGCCGTGTTGCAGGCGTGCGCGCAGACCGAGCAGCCGTTGTGGACGAGTTGCCCGCGCGCCGGATTCCTGGGCGGCAAGGAAGCCCGCTACATGGAGCATGAGCATCCCCACGGTGAACTCGAACTGGTGTCGCCGGACGGGCAGATCGTCCACCATCTCGACTGGCAGACCGAGCGCCCGGTGCTGCTGCTGAAGAACCTGATGCGCCTGACCGCGCCCAACCCGGGTGCGATGACCGGCCCGGGGACCAACAGCTACCTGGTAGGCGACCCGTCCACCGGTTACATCGTGATCGACCCGGGGCCTGCCGACGTCCAGCATCTGGAGCGCCTGTGGCGAGCGGCGGGCGGAGACATTCGCATGATCGTGTGCACGCATTCCCATGCGGACCATTCCCCTGGTGCGGCGCCGCTGCAGGCGCTGTGCGCGCGGCGCCCGCCGATCCTGGGCTTGCCCAGCGCCCCGACAGCGCGCGCCGCCAGCGCGTTCACACCGGAGCGCTCGCTGACCGACGGCGAACTGCTGGTGCTGGCGTCACCCGACGGGCAGCAGGCGACACACACGTTGATGGTGATCCACACACCCGGCCATGCTGCGAACCACCTGTGCCTGGTGCTGCTGGAGGATGGTCTGCTTGTCAGCGGCGACCACATCCTCAACGGCAGCACCACGGTGGTGGATCCGCCCGATGGCGACATGTCCGCCTACCTCGACTCGCTGGACCGTCTGTCCGCAGCCTGTGTGGCGCATCGCATCGATTTCATCCTGCCTGCGCATGGATATGTGCTCGGTCAGGCGCGGCAGGCCGTGGATCAACTCAAGGCCCACCGACTGCGCCGCGAGGCCAAGATCGTGCAGGTGATGCAGGGCCGACCGGACGGAACACTCGACGACTGGGTGGCACAGGCCTATGACGATGTGCCGCCCCGCATGTGGCCGGTGGCCAAGCGCTCGCTGCTGGCGCATGTGCAGCGCATCGAGGCGATGTCGAGCGGGGTTTGACCGGCAGGCGTTGCGCCGCCGGTCCGCGACTGCACGCGGCAAGGCCGGCGATGGGCCTGCCACGTCAGTCCATCAGTACGGTGGTGATCGTCTGGCCGCGATCCGGGCCGGGTTCCACCGCGACAGCGAACGCATACACACCTGCCTTCCAGGTTTGCGTGGCGATGGGCACGACGATCACGAAGTAGAAGCCGGGAAAGCGACCGGTCGAGACGTTGGCGATGTTGACCAGCGCTCGGCACGCATGGCAGTCAGCCAGGCGCGGCCTAGAATCGGGCCAAGGAGCTTGCCATGCCGATCCATCCCCGTCGCGCCGGTGTCCCGATCCGGTTGTTGTGCATCGCCGCGTTGTGGGCGGCGACCGCGGCATGGGGCGACGACAACTACAGCGCGGTGGTCGATCAGCTGCGTGAAGGCCAGCTGCCACAGGCGATGGCGCGGGCCGACCGGCACCTGGCGCGCCACCCGCGCGATGTGCAGATGCGCTTTCTCAAAGGCGTGATCCAGCAGCAGGCCGGCCGACACGCCGAAGCCGCGGTGACCTACCGGCGTCTGGTGCTGGAGCATCCCGAATTGGCCGAAGCACACCACAACCTGGCGCTGGTCTATCTGGCGCAGGGGCTGCCGGACAAGGCGCGCGACGCGTTCGACGCCGCCAAGCGCGCCAGCCGGAGCCACGCGGTCACGTTCGAAAAGCTGGGTGACATCTACGAAGAGCTGGCCCGTCAGACCTATACCCAGGTGTTGCGACTGGAAGATGGCGACGCGGCGCCTGCACCTGCACGGGCACCGATCCGCCAGCTGATCCGGCTGCCGACGCAAACCGGGCGCGCCACGCCGCATCCGTAGTGCTTGGCGCCCACGTGAGGAAGACCCGGGCCAGCGCTATCTGCGGGCTGGGTCGGCGCATTGGCCCTGAGGGGGTGAAGCCGACAACGACCTTCAAAGATCGTATTCGCCCGGCCCTTCCCCGAGCACACTCAGATCCAGCGGGCGCACTGCGCCCATCCACAGGGCGCGATCCCGGTGGTCGACCAGGTCGTTGTCGCTGATCGGGTGGATGAACACCACCAGGCCGCCGCGGTGCATGGCGAGCCACGGAACCAGCTCGCCGAACAGCGCCGGCTTGAACGCCAGCTGGCAGCTCCAGTCCGGGTGCGGGCCGACCGGCTTTTCATGCACCCGGCCCATCTTCAGCGGGAACCGCTGCGCTGCTGTGGTGCACAAGGCGCGGGCCTGCTCCAGCGTGCTGGCACCGAAGTAGACATGGGCGTGGAAGCCGCGGATCGTCGGGGTTGCTGCGTCGGGGTCGTCCATGTCGTCCTCGCCTGGTTGCGAACCGGAAAAAAGTGTGAAGCCCACCGATAAGCCGGATTCTGTGCGTGGGAGTCGCCCCCCACGTGACTGTCATTAATCTGGGCCGCCGGTCACCCGACGGCTCGGTGCTACCTACCCGCACACTCCCGGGGGCCCCGGGTACCATGCCGCAGCGAACTGCGGCGCAGCGCGTGTGCCTATTTGGTATTGCTGCGCGTAGAGATTGCCCGTTTCACCCGCCGCCCGGGTTGCCCCGCGCGGCGACTCGTCTCTGTTGCTCTGATCCTCACCTTATGCCGGACATTCGCATGCCCGGTTTTCAGTGGACAGCCGTTAGCTGCTACGCTGCCCTGCGCAGTCCGGACGTTCCTCCAGTGCGGTGTTTCCACCCGGCGCTCGCGCGCCGGCCTTGCGGCTTGCACCAGCGACAGTCTGGTGGGCTTCACGCGCTGGATTATCCACTGCTGAGACAATACCGCGTCACCAACCCGAGGAGAACCCATGCGCGCCGACAACATCCTGCAGACCATTGGCAATACCCCGCATGTGCGGATCAACCGCCTGTTTGGCGGCACCCACCAGGTGTGGATCAAGTCCGAACGCAGCAACCCGGGCGGATCGATCAAGGACCGCATCGCCTTGTCCATGGTCGAGGCGGCAGAACAGAGCGGGGCACTGCAGCCCGGCGCCACCATCATCGAGCCGACCTCCGGCAACACCGGTGTGGGCCTGGCGATGGTGGCGGCGGTCAAGGGCTACAAGCTGGTGCTGGTGATGCCCGACAGCATGTCGATCGAGCGGCGCCGCCTGATGTTGGCCTACGGCGCGAGTTTCGAACTCACCCCGCGTGAAAAAGGCATGAAGGGCTCGATCGCGCGGGCCATGGAGCTGGTGGCCGCCACGCCTGGTTCCTGGATGCCACAGCAGTTCGAGAACCCGGCCAATATCGACGCCCATGTGCGCACCACCGCGCAGGAGATCCTGGCCGACTTCCCGGACGGCCTCGATGCACTGATCACCGGCGTGGGTACGGGGGGCCACCTCACCGGGTGTGCCCAGGTGCTCAAGGCGCGCTGGCCGCAGCTCCGGGTGTTTGCGGTCGAGCCGGTCGCGTCCCCCGTCATCTCCGGCGGCGCACCGTCGCCGCATCCGATCCAGGGCATCGGCGCCGGCTTCATCCCGACGAACCTGCATACCGCGCTGCTCGACGGCGTGATCCAGGTCGACGCCGAGCCGGCGCGCGAGATGGCGCGGCGTTGCGCCCGTGAAGAAGGCATGCTGGTGGGGATCTCGTCGGGTGCGACGCTCGCGGCGATTGCGCAACAGCTGCCCCAACTGCCGGCGGGCGCGAAGGTGCTGGGCTTCAACTACGACACGGGTGAACGCTACCTGTCGATCGAGGGTTTCCTTCCCGTCTGAGGCTGCCGGGCGGCGCCATGATCCGACTGACCGAGCTCAAGCTCCCGCTCGACCACGATCCGGCCGACCTCGACCACCTGGTGCGCCGCACCCTCGGCGTGCCTGCGGCCGACATCGCGCGTGTCGATCTCTTCAAGCGCAGCGTCGATGCGCGCAAGCCGCAGCTGCTGCGCGTCTATGTGGTGGACGTGCACTTGTCCAGTGCGTCGCTCGCACACGCGGTGCTGCAGCGCCTGGCCGGTACGCCCCATGTGCATCCGTCGCCCGACATGGCCTACCGCCTGCCCTGCCGGGTGCCGCCGGCCCGGGACGTGCGCGACGGGGTGCGGCCGGTGGTGGTCGGCTTCGGGCCCTGCGGCATCTTCGCGGCGCTGCTGCTGGCGCAGATGGGTCTTCGGCCGATCGTGCTGGAGCGCGGCAAGCAGGTGCGCGAGCGGACCAAAGACACCTGGGGCCTGTGGCGCAAGGGCGTGCTGGACCCGGAGTCGAACGTGCAGTTCGGCGAGGGCGGCGCAGGCACCTTCTCCGACGGCAAGTTGTGGAGCCAGATCAAGGACCCGCGGTATTTAGGGCGCAAGGTGATGGCCGAGTTCGTCAAGGCCGGTGCGCCGCAGGACATCCTGGTGGAGGCGCATCCGCACATCGGAACCTTCAAGCTCGTCAAGGTGGTCGAGAACATGCGGGAACAGATCAACGCCCTTGGCGGCGAGATCCGTTTCGGCCAGCGGGTGACCGACCTGGAGATCGAGGGCTGCGCCGTCGACAGGCAGGGGCGCGCGCGCAGGCTGCGCGCCATTACCGTGCTGGACGTGGCGGGCGGCACGACGTATTCGCTGCCGGCCAGCCAGGCGGTGCTGGCGCTGGGGCACAGTTCGCGCGACACCTTTGCCATGCTGTTCCGCCGCGCAGTGACGATGGAGGCCAAGCCGTTCTCGATCGGCTTTCGCATCGAGCATCCGCAGGGCCTGATCGACCAGGCGCGTTGGGGGCGCCATGCCGGCCACCCGTTGCTCGGCGCGGCGGAATACAAGCTGGTGCACCATGCATCCAATGGGCGCTCGGTCTACAGCTTTTGCATGTGCCCGGGTGGCACCGTGGTGGCTGCCACATCCGAGCCGGGGCGTGTGGTCACCAACGGCATGAGCCAGTATTCGCGCAACGAGCGCAACGCCAATGCGGGCATCGTCGTGGGCATCGATCCGCGCGACTACCCGGTCGAGCAGGCCGCGCTGCTGGCGAGCATGGGGCCGGGTCTGGACGCCGATCGCCCGTCGGGATGGGCGCATCCGCTGGCTGGCATCGTTTTCCAGCGGCAGTTGGAATCCGGCGCCTACCAGCTGGGCGGGGGCACCTATGCCGCGCCGGGGCAGCTGGTCGGGGATTTCCTGGCTGGCCGGCCGTCCACCCGTTGGGGCAGCGTGGAGCCGTCCTACAAGCCGGGCGTTCAGCTTGGCGACCTGGCGCAGGCCTTGCCCGGCTTCGCCATCGATGCGATCCGGGAGGCACTGCCGGTCTTCGGGCGCAAGATCAGGGGATTCGACATGGCCGACGCGGTGCTGACCGGCGTCGAAACCCGCACCTCCTGCCCGTTGCGGCTCACCCGTGGCGACGACTTCCAGAGCCTGAACGTGGCCGGGCTGTACCCGGCCGGCGAGGGTGCGGGGTATGCGGGCGGCATCCTGTCGGCGGGCGTCGATGGCATCCGCGTGGCCGAGGCGGTGGGCCATGCGGTTCTTGGCCGCTGACTGAGCTTCGGCCAGGATTGTTCTTCGTGGCTTGATTTTGGTCACCCGCGAATGGCGCCAGGTTGCTACAGTGGGGATGGCGTCGAACCATTCCTTCAGGCTGCTCACTTGCAAGAAACCCCTGGCCCTTGTGCTTCCGCGGACTTGGACATTGCGCCGTTGTTGCAGCGACACGCGTGTGACAAGCACGCGCTGGTCCAGATTCTGCGCGAGCTGCAGGCTGAGCAGGGCTGGCTGTCGCGCGGCCACCTCGCGCAGGTCGCCGCGGCGCTGGGCCTGACGCTGGCGCAGGTGGTGGGAGTCGCCGGTTTCTACCGCTTCTTCCACACCCGGCCGATGGGCCGCTACCGCATCCTCTTCAGCGACAACGTGACCGACCGCATGTTCGGCAGCGAGGCCTTGCTGTCGGATCTCTGCCAGCGTCTGGGCGTGGCGCCGGGGCAG
>JANMZX010000034.1:0-39824 GCA_031383745.1 Rhodoferax sp. | reverse complement strand
TGTGTAAGGCATGCCGCCAGCGTTCAATCTGAGCCAGGATCAAACTCTATAGTTCGATCTTGAATTTTTGCTCTTTCGAGCCACTCATAAAAACGGAATTGAAGTGAACTTCACTTCTATTCTCATGAGCGTTTGCAAGTCAGTTAAGACTTGGTTCCGAAGAACTTGGCAATTGCCTTCAAACGCCCACGCTTATCGGCTGTATATTTTTAAGGATCTGCAACCCGATTATTACCGTTTTGCTTGCTCTGACTGCAATCAGCAGAGCCTTCAATTATCACACAGTTTTTAGTAACCTGTCAACTTGAAGGGTTTTTCCTTCTATCTGCTGTTGGTTGGCTTGATTTGTGAATCTTGCCTGCCGTTTGCAGCGGAGCCTTGAATTCTATACCGAATTTTTCGACTCAGTCAAACTTTTCAAGTTTTTTTGCTTCAGCTATCTGAAGCGCCTCTGCTTGTCGGCTCGCAACCGGAGTTGCTGCCCTCTTTAGCAGAGCCTTGAATCATATACCGGAATGTTGCACACAGCAACGCCGGCGCGAAATATTTGTCGATTGGTCGCGCGCCATCCGCGCATCCGATGCCCGAGTGCCCGCCCGGATAATCCAGACCTATATGGCCCTCCTCACACTCATCGACGCCCAACTGGCGTATGGACATGTCGCGCTTCTTGATCACACCGGGTTTTCGCTGGAGGCTGGCGAGCGGGTTGGACTCATCGGGCGTAACGGCACCGGCAAGTCGTCACTGCTGAAAATTCTGGCCGGCAGCGAGTCGCCGGACGACGGGTCGCTGCAGTTCCAGCAGAACATCCGAATGGCTTACGTCGCACAGGAGCCAGCGCTCGATGAAGAGTGCACGGTCTTCGAAGTGGTGAGCCTCGGCGTCGGGCCGACGATCGCGCTGATTGACGAGTACTGCCAGGGGCTGGGCGACCTTGATGCCTTGCAGGACGCGATCGAGGCGAGGGATGGTTGGAACTGGGAACAACGGGTCAACGAAACACTTGACAGGCTGCGTCTTGAGCGCTCGACGCCGATCAAGGTGCTGTCGGGCGGCACCCGCAAGCGAGTCGCATTGGCCCAGGCACTCGTGGGCAAGCCGGACATCTTGCTGCTTGACGAACCGACCAACCACCTGGATCTTGAATCGATCGAATGGCTGGAGAACCTGCTGCTGGAGTTCGCCGGCAGCGTCGTCACGATCACCCATGACCGGGCGTTTCTTGATCGCGTCGCCACACGCATCGTTGAGCTGGATCGCGGACAACTGCGGTCCTACCCCGGCAACTTTTCACTTTATCTGGTCCAGAAGGAGGAGCAATTGCAGCAGGAGGCGGTTCTGTCCGCGAAAGCCGACAAGTTGCTGGCGCAAGAAGAGGTCTGGATCCGCAAGGGGGTGGAGGCCAGGCGCACCCGGAGTCAAAGCCGCATCAATCGGCTTGAAGAACTTCGCCACCATCGCGCCGTGCGCCGGGACACCGTGGGAAGTGTCCGCATGGACGTCGCGGCCGGGTCTCTTGGCGGCAAACTCGTGGCAGAACTCACGGATGTCTGCCTGTCGTTCGGCGACAAGGTGATCGTCAAGGACTTCACGGCGACCGTGCTGCGCGGCGACAAGATCGGGTTGATTGGCGCAAACGGTGTTGGCAAGACCACGCTGCTCAAGCTGATCCTGGGTGAACTGCAACCGGATGCCGGGCGGGTGCGCCAAGGCGCAAATCTGCAGATCGCCTACTTCGACCAGTTGCGCAACACGCTCGATCTCGATGCGACGCTGGAGGACTTCATCAGTCCTGGCAGCGAGTGGATCGAAATCGGCAACCAGCGAAAACACGTCAAGAGCTATCTGGGCGATTTCCTGTTCTCGCCGGCACGGTCGAATTCGCCGGTTCGCTCCTTGTCCGGAGGCGAACGCAACCGCCTCTTGTTAGCGCGGCTTTTTGCACGTCCGGCGAACGTGCTGGTCCTCGACGAGCCGACGAACGACCTCGACATCGACACTCTGGAGCTGCTCGAGGACCTGCTGCAGACCTACGAAGGTACGGTTTTTCTGGTCAGCCACGATCGTACGTTCCTGGACAATGTGGTAACCAGCACGCTGGCCTTCGAAGGTGAAGGGAAGTGGCGCGAATTCGAAGGCGGCGTCGAAGACTGGCTGGTGCAGACCGCCCGCATGCGCGCGCTGCAAGCGCCGACCGCAGCACCTGCCGCAGTGTCGCTCGCCAGCCCCAAGGCCTCCAAGGTGAAAGCCGTGGCCGAACCGGCAGTGCCGGTCGCGCCCAGCGCAACGCTCAGTGCCAAGGAGCAGCGCCGCCTCGACGGGCTGCTGCATGCGATCGACACACTGGAGAACGAGCAGGCCGCGTTGCGCGTGCAACTGGCCGACAGCAGCCTGTACCTGCGTGATCCAGACCATGCACGGCACCTGTTTTCCCGTGATGCCGTCATAGAGGAGGAATTGCTGGCCGCGATGGCGCAGTGGGATACCCTGATGCACAAGCAAGCAGGAGCCTGAATGCACGACGAACCGAACGACAGACCGATCCGGATATTGCATCTGGAGGATTCGGCGGTCGACCATGAGTTGGTGTTGCGCGCCCTACGCCGCGCCGAACTCAACTTCACGATTGATCGCGTCGAAACCCTGGAGGAATTCGACGCAATGGTGCGCGACCGCACGTTCGACGCCATCGTGGCCGACTACCGCCTGCGCGGCTTCACTGCAATCGACGCGTGGGAGTTGCTGAAGCATCACGACAGGTGCCCTCCATTCGTACTGCTGTCGGGCGCTATCGGTGAGTCAGCCGCTGTCGCCGCGATCAAGCTGGGCATGAGCGACTACCTGCAAAAGGACGACGTGGGCAAGCTCGCGCATACGATCCACCGCGCGATCGACATGCAGGAGACGCGCTTGGCGAAGGATCGGGCGGATGCCGAACTGGCCCACTCGGAGCGACGGCTGGCGGAGTTCGCCGAACATTTGCAATCGACCATCGAGCAGGAGCGCGCCTCGATCGCCCGGGAGATCCATGATGACATCGGCGGGGCTCTGGCGGCTGTCAAGCTCGACCTGGCGTGGATCGGGAGGCACTTGACGGACGCCAAGACACTGAGCCACGTCAACGCCGCGACGGAAATGCTTCAGCACGCCCTGGGCGCGAGCCAGCGGATCATGATGAATCTGCGACCCGCCATCCTGGACCAGGGCCTGGTTGCCGCGGTGGATTGGCTGGCCACCGGGTTCGAACGACGCACGGGCATCAAGACGAGCCTGCGGTCCAGGCATACGGAACATGAGTTGTCCAAAGCCATCCAGCTGACGGCATACCGGACCGCCCAGGAGGCATTGACGAACATCTCAAAACACGCGCGCTGCAATCAGGTCACAATCGATCTGACCGACAGCGGCAACGTGTTGACGCTCGAGGTCAGTGACAACGGCCAGGGGTTCTCGCCTTCGGAGATGGGCAAACCGAACGCGTATGGCCTGAAGGGCCTGAACGAACGCGCCAAGTCGGTGGGGGGCTGGCTGGACGTCAGCACGCGTGACGGCCAGGGCACATCGATCATCCTTTCAGTGCCGTTGCCCGATGCAGCACCGGCGAAGTCCAGGGACACATCTGAATGATCCGGGTAATTCTCTGTGATGACCATGCGGTGGTTCGCCGCGGGATTCGCGACACCTTGGCAGACGCGGCCGATATCGAAGTCGTCGCCGAAGCCGCCAGTTATGCCGAGGTCCGGGAGGCCTTGCGCAACACACCATGCGACGTGCTGGTCCTGGACTTGAGCCTGCCCGGCCGGGGAGGTCTGGAAGTGCTTGCAAGCCTCAAGGACAGTGACCTCCCGGTACGCGTGCTGATCGTCTCGATGTACCCCGAGGACCAATACGCCATCCGGTGCCTGCGCGCCGGCGCCCAGGGCTATGTGAACAAGGCCGGCGACCCGGCCGAACTGGTGTCCGCGGTGCGCACCGTCGCACAAGGCAGGAAGTACGTCAGTACCGCTGTGGCGCAAATGCTGGTGGACAACCTGCATGCTCCCACCAACGAGTTGCTGCATGCGTCGCTCTCGGAGCGCGAGTTGCAGACCTTGCTGAAGATCGCCTCGGGCAAGAGGCTGGCGGATATCGCCACCGAGTTGATGCTGAGCCCGAAGACGGTCAGCGTGTACCGTTCGCGGGTGCTGGAAAAGCTCAAGCTGTCGAACAATGCGGAGCTGACTGTCTACGCCATCCGCAACAACCTGGTCTAGTGCTGGTCAGCGACGGGCAAAAATCTCCATCATCTGTTCCATCAAGGCTCCAAACGGCTGGTCAAGCATGGGCAGAGTGGCGGCCACGCCGATCAAGCCAACTCCCAGTGTCACGGGAAAGCCCACCGCGTAAATGTTCATCTGGGGTGCGACGCGCGAGACAATGCCGAGCGCGAGGTTGGCGAACATCAGCATCGCAACCACCGGCAGGGCGATCCAGAACGCGCTGGCAAACAACTCAGCGCCCAGTGTCTGCAACTTCATGGATGCCAGCGCCTGCAGGAAGTTCTGATCGACCGGGAACGCCGCAAAGCTGTGCACCACGGCCATGATCACCATCAAATGCCCGTTGAGTGCCAGAAACAGCAGAGCAGCCATATTGGTGTAGAACCTGCCCATAGCGCTCGACTGGGCACTGCTCGCCGGGTCAAAAAATGCCGCGAAGCCCAGCCCCATCTGGAAACCGACGACCTGGCCGGCCAACTCGAATGCAGCGAACACCAGACGCACCGTGAACCCGATTGCCAGGCCAATGCCGACCTGCTGGACCACGGCGCCCAACGCCTCGGGGCCGTTGATGTCGATCAGGGGCTGGGGCGGCATGCTGGCCTGCGCGGCAAACGCAATCAGGAATGCCAGGCCGATCTTGGCCCGCAACGGGAACGCCCTGGACGAAAACACCGGCGCCGCGGTGAACACGGCCAACACCCTCAGGAACGGCCAGAGAACTGGCGAAACCCATGCCATCAGCTGGGCTTCGGTGAGGGAAATCACAACGCGCCACCCCGCGTCAGATCAGGGAGGCCGGGATGGACTCGATCGTGCGGCGGATGTAGTCGATCAGTACATTGAGCATCCAGGGGCCTGCCAGGGCGAAAACGGCCACGGCGGCCACCAGTTTGGGAATGAACGTGAGGGTTGCCTCGTTGATCTGGGTCACGGCCTGGACCAGGCTCACCACCAGGCCCACCAGCAGCACCACGCCCAGCACCGGCGCAGACACCATCAGCAGGGTCAACAGGGCCTCCTGACCCATCGTGAGCACCATCTGCGCGTTCATCGCCCGTCCTGCAATTCAGACAAAACTCGCGGCCAGCGAGCCGATCAGCAGGTTCCAGCCGTCGGCCAGGACAAACAGCATCAGCTTGAATGGCAAGGCCACCAGCACCGGTGACAGCATCATCATGCCCAGCGACATCAGCACACTGGCCACCACGATGTCGATCACCAGAAATGGAATGAAGATCATGAACCCGATCTGGAAAGCCGATTTCAGCTCGCTGGTCACAAAGGCGGGCACCAACACACGCATCGGCACGGTGTCTGCCGTCGAATTGGGCGGCAGCTTGGCGAGCCGCACAAAAAGCGCCAGATCCGACTGCCTGGTCTGCCGGCTCATGAACTGCCGCATCGGCACCTCGGCCTTGTCCAGTGCCTGCTCGAACGCGATCGCGTTCTTGCTGTAGGGCAGGTACGCATCGTTGTAGACCTTGTCCAGGGTCGGCCCCATGACAAAGAAGGTCAGAAACAGCGACAACCCCACGATGACCTGATTCGGCGGCGAAGACTGCGTACCCAGCGCCTGGCGCAGCAACGACAACACGATGACGATCCGCGTGAAGCCCGTCATCATCAACAACACGGCCGGCAGAAAGGACAGCGCGGTGAAGAACAGCAGTGTCTGCACCGGCACGGAGAAATTCACACCGGACGGGCCGGTGCCCACCAGCAGGGGCAATTGACCCGCGGCCTGCGCAGTCGCCAGCCCATGGCCGAGCAGTGCAGCGGCACCGATCAACAGGTGTGCCAGGCCGGCACCACCAGGGCGGCGAGACGTGTGTGTCACGGGTTCAGCGGTCCATGGCTGGCGGGGCCTGCAGCAACAGCCATCGCGGTGGCAGGCCGGGCCGAGCCGCCAGGAAACGTGTGCAGGCAGGAAATCGACTGCTGCGTCACACCCAGTACCAGGCAGATCCGGGCGTCTCCCGGGCCCACTTCGACGGTGACAACGCGCTGCTGCGGTCCGACGGCAACGGCCGACAGCACCCGGCTGCCGGCCGCCGACACTGCCGCGCCGCTCCCGGCCCGCGACTGCACCCATTTGATGCCCATCGGGACAAGGGCCAGCAGCAGGACGAAACCCGCCACCCACAACAGGGACTGCGTCATCGCGCCATCAGCCCTTGTTGATGCGGCGCAGGCGCTCGGATGGCGTGACGACGTCGGTCAGGCGGATCCCGAACTTCTCGTTCACGACCACCACCTCGCCTTGCGCGATCAGATAGCCGTTGACGAGCACGTCCATCGGTTCTCCCGCGAGGGCATCGAGCTCCACCACCGACCCCTGGCCCAGTTGCAGGATGTGTTTGATGGACACCTTGGTGCGGCCCAGTTCGACCGACAGTTGCACCGGGATGTCCAGCACCATGTTGATATCGCGCGCCGGGGCGTCGGCTGCACCGCCACCGGACGAAAAAGGCCGCGGCGACTCTCCGGACAACACGCCGCCAGACGCGTCGGCGCCACCGCCAGTCGCCTTTTGCTGCTCGAGCAACGCCTCCGCCCAATCGGCCGAGCCATCCACGTCCGCGGCCTTGTCGCCCTCCGGCTTGTCGTCTATTGCCATCTCAATCTCCCATCCAGCCGTGATCGAGAGTCCTCAGACTCCTGTCGATCCGGATTGCATACTTTGCGTTGTGGGTGCCATATTGGCACTCGAACAACGGCACCCCATCCACCGTCGCCTGGATCTTCGGTTGGCGCTCCAGTTCGATGAAATCGCCCGCCTTCATTTCCAGCAGCTGCTCCACGGTGGTCCTGGTTTTTGCCAGCTCCGCCACCATGGTGACTTCGACCGCCTGGATCTCGCGCGTCAGCAGATTGACCCAGCGCCGATCCACCTCGACCGAATCGCCCTGTGTCGAGGCGTACAGCACATCCCGAATCGGCTCCAGCGTCGCATACGGCATGCAGAAGTGGATAGCGCCCGAGATATCGCCGATTTCCAGCTGGAAGGACGTCGAAATGACGATTTCGCTCGGCGTCGCGATGCTGGCGAACTGGGGCTGCATTTCGGAACGCTGGTAGTCCAGTTCGATCGGGTACACCCCTTTCCAAGCCTTCTTGTACTCCTCGATGATCACGTTGACGAGGCGCAGGATCACGCGGTGCTCGGTGGCCGAGAAATCCCGCCCCTCGATGCGCGTCTGGAATTTGCCGTTGCCCCCATACAGGGTATCGATGACCCCGAAGATCAGTGACGGCTCACACACGATCAAACCACTGCCGCGCAACGGCCGCACTGCCACGATGTTGAAGTTGGTCGGCACGGCCAACTCGCGAAGGAAGGCACCGAAGCGCTGCACGGAAATGCCGCCGATGGCCACTTCCGGCGTGCGGCGGATGAAGTTGAAAATCCCCAGGCGCAGGTTGCGGGCAAACCGCTCGTTGACGATCTCCATCGTCGGCATGCGGCCGCGCACGATGCGCTCCTGGCTCGACATGTCATAGTTGCGGACTTCACCCTTCTGCGCCGCATCCTCGACCGGTGCCTGGCTCTCGCCCGTCACCCCTTCGAGCAGGGCGTCGACTTCCTCCTGGGACAGGAACGAATCACTCATGCGTGGGTCGGCCGGAGTCGCTCACTGGACGATGAAGCTGGAAAAGAGCACACCCGTCACCGGCATCTGCTGTCGCGGTTTGGGCTTCTTGGCCGGCTTGGCCTTCTTGGCTCCGGGAGCCGGCTTTTCGGGCTCCGCCTCGGCCTCTTCATCACCGCCACCGAACGGGCGCGCAGCCTCGCGCAGGATGTCGGCCGCGAGCTTCTCCTTGCCTTCGCGCTGCAGCAGTTCCTCGGCTGTGCGCTGGGACACCAGCAACAGCACGCCGCTGCGGATGGACGGCAAATACTGCTTCACCTTGTCCACCGACTTGGCGTCAAACAGTTCCAGCGTGATCCCGATTTGCGCCACCTTCTCGCCGCCGGGATCGGCGAGGTTGACCACCATGTTGTCAAGTGGCAGGTAGGTTGGCGGCCCCCCCACCGGCGCGGCGTGGGCGACGGGTTCGCTGTCACCGTCCTCGGCGGCGGCGGCACGTTGCTTGCTGATGAAAAACCATGCGCCGCCACCGGCCAGCGCGAGCACGACCACCAGCAGGCCGACAATCAGCAGGAGCTTCTTGCTCTTTGGCGGAGCAGCATCAGCAGGTTTATCAGCCACGTTTCATCCCAGGTTGGCACAGTCAGTGCCGATTATTCCGCATGTCTTTGCCGGCGATGGACCGATTAAGGGGAGAAATCCATGGCAATAGCGAGCCCGCGCCGCCCGCGGGTCAGACGAAGACGTCCAGCGCATGGCCTTGCATGGCCCGGGAGCGCGCGGGCTGTCCTTCAGTGTGGCCGGGCGCCACAACACCCGCTGCCCGCGCCGTGGTGCCACGTGGATCGTCCCGCCCCTGCTGGCGCTCCTGGTCAGCGGAACCTCCGACGAATCCGCCGGACAACTCCAGGCCTTCCGACTGGAGCAGGTCCCGCAGTTGTGGCATGGCCTCGTGCAGCAGCCTGCGCGCCTCGGGCTGGTCACTGCGAAACTCCACCTGCGCCTCGTTGCCGCGCAGGGAAATGCTGACATCCACCGCCCCGCCTCCGAACGACTGCAACTGCAGTTCGGCGTTTTGCGCACCACGGGTGATCCAGTAGTGGACCTGGTGCGCCACGTCGCTGGACGCCCCGGCCCCGAAGGGCGCGTCCGCCCCCGTGGCGCCCGTCAACCCCGCCGCTGCGTTGGCCGAATAGACCGACGCCGCGCCGCTGCCGGCCAAGCTCCCCTCCAGAGGCACAAATATCGACCGACCGGCAACGCGCTCGGCACTGCGCTGAACCGCAAGAGCCGGCAGGGGCTTGAAACCGCTACTGGACGCATCGGACACTGGCGCGGACGCCATGAACACGCGATCCGTCTGCAGCACCAGCGCGGCGCGCACGTCCGCCTTCGTCGTGTCCACGCCGGCCCGCGCGGTCGGCGCTTCACTGGCTGCCACCTGCGCGTTGTTGTCGTTCGCCAACTCGCCGCTGGCAAGGTCGCCTGCAGGCACGGCGCGCTGTTGCTCCTGCTGCGGGCCGGCACCAACGGCCCCCGCGTCCAGGGCACCCTGGGCCGGTCCGGCAGCCTGTCCTGCCGTGGCTGGCGCGCTGCCAGGCAGCCCGACCGGCTGCAGATCGCCCGGCATCTGCCCTGCGCTGTCCCGCCCATCGGTCACCATAGGTGCCGGCTGACCGGTTGGCACGATGGGTGGCGCCCATCCGCGCAATGCAGCCACATCAATCTGTGCGTCCCGGGCCAACTGAGCGTCGATCCGGCCGTCCGATTCCATCCCGGCGCCATTGGCGAGGGCGCCAACGCCATCGGTGGGCAAGGCGCCCGGTGCGGGAGCGCTGATCGCCGTGCCCGGGATCGCGGTCGCGTCTGGCGCAACGCGGTCGACCGGCTCTGCATCGGTTCCCCCATGCGCCGCGGTGTCAAGGCCTGTCAGCACAGCGGCAAACGATGGCGGCTCGCCATCCGTCGCAGCAGACCCACCCTCCGGCACGCCGGCACGCGCAAACAGGGTCGTGCTCTTGTCCAGCCGGGGAGCGCTCCCGGCAGCTTGGCGCTCGATGTTCATGGTGTTTCCAGGTTGTCGGATCTCGTCTGCAACCGCCGGAACTGCAGTGCAGACAAGTCGTCGAGTTGTTTCTGATCCCGCCCGCTCTGCACACGGGCCATCGATGCGCGCCGCTTCTCGACAAGGCGCTTGAGGCCGGCGACACGAATGTCAGCCTCCAGCAAAGCCCTCCGGGCGGCTGCGATCGCACTGAGCTGCTCGTTCACGACCGCCCGCTGCATGTCGACCGCCTGCTGCAGGCGCTCCATGAACTGGTCGTAGTGGCGCATGATTTCCGGCTGGGCGCTGGTGCGCGACCCCAGGGCCCAGTTCGACTCTGTCTCCGTCGCATAGCTTTCGAGTTGCCCCATCTGGTTCTGGGCACCGAAACACGAATGCTGCAACTGCAGAAACACCGCCGACGCCGCGTCCCGCTGCCGCGTCGCCAGGTCGATCGCAAGCAGCAGGCCCCTCAACTGCGGCATGTGCCGTCCTTCCGCCCGCCCGCTGGCGCCGTCATGCGGACTGGCCCTCCAGGGCAGCATGCATGGCCTGCACGCTGTCGGCCAAGGCCGCGCCCTGGTACATGTCCTGCTGCAGGAACCGTGTCATCGGCCCATGCAGCTGGATCGCCTGGTCCATGGCCGGGTCGGACCCATTGACGTAGGCGCCGATCTGCACCAGGTCCCGCCCACGCTCGTAGGTTGCGCTGACAGC
This sequence comes from Rhodoferax sp., assembly GCA_031383745.1. Taxonomy (GTDB): domain Bacteria; phylum Pseudomonadota; class Gammaproteobacteria; order Burkholderiales; family Burkholderiaceae_C; genus CAISIP01. The sequence goes on along the minus strand of JANMZX010000034.1, from coordinate 29,208 downwards.
GCGAAAACCCCGCGCCAGGTCCAGGTGCGTCCGCGGTACCACGTTGTGCATCACCCGCGAAGCCGACTGCCCTACGTCGATCGCCGGAAAATGACCGGCCTCCGCCAGCGCCCGGGACAGGACGATATGGCCATCGAGAATCGCTCGGGCGGCGTCGGCAATCGGGTCCTGCTGGTCGTCGCCCTCGGAAAGCACGGTATAGAAGGCGGTGATCGACCCCACACCATGCAGCCCATTGCCGCTGCGTTCCACGAGTTGTGGCAGTTTGGCGAAGCAGGAGGGCGGGTACCCGCGCGTCGCCGGCGGCTCACCGATCGCCAGCGCGATTTCGCGCTGCGCCATCGCGTAGCGCGTCAGCGAATCCATCAGCAGCAGCACATGCAGGCCCTTGTCGCGAAAACTCTCGGCTACGGCGGTTGCGTAGGCGGCCCCCTGCATGCGCAGCATCGGCGGGGCATCGGCCGGCGCAGCGACCACGACCGAACGCGCCCGTCCATCGTCGCCGAGGATGTCTTCGATGAATTCCTTCACCTCGCGGCCACGCTCACCGATCAGCCCGACCACGATCACGTCGGCGCTCGTGTAACGCGCCATCATCCCCAGCAGCACGCTCTTGCCCACACCGGATCCTGAAAAAAGGCCGATACGCTGGCCACGACCGACCGTCAACAGCGCATTGATGGCGCGCACGCCGGTATCCAGCGGCTCGCGGATCGGCGCGCGGTCCATCGGATTGACCGGTCTGCGGTCCAGCGGCATCGACGTCACATGGGATATGGGGCCCTTGCGGTCGATCGGATTGCCATGGGCATCGACGACCCGCCCGAGCAGGCCTTCGCCCAACGGAAGACGCAACAGGCCGGCCCCGAGGTCGGCATCGTCCATCGGGGTGTCACCGAGCCGGGGAACCGGCACGTACGCCGCCGCGGGCACAACACTGGCGCCGCTCGACAGCCCGTGCACATCGCCAGCCGGCATCAGGAACGCCCGGTCCTGCGAGAAACCGACCACTTCGGCGAGCACCGGCGCCTGCTGCGGCATCGACACCAGGCACTGGGAACCGACCGGGACACGCAGCCCGCTGGTCTCCAGAACCAGGCCTGCCAGCCGCGTCAGCGTACCGCGCACTTCCAGCGAACTGCCGACCTGCACCCGTGCGCAGGCGCGCTCGAGATAGTTCTGCCAGGCGACCGGCTGCTCGCTGACCATCAGGCCTCCCAGGGCTCGACGAGGCCCAGATTGGCCACGGCGCGGCGCCAGCGGGTGTCCAGCGTTCCGTCGACCACGGTTCCGGACGAAGCCACCATGCAGCCGCCCGGTTTGATCGTGGCATCGGCCACCAGCGCCAGGGACATGCCGGCAAACTCCGCCTCCAGTGCCTCGCGCAACATGTCGAGGTCCTGCGGATGGAGCCGCACGATCGCGCTCTTGACGTCGACCGCCAGCACCGACAGCGCCTCCCGGATCACCGGCTGCAACACGTTGGGATTGACCGACAACTCCTGGCGCAGCACCTGGCGCGCCAGGGCGCAAGCCAGCTCCAGCACACCCTTGGCCATGATCTGCTGCGAATGACCCAGCTGCTCCTCGGCAGACTCGATCAGCCCGGCGAAACGCTGTGCGGCGTCCTTGCCCTGACCCCGCACATGGTCATGTACCCGTTGCTCTGCCGCTGCCAGGGTCTGCGCCCGGCCCTGCTCCAGGCCCTGCGCCATGCCGAGCGCGAAAGCCTCCTGGCGCACGGCTTCGTCGCGCAGCCGGCTGCGTGTTTCCTGTTCGTCGCGCTCCCTGGCGGCAAGCAGCAGCGCATCGGTGTCGACCGACCCGAAACTCCATTGGGAGACGGCCTCGATCTCTTCGCCGGGAATGAAACGCGACAGGTTGCGCATCACACCATGGCGTCGTCGCCACCTCCACCGAGCACGATCTGCCCTTCGTCGGCGAGCCGACGGACGATCTTGAGCACTTCCTTCTGCTGCGCCTCGACCTCGGACAGCCGCATCGGGCCGCGCGACTCGAGATCCTCGCGCAGGGTCTCGGCGGCGCGCGACGACATGTTGGCCAGGATCTTGTCCTTGAGTTCCGGCTGCGCCCCCTTGAGCGCCGCGATCAGCGCATCGGAGGCGACTTCCTTGAGCACCATCTGTATGCCCTTGTCGTCGAGCTTGATCAGGTCGTCGAACACGAACATCTTGTCCATGATCTTCTGCGCCAGGTCGGGATCATGGTTGCGGATCGACTCGATCACGGTGCTCTCGATCGCATTGCCCATCAGGTTGATCATCTCCGCCGCCGTCTTGACACCGCCCAGCGAAGACTTGCGCACCTTGTCCGTTCCCGACAGGACCTGGAACATGACCTCGTTGAGGTCCTTGAGGGCCGTGGGCTGGATGCCTTCCATCGTGGCCACCCGCAGCATGACCTCGTTGCGCTGGCGCTCCGACAGGTTCTTCAGGATCTCGGCCGACTGGTCGGGATCCAGGTGGACCATGATGGCCGCCACGATCTGCGGATGCTCGTTGCGCAGCAGCTCCGCCACCGACAGCGCCTCCATCCACTTGAGGCCCTCAATCCCGGAGATATCGCCACCCTGCAGGATCCGGTCGATCAGAAGTGTCGCCTTGTCGTCGCCCAGGGCACGCTTGAGTACCGAACGCACGTAGTCGCTGGAGTCGGTGACCAGCAGGCTTTGTGATTCCGCGACGCCGGCAAAGCGGTCGACCACCTCCTCGACCCGCTCGCGGGTGACGGCCTTGGTCTTGGCGATCGCTTCGCCGAGCTTCTGCACTTCCTTGGGGGAAAGGAACTTGAAAACCTCTGCCGCCTCGGCTTCGCCCAGCGACATCAGCAATATGGCAGCGTCCTGCAGTCCGTCTTCAGACATGGTGTGCTCCTGGCCGACAATACGTCAAGCTGGTGCCTCGCTGCCGATCCACGCCTTGACGATGTTGGCAACCGCGGCCGGATTGTCTCGCGTGAGTCTACGCGCATCTTCCAGCCGCAGGTGCGCCTTGGTCGGCGCCGCCGCATCCACGGATTCGTTCGAGGTCAGCAGCGGCGGACGCTCGGGCTCATCGGAAACCAGTGCGTCGAGTTGTGCACCCTGCGTCGGCGCGACCACCGGCGGCTGTGACAACGCCTTCAACGCGGGCCGCACCACGCCGAGCAACACCAGGGCCGCCAGCAGCAGCGTGCCCAGCGGCCACGCGAAACTGCGCGCCAGGTCCTGCAATTCAGGCTGCCGCCACAGCGGCACATCGTTGACAGCGGGCTTTTCGATGGTGAACGGCGCGTTCATCAGGTTCACGGAATCACCCCGGTCCTTGTTGAAGCCGACGGTCTCGCGGACCAGCGCGGTCATCTTCTCGACCTGCTCGGCGCTCAGCGGCGACGAGATCGTCTTGCCCTTGTCGTCGGTCACCGACTGGTGATTGACCACCACCGCCGCACTGATCCGCTTGACCAGGCCAGTGCTGCCACGCACCACCCGCACAGTCTTGTCCACTTCGTAGTTGATGATGGACTCGCGCTTGGACGCCCCGGCGGCCGAACCCGCGGCGCCGCTGGCGGCGCCTGCCGCGGCCAGGGCCTGTGCCGGACCATTGATCGGCGCGCTCGCCGCACCCGGCGGCTGGTTGGTGGTGGCGCCGGGAATACCCGAGGGCGCGCCGCCCGCACCACCGCCATTGCCGCTCTCGACCACCTGCTGGCTGCGCACGGCACTGGAATCGGGCGACTGGTTGGGTCGGTGCGACTCGGAGGTCGACTCGGTTTGCGAGAAATCCACCTCGGCCGTCACCTGCGCCTTGACGTTCTTGCGCCCTACCACCGGCTCCAGGATGTCGATGATCCGCTGGGTGTAGAGCTGCTCGAGTTGTTGCACGTACTGGAGTTGCTGGGCATCCACACCACCCCCGACGTCTGTCCGGTCGGACGGCATGGACAACAACTTGCCGGTATCGTCCAGCACGCTGACCGCCGCCGGCGTCAACTCCGGAACACTCGACGCGACCAGGTGGATGATGCCAGCCAGTTGGGCCCGGTCCAGGCCACGTCCCGGGTGCAGGCTGACCAGCACCGAGGCGGACGGTTTCTGCTGCTCCCGGAAGAAGCCATTCTGGTTCGGCAGCGCCAGATGCACCCGCGCACTCTGGACCGAGGAGAGCGCCTGGATCGACCGTGTCAGTTCGCCCTCGAGCCCGCGCTGGAAGGTCAACCGTTCCTGGAACTGGGTCATCCCGAAGCGGTTCGCCTCCATCATCTCGAACCCGGCGACCGACCCCTTGGGCAGACCCTGGGTCGCGAGACGCAGGCGGGTGTCATGCACACGGTCCGCCGGTACGAGGATCGCTCCGCCGCCCTCGGCAATCTTGTAGGGCACATTCAAGGTAGTGAGTTGCGCGACGATCGCCCCGCCGTCCTTGTCGGCCAGGTTGGCGTACAGCACGCGCCATTCCGCCTGCCGCCCCATCAGCAGGCCGACGATCGCCACCACCACCAGCAGGCCGATGCCCAGCGCCAGGCGCATGCGTTGCGCCGGCGGCATGCCCGCCAGGCGCTGGGTAACGGTCGGATTGACGGTGAGGGTGGCTACTTCGGACATGCGGGCTTCCAGGACAGGATGGCGCTGGGCTTGCTCCAGGACTGTTCCGGATTATTCAGCCGCACCCTGAAAACATGAGCCCGATAAAGCCGGCATTCACCCGCCATTTCGACCTATGTCGCGGCGGGCAGCGGAATACGATGGCGCCACGGTATTCCAACGAGAGCAGCCTATGGACCTTCGCCTTTCCCCGACCACCATGCCGGTCGCTGTCCGGCCCGCGGCATTGCAGCGGGCCGCCGGCACGAGGCCGCCCGAAGGCCCGGATGCCGGGTTCTCAGGCGCACTCAAGACGGCGCTGCATTCGGTCAGTGCCGCCCAGAACCAGGCGACGCGCCTGCAACGCGAAGTGCAGATGGAAAACCCCGCGGTCAGCCTGGAGGAAACCATGGTCGCGATCCAGAAGGCCCAGATCGGGTTTCAGGCCACCCTGCATGTACGCAACCGGATGGTGCAGGCCTATACCGACATCATGAACATGCAGGTCTAGCGCCCGCTGCCCTCCTCGCTGGCAATCAGTGCAGCAACTGCTGCAGGTTGTCGAACTTCTTCTCGAAATGGGCAAGCCAGGGTTCCGCCAGGTAGCGGATCTGTGCATCGTTGTGCAGGATGCGTTGCATGATGCGCGTCTTCTCTGTGCGCTCCTGGGGCTGCAGGTCTTCAGACCGCGAGCGGAACCGCAATTGCTCGATCAGGACGGCGCAGGCACCCTCGAGTCGCACCACTTCGTCCCAGTCCTCTGCCTTGGCCGCGTCCAGCATCTGCAGGCTGGTGGCCTCGATCGCGCGGTAGTAGTCAATCAGCGTCTGCTGCATCGTCGATCTCCAGCCCTCAGGCAGCTCGCAATTGTGGAACGGCCGGCTGGCCGATTTCTTTCCAGCTCTTGGCCAGGGGCTCGATCAGGTGCGCCACCTCCGCCAAGGCGGCATCGTCGTTGCGGGCATTGGCCTGGGTCAGGCGCAACACGCAATAGCCGTACAGGCGATCGAGGTTCGCAGCCAGCTCGCCGCCCTGCTCCAGGTTCAGGGCGCTCTTGAGCCCCTCTTCCAGGATGCGCACGGCGATGATGACCTGCGTGCACTTGACCTTGATGTCACCACGTTGCATGGCCGCGCGGGCCGACCCCACAGCCACCAACAGGCCGTCGAACAGCATCTCGACCAGGTTGTGGGGCGTCGCCTGGTCCACACTGGTCTGGACGCCGACCTGCCGATAGGCAGATGCCGACTTGCTGGAACGGGGTGAAAACATCTTCTTGCGATTCCTTGGATCTATGCAACTGTTATCGGCAGTCGGCGCGACAAATCAAGCTGGCGGGACCGACAACTGGCGGGTGAATCCCTTCCTGCTATGACGATCAACCATTGGATTTGTTCCATTGCGCAACCTGCTGCGTGATGTACGAATTGAGCGAACTGAGGCTGTTGAGCTGGACATCGAGCGCGTTGTAGCGGCGGTAGAGGTTGGTCTCCACACGGGCGGCCTTGGCATTGACTTGGGCCTGCTCGCGCGTATTGAGATCCAGTGAGCGCTTGAGCGAAGCATCCTTGGTGCTGAAGAAGCCGTCGGTGGCGAGCAGTCCGGCCGAAAAGTTCTTGAACTTCAGTGCGACACCATTTGTCAGCAGGTTGCCGTTGTCGGCCTTGAACAGCTTCTTGACCTCATCGCCGTTCGCCAAGGCGGCGTCGAGCTTGCCGCCCGCCACGGCCAGGTCGCCCCCCAGCTGCTGGGTGATGCCGATATCCGCCAACCGCTTGTACGCGGACCCGGTGGTCGTCGACTGCAGCACGCCGCGCAAGGCATTCTGCAGGCCGATGGCGGTCGAATCCCCCTGCAGCAGGCCGGCAGACTTGGTGGCCGGGTCGTACTTGGTCAGGTCGTTGAGTGTCTGGTTGATGACATTGAAGGCCGCCACGAAGCTGTTGACGGCTTCCTTCAAGACGGCCTGGTTCGGCTCGACCGAGATGTCGACATCGGTCGTGGTGGCTGCAATGGCCGTGAGTGTCACGCCGGACACCACATCTGCGAACGTGTTGGTGCCCGAGCTGACCGCAATGTCGTTGACCTTGATCTTCGCGTCGGCCGCATATTGCACGGACGATCCGGCCACCAGGCGCGAGAGCCCCGCCGCATCGGACGTGTTGCCATCACCGTCGGCCTGGATGGACATCTCGAATCCGGCCGCCTCACCGGTGCTGCGCGAGCGTAGCAGCAGCCGCTGCCCCGACGCGTCGTTGAGCACGGTCGCACTCACACCCGCACCGGAGCCGTTGATCTTGCTGGCGACATCGTTCACGGTGTCGGAGGCGCTGACCACGATGTCGACCGGGCCGGCACCGGTCTGCGGGGTGAACGACAAGGGGACCACGGTCCATTTGCCCAGTTGCAGCCTCAGCGTCCCCTGTCCCAGCGCGCCACCGACGGGAAGCAGCGCACCGGATGCCGTGGACTGCGCCTTGGCCAGGCTATCGACCTTGATGCTGAAATTGTTGGCGGCCGTCCCGCCAATCGCGGTGGCCGTCACAGCCGCCGTGTTGGACGATTTGGTGGTGACCGCGTTGTAGGTTGTCAGGCTGTTGAGTGTTCCTGCTGCATCGGCCAAGGCCGATACCTGCGACTTGATCTGCCCAAACGCGGAGACCTTCGTCTGGACGGTGGCCGCCTGCAGCCTCAGGCCGTCCAGCGGCCGCTTTTCCAGCGCAACCAGCTGCGTCACGATGGATCTGACATCCAGCTGACTGCCGACGCCTGGTGATGAAATGGTTGCCATACACCCCTCCTGCGCGAGAATCTGTCGCGTGCTGCCAATTATCTGCGTCGCATCGACTGCTTAAGCGCCAAATAGCCGGGACAAAACCACAAAAGCCACAAAAACGGAAAAAGGCGGCAGAGTTGCAATCTGCCGCCCACCTCGAAACCAGTGCGTTACCGACTGGTTGTCACCTGCCCTTGCGCGCCAGCCTACCGCAGCAGGGCCAACACACCCTGTGGCAACTGGTTCGCCTGGGCGACCATCGCCGTGCCGGCCTGCTGCAGAATCTGTGCCCGTGACAGATTCGCGGTTTCCATCGCGAAGTCGGCGTCGACGATGCGCGAGCGCGATGCCGACAGGTTCTCGGAAGTCACCTGCAGGTTCGAGATCGTGGTCTCGAAGCGCGACTGCAGGGCGCCGAGCTTGGCGCGTTCGCCGCTGATGAAGGCCAGCGCCGAGTCCACCGTCTTGAGCGCATCCGTCGCCTTGGCGAAGGTCGTCACGTCGAGCTCAGACACCTTGTTCAGCGTCGAATTGGCATCGGCGGACAGGATGTTGGAGGTATCCACGTCGGCCGCGAAGGTCTTCTCCGAATCCAGCGTGATGAAGCCCACGATGGTCGCGTTGTCCGCCGTCGCATCCGCCGCCAGCGCTACCGATGCGCCAGCCGCCGTGCCGGTCGAGTCCAGCTTCTGCACCGTGACCGCACCCGAGTTCTGGACCGCGGTGTCGGACACGGTGATGTCGTTGCCCGACGCGTTGGTCAGGACCACCGCCGTGCCGCCCGCATTCAACGCCGCCGTGACGCCGGTCTTGGAGGACTGGTCGTTGATGGCGGAGACAGCTGCGCCCAGGCCATCGGCGGTCCCGGTGGCGGTCACCGCGAAAGCCACCGTCTGGGCGCTGGCATTGTCGGACTGCAGGGTCAGGCTGTAGGAACCGATGGCCCCGAAAGCCAGGCTCAGCTCGGTGCGTGACGTAGCCGTGACGCCGGTGTTCGCCGTCTGCGTGTTGACCAGTTCTGCATTGGCCTTGGCCGTGCTGTTGACAGCCACCGTCACCGTGGCGCTGCCGAGCGCGCCGTTGATCTTCAGCGTGCCGGCCGTGGTGGCATTCGCACCAAACGCGGCGGCCACGCCGTCGGCACCAGTGGCCTTGAGCTGGTTGTTGCCATACACCGAGGTGCGCAGGTTGGCGGTGGCCGCAGTGATAGTCTGGTTGGCGTTGGCGCCGACCTGGAATTGCTGCGTGCCGAAGCTGCCATTGAGGAGTTTGGAGCCGTTGAACTCGGTGGTCTGTGAAATCCGGTCGAGTTCCGACACCAGTTGGCCGACTTCAGCCTGTATCGCCTGCCGATCGCCGGCGCTGTTGGTCGCGTTGGCGGACTGCACTGCCAGTTCCCGCACGCGCTGCAGGATGTCGGTGGACGCCTTGAGCGCGCCTTCTGCCGTCTGCGCCAGGGAGATGCCGTCGTTGGCATTTCGAACCGCCTGGTTCAGACCCTTGACTTGCGCATTGAGCCGATCCGAAATCGCCAGACCGGCGGCGTCGTCCTTGGCGCTGTTGATACGCAAACCCGACGACAGGCGTGCGATCGACGTCGACAGTGAAGCCTGGTTGGTGCTCAGGTTGCGCTGCGCCGTCAGCGTGTTGATATTGGTATTGATAGTGGATGCCATTGAAACCTCCAGAAAAACTGACTGAACCCGGCATTTCTGCCGGCCAAAAAGCCAGTACGAACCTGGCCGCCATGTCCGGGGCGGTTTCATCAACTGCCTTGCCAGACGACGAGCCCCTCATGCAACCCGTTGGATAGGTTTTCGGGCAATCCCGGAAAAACTTTAGCCCGAACCGCTGAAGTAGGCCGTAATTCGCCGCCTTATCGGTGCTACGCCGGGCGGGCGGATCCCCACAATTGCCCCACTGTTCCCCCATTGTCAGCCGCGATGCTGGCGCCTTATCCGGCAAACGCGCCGTCCTCTAAAGGAGTATTTGATGGCCTCGACGATCAACACCAATATCAATTCGCTCACTGCACAGCGCAATCTGGGCATGAGCCAGGCCTCGCTGTCCACGTCGCTGCAGCGGCTCTCGTCCGGGCTGCGCATCAACAGCGCCAAGGACGACGCCGCCGGTCTGGCCATTTCGGAACGCTTCACCACCCAGATCCGCGGTCTGAACCAGGCGGCGCGCAACGCCAACGACGGGATTTCGCTCGCCCAGACGGCGGAAGGCGCACTCAAGGCGTCCAGCGACATCCTGCAACGCGTCCGCGAACTGGCGGTGCAATCGGCCAACGCGTCCAACAGCGCCGGCGACCGCCAGGCATTGCAGGCCGAAGTGGGGCAATTGGTGGCCGAACTGGACCGCATATCCCAGACCACCGAGTTCAACGGCTCCAAGTTGTTGGACGGCACCTTCGGCACGCAGCAATTCCAGGTCGGCGCCAACTCCAACCAGACCATCACCACCTACACCGCGAACCTGCGTACCAATGTCTATGGCAACAACCAGGTGCAGGCCGCCGGCGCCGACGCCGTGCTGGCCGCGTTCGGCGCCAACAGCACCACGGCGGGCACACTGACGATAAACGGATCGCTGGGAACCTCGGACGTCGACATCCTCGCCAACAGCACGGCCAAGGCGAACGCGGACAAGATCAACCTGGCCGCGTCCACCACCGGCGTGATCGCCACGTCCCGAACCGCGGTCAGCCTGGGCTTTTCCGCCACGGGCTCCTACAGCCTGACACTGCAATCGGACAACACCACGCCCCAGGCCGTGTCCTTCGCGATTTCTGCCGTGTCCACCGGCGATGGCCTGTCGGCCGCCGTCGCGGCCATCAACGACCAGTCCTCCAAGACCGGTGTCACCGCCTCGCTCAACGCAGCCGGAACCGCCGTGGTGCTGACGAACGCCACCGGCAACGATGTATCGGTGGCCGACACCTCGGTCGTGAACGCCGGCAACGTGACCGTCCAGAAGCTCGACAGCCTGGGGGCCGACTCCGGGGCTTCGGTCCTGCTCACGGGTGACGCAGCGCCGGAGACTGCCACCGTCGTCGGCTTCATCACCCTGGACTCGGACAAGTCCTTTTCCGTGGATGTGACCGGGACCAATGTCCTGGCGGCAGACATCGGTTCGACACTCAACAAGGTGTCCGACCTTGACGTCACTACCTTTGCCAAGTCGAGCGACGCGCTCAAGACGGTCGATTCCGCACTGGCCTTCATCAGCGGCGCACGTGCCAAACTCGGCGCCCTGCAATCACGCTTCGAGACATCGATCGCCAACCTGCAGGTGACCTCCGAGAACCTGTCGGCATCCCGCTCGCGCATCATGGATGCGGACTTCGCCCAGGAAACGGCCAACCTGTCGCGCGCCCAGATCCTGCAACAGGCCGGCACCGCCATGGTGGCGCAGGCCAATCAGATCCCGCAAGGCGTGCTGGCGCTCCTGCAACGCTGATACCGCACACGGCGCCGGCAACGGCACCACGGCCCTGTCACTGCGGCCGCGCATCCGCCGCGCCCCACCGCCCCGCGCCGACGGCTCCGGTCGCAAGACCGCCACGCGCAATCCCCTTTTTGTCCTCGACCAGGCGCACTGCGCCGGCCTGGCGCGGCCGCGCCCGCGCCCGCCACGCGCCCGCCACGCGCCGGCCGTGGCGCCGCCTAGGTTTTTGCCTTACAAGCCTGCGACAAAAGCCTGACACCGGACACATCCGTTTGCCGATTCAAGTTTTTCACGGTACCCGCAAAATACCTGCATCCAAGGCAACAGACCTCGACTCGCACAGGGAAAAACCATGACCACTGACCAAATCGTCTCCGAAATCCGCGAAGCCAACCTCACCTATCTGATGCTGGCGCAAAACCTCATCCGCTCCGACCGGGCGGAGGCGCTGTTCCGGCTCGGTCTCTCGGAGGAATCCGCGGACCTGATCTCCAGCCTGTCGCCAGCGCAGATCCTCAAGATCGCCTCGGGCAACATGCTGCTGTGCCGGTTCCGCGTCGACGACGACATCGTCTGGAACCTGCTCACCAACCACTCCACCAGCAAGGTCAACAACGATGCAACCACGCGACTGCACGCCAGCATCCTGATGTCGGGCCGTTTCGCCGAGGCGATGTAGGCCATGGCCACGAAGAGCATCGTCAACGAGTCGCGCCAGATCGAGCGCGCCATCGCGCTGATCCAGATGGGCGCCCGCCTGCAGGTACTGGAGAGCGAAACCAACCTGTCGTACGAACGCCTGCTGCGCCTGTACAAGGAAGTGGCCGGGCGCTCGCCGTCCAAGGGACAACTGCCGTTCTCCACCGACTGGTTCCTGACCTGGCAGCCCAACATCCATGCGTCGCTGTTCCTCAATACCTACGAGTACCTGACCAAGGTCTCGGCGATGGAGGATATCGACGCAGTCATGAAGGCATTCAAGCTCTATCTGGAACAGATCGCGTCCTGCGACGTGGAGCCGCTGTTGTCCATCACCCGCGCCTGGCGCCTGGTGAAATTCGTCAACAACAACATGCTGACGATGACACGGTGCTCCAAGTGCGGAGGGCATTTCGTGACCGAGCCCTACGAGAACGTACGGCACTTCGTGTGCGGCCTGTGCGAGCCGCCGGCGCGGGCCGGCAAGAGTGCACTGGCGGGTGGGATCATGGTCCACTAGGCCCGCCGCCGCAAAGCCATCCCCGCATATGAGGGCCCAACACGGGCCCTTTTCTCGTTTTGGTTGCCGTGCGATTTCATAGAATGGCCCATCCAACCACAGCCTGAGTACATGCGTGCACGGTTTCGGCGCAACTGACCACCCACAAACATGATCGTCATCATCGGCTACGTCGTCGCCATGGGGTGCATATTCGGCGTGTATATCTTCCACGGCGGCAATATCGGGGTCATCCTGACCGCCTTGCCCTTCGAATTGGTCACCATCTTCGGTGGTGCGCTGGGGGCCTTTGCGGTGAACAACCAGCCCAAGGTGCTCAAGGCGACGATCAAGCTGCTGCCACAGGCACTCAAGAGCTCCAAGTTCACCAAGGCACGGTATATGGAGCTGATGGCCCTGCTCTACGACATCCTGCAAAAGGCCCGCAAGGAAGGGCTGATGGCGATCGAGAAGGACGTCGAAACCCCGCACGAATCGGAGATCTTCAAGAAATACGCCACCGTCGGCAACGACCACCACGTGGTCGAGTTCATGACCGACTACCTGCGCATGATGGTGTCAGGCAACCTGAACGCGCACGAGATCGAGTCGCTGATGGACAGCGAGATCGACACCCACCACCAGGAAGCCCACGCACCGATTGCCGCCATCGCGCGACTGGCCGGCGCCTTGCCGGCGTTCGGGATCGTGGCCGCCGTGCTGGGTGTGGTGAACACCATGGGCTCGGTGGGGCAGCCACCGGCTGTGTTGGGTGGCATGATCGCATCTGCGCTGGTGGGTACCTTCCTGGGGATCCTGCTGGCCTACGGGGTGGTGGAGCCGCTGGGTGGCCTGCTCGAGCAAAAATCCGAGGACGCCGCCAAGGAACTGCAATGCATCAAGACCACGCTGCTGGCGAGCATGCAGGGTTACAACCCTTCCACGGCGATCGAGTTCGGCCGCAAGGTGCTGTTCTCCACCGAACGGCCCAGCTTTGCCGAGCTCGAGAACCACGTGCGCGGCAAGAAATAGGCATCGGCAGAACCTGACCCTCCACCATGGCCACTGACGGTAAAAAACTCCAGCCGATCATCGTCAAGAAGATCAAGAAGGGCGGCCACGCCGTGCATGGCGGCGCCTGGAAGATCGCCTACGCCGACTTCGTGACCGCCATGATGGCGTTCTTCCTGCTGATGTGGCTGCTCGGCTCCACCTCGGAAGGCGACAAGAAAGGTCTGTCCGACTACTTCACCTCACCGCTCAAGGTGGCCATGATGGGTGGCACCGGTGCCGGCGCGAGCAATAGCGTCATCCAGGGCGGCGGCAACGACCTGGCCAAGAACGCGGGGCAAAACAAGAAGGAAAGCTCACCCGACCCGATCCTGACCAAGAAGGCGGCACTTGACGCGGCCAAGGCCGAGGTCGCCAAGCAGGACGCGAAGAAACTCGCCGCACTCAGCGCCAAGATCGCCTCGGTGATCTCCAACAACCCGAAACTGGCGGAGTTCAGTTCGCAGATCCGGCTGGAGACGACACCGGACGGCCTGCAGATCCAGATCGTGGACGACCAGAACCGCGCCATGTTCGATGTGGGCAGCGCGCTGGTCAAGCCCTACATGCGCGACATCCTGCGCGAGATCGGCAACGCGCTCAATGGCGTCGACAACAAGATCAGCCTGGACGGCCACACCGACCGCTCTCCGTATGGCAATGGCGAACGAGGCTACAGCAACTGGGAGCTGTCGGCGGACCGTGCCAACTCCTCCCGCCGCGAGCTGATCGCCGCCGGCATGCCCGACGAGAAGCTGGCCCGGGTCACCGGCCTGGCATCCAGCAGCCTGCTCGATGTGCAGAATCCTTTGAGCCCCACCAACCGGCGCATCACGATCCTCGTCATGACCCGGGAAGCCGAAGAGCGGTTGCTCGGCGGTCCGCGGCAAGCCGCCGCCGCCGCAGAAACCGCTGCGACCGCCCCACCGGTGTCGCGCTGAGCAGCGCTGGCGCAATTGGCGGGTGATCGGCCGCCTAATCGGGCCATCGCCGCGGCGGCGCGCCGCGACAATCCGCACAGTTCCACCCATCCGAAGTCATGCACCCCCTTGGCCAGGCTCGCCCGTCGCCCGCGTTCCCATGCCGGATTCCCGCCGTGCGCAGCCTGCGGATCCTCGGTGCTGCAGCCGCGGTCCTGCTCGCGTCGTGCGCCACGCCGCCCTCCGGATTCCAGCGCCCGGCGGCGCCAATTCCGCCCGCCTGGCCGGCCGCCAGCGTGCAAAGCGGCAGGATCGACGCCGCCCGCACGCACTGGCGCAACTTCTTCCCCGACCCCCGGCTGCAGACCCTGATCGCCACCGCACTGGAGCACAACCGCGACCTGCGCATCGCCGCAGGGCGCGTGCTCGAGGCCCGCGCCCAGTACGGCATCGTGCGCTCCGACCAGTCGCCGATGGTCGGCCTGCTGGGGTCCGGCAACGTGACGCGCTCACCGGCCGAACTGCGCTCGGCGGGCGACTCCGCGATCAACTCGCGCTTTGACGTGTCGGTGACCAGCGTGTCCTTCGAACTGGATTTCTGGGGCCGGCTGGCCCGGCTGTCGGAATCGGCACGCGCCAGCTACCTGGCCACCGAAGAAGCGCAGCGCGCAACCCGTATCTCGCTGGTGTCGGACGTGGCGGCGGTGTATTTCACGCTGTTGCAGATGGAAGAGCTGACCGCCCTGGCCAGGACCAACGCCGGCCTGCGGGCGCAGTCGCTGTCGCTGATCGACAAGGGGCGCGACATCGGCGGCGCCTACGACTACGAATACCAGCAGGCACGCGCGATGTTCGAATCCGCGCGGGCCAACCTCGCAGCGCTGGAGCACCAGCAGGCCAGGGCCACCAACCACCTGCGCTTCCTGGTGGGACAACTGCCCGACTCCCTGCCCGAGGGCGCCAGCCTGGACCAGCAGGGCCTGGACGCCGACCTCGCTCCCGGCCTGCCGGCGGAAGTGCTGCTGGTACGGCCGGATGTGCTGGCCGCCGAACAACGCCTCCTGGCGGCGCATGCCAACATCGACGCCGCGCGCGCCGCCTTCATGCCCAAGGTCACGCTCACGGCGGGCCTGGGTCTTGCCAGCAAGGGGCTGCTGGGGCTGTTCACCGGCGGTGCCTGGTCGTTCCTGCCAACCATCTCGATGCCGCTGTTCGACGGCGGCCGCACGGCGGCCGGCGTGGATCTCGCCGAGGCCCGCAAGATCATCGCCATCGCAGAATACGAAAAGACGATCCAGCAGGCGTTCCGCGAGGTTGCAGACCTGCTGTCCGCGCGCGACTCGCTGACGCGCCAGTGGCGCTCCAGCGTCGAGAACCGCATCGCCCAGGAGCGGCGCCTCGAAATCGCCCAGGCGCGCTACCAGGGCGGGCTTATCAGCTACCTGGAAGTGCTCGAAGGACTGCGCGAGGTGATCTCTGCGCAGCAGGGCAGTGCGCAGGTCCGCCGGGCCCAGCTGGAGACCGCCGCCCAGCTCTACAAGGCGCTGGGCGGCGGCAATGACAATGCCATCTGACGCCGCGCCACCCGCGCCGCGCCACCCAGACATGACCGAACCCGGCACCCCCTCCGTCACCGACCTGCTGATCCAGGCCATCGAGCTGCAGAACCAGCGCCAGGGCGATGCGGCCAGCCGGCTGTTCACGCAGGTGCTGGAGCAGGATCCAGGCAACCCGCATGCACTCTACTCGCTGGCCTTGATCGGGATGAACGCAGGGTCGCTCGACCTGGCTGCGAAGTTGTGCCGGCGCGGCACGCAGGCCAACCCGCAGTTCGCCCCCCTTTTCTACCTGCAGGGGGCGGTGCAGCAGTCCCGTGGCGACAAGGAGGCGGCACTACAGAGCTTCGATGCCGCGCTGGCCCTGAAACCGGACTATGTGGAAGTGCTGCTCAACAGCGGCGCGCTGTTGCGCAGCATGTTCCGGCACAAGGAAGCCCTGGAGCGCTTCAACCAGATCCTCACGCTGCAACCCGACCATGCCGGCGCCCTGGGGAACTGCGGCATCCTGCTGACGGAATTCCGGCAGAACGAACAGGCGATCGCCATGTTCGAGCGGCTGGTCACGCTCCACCCCGACTACGACTACGGGCTGGGCCTGCTGTTTTACGAACGCATGCACATCTGCGACTGGAAGGACTTCGCCCCCGCATGCGCCCGCATCGTGGACGCGGTGCGTTCCGGCAAACGCGCCTGCAAGTCCCTGGCCTTCATGTCGGCATCCGACAGCGCGGCCGACCACCAGCAGGCGGCCCGGATATTTGCCGCGCACCACGCACGGCGCAGCCCGCGCCCGCTCTGGGCTGGCGAGCGCTACCGGCACGACCGGATCCGCCTGGCGTATGTGTCGCCCGATTTCCGGGAGCATCCGGTCGGGCACCTGATGGCCGGGGTGTTCGAACACCACGACCACACCCGCTTCGAGACGATCGCCGTGTCGCTGGGGGTGGACGACCAGAGCCGCCTGCGCGCACGCATGCGCTCGGCGTTCGACCATTTCATCGACGCCCGCGACATGGGTGCGGCGCAGATCGCGCAGCGGATGCGCGACCTGGAGGTGGACATCGCCATCGACCTGGGCGGCTACACCTCCGACACGCGTACCGAGATCTTCGCGCTCAAGCCCGCGCCGGTACAGGTCAACTACCTCGGGTATCCCGGCACCATGGGAGCGGACTACTACGACTACATCCTGGCCGACCGGCATGTGATCCCGCCGGAGCACCAGCAGTTCTACGACGAGCAGGTGGTCTACCTGCCCGACAGCTACCTGCCCACGGACGCCAGCGTGTCGATCGCCGACGGGGTGCCGACGCGCGCCGAATGCGGGTTGCCGGAGGCCGGGTTCGTGTTCTGCTCCTTCAGCCACGACTACAAGATAAGCCCGCCGGTGTTCGACGCATGGATGCGCCTGATGGTGCAGGTGCCGGGCAGCGTGTTGTGGCTGATGTCGCGCGGCGACCAGGCACAGTCCAACCTGCGCTGGTGCGCCCAGGCGCGCGGTGTGGACCCGGCCCGCCTGGTGTTCGCCGGGCGGGTGCCACGGGTCGAGGACCACCTGGCGCGTTACCGCCAGGCCGACCTGTTCCTCGATACGCATCCGTACAACGCCCACACCACCGCGGCCGACGCGCTGATGGCGGGCCTGCCGGTCCTGACCTGCATGGGCGGCGCGTTTCCGGCCCGGGTGGCGGGCAGCCTGCTGCACACGCTGGGCCTGCCGGAACTGGTGACCCGCTCGCTGGCGGACTATGAAGCCGTGGCGCTGCGTCTGGCGCAGTCACCCGCCGAACTTGCCGGCCTGCGCCAGAGGGTGCGTGACCAGCGCCACACGTCGGCGCTGTTCGACACCGCGGGTTTCTGCCGCCACCTGGAGGCCGCCTGCACCGCGATGTGGCGTGCCAGCCAGCTCGGCACGGCACATGACGCCTTGTCGCCCGGTGCAGCGCTGCGCCCGCCCACTCTTCCCGCGTGACGATACCGACCGTCCGTCCCAGACCACCCCAGACACACACCCGCCATGGCCAACGACACGCAAAGCTTCCAGGAACTGAGCTACCTCGCCCAAAAAGAGCACTGGATCCGCGACGCCGCCACGCCCGAACGGCTCAAGGTGCACCAGGGCTGGTTCCGCGAGGACACGGTGGATTTCTGGCGCCACGAGCGCATGAGCGAGGCCGTATTCGAGTGCCTCGTCAACGCGCGCTCCGACCGTTGGCTGACCGTGGGTGACGGTCGTTACGGCCTGGATGCGATCCGCATGGTGCGCCGCGGCTTTGGCGACGTCACCGCGTCCGACCTGAGCGACCACCTCCTCCAGATCAGCCGGCAGGCGGGCGCACTGCAGAAAGTCAGCGCGGAAAACGCCGAACGCCTGAGCTTCGCCGACCGCTCGTTCGACTACGTGTTGTGCAAGGAGGCGTTCCACCACTTCCCCCGGCCCATGCTGGCGCTGTACGAGATGTTGCGCGTGGCCTGCAAGGGCATTGTGCTGATCGAACCGCAGGACGCCTATGTGGACATGCCCACGCTCAGCGGCGGGCACAAGGCCACCTACGAGTCCGACGGCAACTACGTCTACACCCTGTCGCGCCGCGAAGTCGAGAAGGTGGCACTGGGCCTGGACCTGCCGGCAGTGGCGTTCAAGAGCATCTACGACATCTTCGACCCGGCACTGACCGACGAGCTGGCGCACGAAGGCAACCCGCAGTTCACCGGCTTCCGCGCCCGCGTGCATGACATCGAGGCGCGCTGCGAACGCATGGAGCTCAAGCACAACATGCTGCTGGCCGTTATCTTCGTGGCCATGCCCGATGAACAGGAGATTGGCCGTTTCTCCGAGCGTGGCTGGTCGTTCGACAAGCTCGACCGCAACCCCTACATCAGCCAGGCGGCCGCCTGACCGACCACTGCGCAAGCTGCCGACACACCATGGCCCAGAAACTGCGCATCGTCCAGGTCGAGAGCTTCTACGCGCGTTTTCTCGACGATTTCTACCGTGACCATGCCGGCCTGGCCGAGCGGCGGTTCGCCGAGCAGATCGACGCCCTGCTGGATTCCGGTTTCAGCGGCGGCCACAACACGGTGCCCAGCCTGAACCCCCAGCACTGGGAGACGCACTACCTGGTGCCGAACTGCAGCGCGAGCCAGTTGCAATGGGCCCGGGAAAACCTGGGCGGGCAGACCCCTGCCAGCCTGGCCCAGATACTGGAGGCGCAACTGCGCTCCATCGACCCCGACGTGCTGTACCTCAGCGACATTCCGGGATTCGACTTCGGCATCCTGGAGCGATTGCCTCGGCGCCCGATGGTGGTCGGCTGGCACGCCAGCATCGTCGACACCCGCATTCCGTGGCGGCAGATCGACCTGGTGCTGTCCGGCATCCGCCACATCCGCGAGGCAGCCCTGGCATTGGGCGCCCGGGCAGCAGACAGCTTCATGCCGGCCGCACCGCCCTACCGCAACCCTGCCGGCTCGTCACCGGCGCCACGACACGACCTGGTGTTTTCCGGCTCCTTCGCAGGCCAGATCCACCAGGAGCGCGCGGCCGAGTACCGCGCACTCTCGCGCCGGATCGGCGCGCACGAGATCGCGCTCTACACACCGGGCGCATTCCCGCTGCAGCCAGGTGACCGGGTCGCGCTGTTTCCGCCGGTGTTCGGCCGCGAGGTGTTGTCGCTGTACGCGCGCTCGCGCATCGTGCTGGATTCGCGGGGCGACTTCCTGCTGCCCGACCGGGGTGGCCGCGAAACCTCGAACATGCGCGTGTTCGAGGCCACCCGCGCCGGCGCGCTGCTGATCACCGAGCACTGCGGCAACCTGGCGCACTACTTCCGGCTGCAGGAAGAGATCGTCACCTACCGCGACACGGACGAACTGGTGCAGAAGGTGAACTTCTTCCTGGACCCGGCCAATGAAACCCGGCGCCGGCAGATCGCCGCAGCGGGTTTCGCACGGGTGCACCAGGAGCATCTGGTGGAACACCGTGCCGCCTGGCTGGAGCGCATTCTGGACACGCACCTGGCGCGCCATACCCAGGCCCGGGCCCAGGCGACACCGGCGCCCGATGCCACGCCACACCGCCAGGTGGTCTGCAGCGCCGCGGGCGCCAACGACAGGCTGTTCGCGCTGCTCACGGCAGAAGCGCTCCAGGCCCGGTTTCCGGGCCAGCCGCTGGTGCTGCTGTGCCTTGATGACATCACGCGCGCGCTGCTGCAGGTTGCAGCCCCACAGGCCGTGCTGCTCGATCTGGACCACATCGCCACGGCAACCGAGCGCCATGCGCTCGCCGACAACCCGGCCCTGCGGGCGTGGGTGCTGCCGGCTCTGCTGCTGCGCGCGCTGGTGGTCCACTACCCGAATGCCGGACGCCTGACCTACCTGCATCCGACCGTGCTGCTTCAGAGTGCCGACGCACTCGCATGCGACGAAAGCGACCGGTCGATCGTGGTGCTGGACTACGGCTGGGCGGCGCCCTACCAGTACGAAGCGTCGGTGCTCGGGCGCGCTGCGATGGACTTGCTGTCGGTCGCTCGCGACCCCGCCAGCATCGTGCTGCTCGACCGGCTGGCCGACACGGTCCTGCCGCAGGGCAGCGACACCAACGTCGCCGGCGCGCAGCGGCTCGCCGCGCTGTTGCAGGCCAGCACCCTGCCGGTGCGCTACCTGCAGCCGTCGACCCCCTGGAACTACCAGTCCGGCGCTCCAAACCCCTCAGGCCTGTTCCTGTTCGCGCTGGTGCAGCGCATGGCCCGCAACAACTACCAGTTGCTGAGTTTCGGCGCGCTGCCCGGCTGGGATGCCTGCTACGCCGACGTGTACCTGCCAGTGCTGGGCCGGCTGGAGGCCTTGTGCGCGTCCCTGCCAGCCTTGGAAAACATCGGCACGCAGTTGCTGTCAAACGTCGACGCGCGTCTGGCCGACCTGCTGATGCGCCACCATGTGCTGGCCCAGCAGGGCTACCGGCGACTGACCGCGCAGGAGTACGCAGCGGCGAGCACGTCGATCGCGGGCTGGAATACCCGGGCCGCGGCTGCCGCGCAGCACGAGGCCTTCCACCGCCTGATCGACCTGTTCCGCGCCGGCAGCCGGCGCGCCGACCTGCTGGCCCTGCAGAACATCCTGCGCAAGATCCAGCGCCCCGGCATGCGGCTGCTGGAGACCGGCTGCGGCTCGGGTTACCTGCATACCTTCATCGCTGAATTTGTCGGTGATGCCTGCACCTACGCCGGCGTCGATCTCGCGCCGGCCATGGTCGAGCTGGCCAGACAGACCTACCCGGACCACCGGTTCGAGGTCATGTCCTCGTCGCAGTTGGACTTTGCGGACCGGGCCTTCGACGTGGTGCTCAATGGCGCCTCGCTGATGCACACGATCGAGTTCGACAAGGCGGTACAGGAGGCGGCCCGGGTGGCGTCGGAGTTCGCGGTGTTCCACACGGTCACGGTGCAGGGTGCCACGGACAACCTGTACTTCACCAAGAACGGTTACGGCTCGCCGGTGGTGGAAGTCTGCTTTTCCGAGTCGGTGCTGGCCGACCTGCTGGCGCGCAACCACCTGCAACCGGTGCTGGTCGAGAAAAGCATCGACTACGACCTGGGGCAGGTGTTCGGCACCAGCACCCGTTCGCTCAGCATTGCCTGCCTGCGCCACGACCCGATGGCCGGCGCTGGTGCGGACGGCCGCAACCACTACTGCGCGTATTTCGACTCGAACTACCTGACGCGCGCCATGCTGATGGTCGATTCGCTCAAGCGCCACGACCCGCTGGCGCATTTCCACCTGCTGTGCCTGGACACGACGGCCGAGGCGTTCCTGAAGAACCACGCGCCGCACATCACGGCCATCGGCATCGACGAACTGCAGGCCGCCGACCCGGAGTTTGCCGCCTGCAAGGACAACCGCTCGCTGGTCGAGTGGTATTTCACCGCCACCTCGGTGTTGTGCCACTACCTGCTGCGCCGATTCCCCGGCATGCAGCGGCTCACCTACCTGGACTCCGACCTGTTTTTCTATGCGTCACCGGCGATCCTGCATGCCGAGTCGGTCGGCAAATCGGTGCAGATCATCGAGCACCGGTTCAGCCCGCACCTGCAGAGCCTGGAGCGCTACGGCCGTTTCAACGTGGCCTGGATCAGCTTCTTCAACACCGACGAAGGACTGCGTGTGGTCGAGGACTACCGCCGCGAATGCATCGACTGGTGTTACGACCGGCTCGAAGACGAGCGCTTCGCCGACCAGAAATACCTGGACCGCTGGCCTGCGCGTTATCCGAACTGCTGCGTCAGCCGCTGGATCGGCGCCGACGTGGCGCACTGGAACGTCTCGCAATGGCAGCTGCGGTATTTCAATCAGCAGATCTATGTCGATTCAGAGCAGCTGATCTTCTACCACTTCCAGGGCATCAAGCTGCAGGACGACGGCCGCTACTGGGCGGGTTCCCCGCCGGAGCATTTCGGTGCCTATTTCGAGCCGCTGTATGCACCCTACCTGGCGGCGATGGACGCCATGGAGGCGCGGCTCAAGGATGTGCTCCACGGCGTCAGCCGCAAGCAGATCCGCTACGTGCAATAGCCTGGCCCCGGAACGGCCCCTTTTCAAATGGACAACACAATGCAGCACATCCTCGACCTGATCGCATCGGGCCAGCACCAGGAAGCCGTGGCGGCGATTCGCCAGCGGCTCGACGCGAAACACAGCTTCGAGGGCAACGGGTGGTTATGCGGCCATCTGCTGGCACTGGACGGGGACTGGGATGCAGTCACCCGGCTGCTGCCCAAGCAGACCAACGTGCTCGAGACCTCGGGCTGGTTGTTGTCTGTCCGCATGGGGCGGCCGGTGGACCGCGATGGCAAGCCGATTCCCTGGATGACCTACGCCGCGATCGACTTTCTCGGTACCAAGCTTCAGCCCGCGATGCGCGTCTTTGAATGGGGTGCCGGGTTCAGCACGATCTGGCTCGCCTCACGTGTGCAGGAAATTGTTTCGATCGAGGAGAGCAGCGCCTGGTACGAGGAACTGCGGCCGCAGTTGCCCGCGAATGTGTCACTTTTGTGCCGACCGGACAGGGACGCCTATGTGGACGCGATCCGCGAGACAACTGGCGAGTTCGACCTGATCGTGATCGACGGCGTGCATCGCAACGAATGCGCGAGCGCCTGTCTGTCGAGGCTTTCGCCAAACGGCATGGTCGTATTCGACAACTCGGATGGCGCCGAGTACGACCCGGGCATGACCATGTTCAACGATGCCGGCTTCCTGCGAATCGATTTCTGGGGCCTGATACCTTCCTACCTGTACAAGAATTGCACATCCATACTGTTTCGCAACCCTGACTTATTGCGCGGCAGCGAATTGCCGTCCCGACAGGACCTGAGCACCGGCATCTCCTGCATGCAGGCAATCGACCGGGCCATGCGGCCGCAGCCGCGTTAGTCAGCCCCGCCACGCGCCCGAGCGCGTCAGGGTTCCCGCACCGCCTCGTTCATCCCCTTGGTCAGGGGCCAGGCCAGGTACGACATCACGGTGCGTTTGCCCACCACGATCTCCGCCGTCAGGGTCATGCCGGGCATCAGCCGTCCGCTGGTCAGCATGTTCTTCAGGTTGGTGTTGTCCAGCGTGATCCGGCTCAGGTAATACGCATCCGATCCGATACGGGCTGCGGCGTCGCGCCGGAAGGCGTCCTCGCTGATGGTGCGCACCTTGGCGTCCAGCGTGCCGTGGCGCTGGAACGGGAACGCGTCGAGCTTCACATGCACCACATCGCCGCGCTTGATGTAACCCACGTCGACCGCGTCGATCTGCACCTCGGCCTCCAGAGCCACATTGAGCGGCACCAGCGTGAAGAATGTCTCTGCCTCGCGCACCACCGAGCCGGGCGACAACTTGGCGATCTCCAGCACCACGGCATCCACCGGTGCCAGCAAGGTCACCAGCTTGCGGCGCTTGTCGGCCTTCTGCAACTGCTCCCGCACGGCATCGCGCTCGCGCGAGATCGTCAGCAGGTCTTCCATCAGCTTCTGCCGCCAGCCGCGTTCGAAGGCCGTCTTCTCGGCCTCGAAGGCGGCCAGTTCGCGGCGGATTTCCTGCTCGCGGCTGCTCGTCAGCTGCAGGTCGCGCTCGACCTCCTTGCTGCGTTGCTGCGCTTCGAGCAATTGCAGAGGTGCGCCGAACTTCTGCTGCACCATCTTTTCCTGCATCGTCTCGATCTCCTTGAGCGAGCGCAGGCGCGAGGCAACCAGTTGCTGGTCGCTGCGGTTGGTGGCCAGCGCGGCACGCAGCCGGGCCGCCGACTCCATCATCTTCATCTGCTGGGCGCGGTAGTTCGCCCGGCGCTCCATCAGCAGGTTTGCCTGCAGCTTGTCGTCCGCCGTGGTGGTCGATGCGCCGCGCTCCCCCTGGCCGGCGAGCTCCTGCTCGAAGCCCTGCACCTGGGTTTCCAGGCTCGACAGGCGCTGGCGCAGCTGGGTTTCGTCCGCCTGCACGAAGGTGGCGTCCAGCGCCGCCAGCTGGTCGCCCTTCCTGACCACCTGGCCGACGCGCACGTCGACACTCTGTATCACCGAGGTCTCGAGCGGCTGCACCACCACGTTGGGCAGCGGGTTCACCAGCCGGCCTTGCGCCACCACCACCTGGTCGAGCTGCGACACGCTGGCCCACACTGCGAACGACACCAGCGCCAGCAACAGCACATGCAGCGTGAACTGCGCCAGCCGCGGCACGGGGCTGCGCTCGATCTCGTCCGCATCGGGCAGGTACTCGATGACTGTCTTGCCGCGGCCGCGGTGCTTCGCTTTCCCCTGCTTCTTCGACAGGGAAAACCAGCGCGCCTTGACGGGCGGCGTCACAGGTGGCTGGTCTGCTGGTTCCATAGGTGCTGGTAGGTGTCGCAGCGCGTCAGCAGCTCTTCATGGCGGCCGCTGTCCATCAGCCGGCCGTGCTGCATCACCAGGATCGCGTTCGCATTGACCAGGGTCGACAGGCGGTGCGAAATCATGATCACGGTGCGGCCGACGGCGATGCGCGACAGGTTGCGGATGAAGATCGCCTCGCTTTCCGGGTCGAGCGCGCTGGCGGCCTCGTCCAGCACCAGGATGCGCGGCTGTGACAGCAGCGCGCGCGCGATCGACAGGCGTTGTTTCTGCCCGCCCGACAGGTTGGACGCGTTTTCCTCGAGCATCGTGTTGTAGCCCTGGGGCAGGCGCTCGATGAATTCTGACGCACCCGAGGCCTCGGCCGCTGCGACGATCTCCTCGAAGGTGGCCTCGGGCTTGGCGGCCGAAATATTCTCGCGCACCGAGCCGCGGAACAGGAAGTTCTCCTGCAGCACCACGCCGATCTGCCGGCGCAGGTGCGCCAGTTCGATCTCGCGCGCGTCGGTGCGGTCGAAGCGCACGATGCCTTCCTGCACGCCATACAGGCCCTGGATCAGCTTGGTCAGGGTGGTCTTGCCCGATCCGCTGCGCCCGACGATGCCGACCACCGAGCCCGCCGCAATCGTGAACGTCGCGCGGTCCAGCGCCGCTGCGCTGGAACCCGGGTAGCGGAAGGTGACCTCGTCGAAGGAGATCTCCCCGGCCAGCTCCGGGCGCAGGCCGCCGGCGCCGGCACGGCCTTCGGACGGCCGGTTCATCACCTCGCCCAGCATGCGCACCGACAGGGCGGTCTCCTGGTATTCGTTCACCAGACCCACGATGGAAATCAGCGGCGCGACCACCCGCCCCGCGATCATCTGGAAGCCGATCAGCGCACCGACCGTCAGCGTCTGGTCGAACACCTGCTGCGCGCCAAGCACGATGATCACGACCGGCAGCAGCTTGCCCAGGAAGTCGGTGATGGCCGATCCGGTGATGCCGATCTTGCCGACGCGGAAATGCATGTTGATCGACTGCGCGGAGCGCTGGTCCCACAGCCGGCGCTGGGTTGGCTCGATGGCCAGCGCCTTGACCGTGCGCATCCCGTGGATGGTCTCGACCATCATGGCCTGGCGCTCACCTTCGGCCTGGTACAGGTCGTTGAGGCGGCGCTGGAAGGTCGGCACCATGGCCGCGACCACCGAACCGATCAGGAACGTGAACAGCAGGGTCACCATGGCCAGCTTCACCGAGTAGGCGAACAGGATCGGCAGGAAGATCAGCAGCGAGGTGGCGTCCAGCGCAGTGAAGAACATGCGCCCGGTCAGGAAGGCACGGATCTTCTCCACCTGCTGCATGTGTCGCGTGATGACACCGGCGGTGGTGGTCTCGAAATAGTCGATCGGCAGCGACAGCAGGTGCGCAAAGGTGCGCCGTGTCAGGCGCATGTCGATCTTGTTGCTGGCCGCGAGTGTCAGGATCTGGCGCAGGAAGCCGAACAGCGCATCGAACACCAGCGCCACCACGATGCCCGCCGCCAGCACCCACAGGGTGGACGCACTCTGGTGCACCAGCACCTTGTCGATGACCAACTGGAAGAAGATCGGCGAGGCCAGGGCCAGGAAGTGCATGGCGATGGCAGCTATCGCGATGTCGCGCAGCGCGGCCTTCTGCTTCAGGATCTCGGGGATGAACCAGCGAAAGCCGAACGGCTGGTTCTTGTCCGGCAGGGCATACAGCCGCTTGACCAGGAACACCTCGCCCTTCCACAGCGAACAGAATTGCTCGCGCTCGACCGTCAGGACTTCGGTGGCGCGATCGGCCAGCGGGTTGAGGATCGAGACCTGGCCGTCACCGGCGGCGGCTGCGCTGATGACGATCACGCAGTTGCCGTCCGACATCCTGGCGACCAGCGGAAACACCCCCTCCTGCACCAGCAGCGCGGGCCAGGTCAGTTTGTCGAACTTGGCCTTGAGGCCGATATCGGATGCGATGCGCAGCACGATGGCGGGTTTCGGCTCCTCCGCCAGCAACGCATAGTCCTCGATCAGTCGCTCCGGATTGACCGGCAACCGATGGTGTTGGGCGATCGCGGCAAGGCACTGGATGGTCGTATGCGGAAATCTCGTTGCCATGGTTGGAGCACCCGGACTGGGAAAGACGATTTCAACATGGGCATCCGGTCCGCGATCAGCCGATGAGGCACGGAATTGCGGCGCTTCTCTCGCGTGGCCGCCAAGGAAAACAGGTGGCCGGAGCCTTGCGGCGCCGCCACCCCTTCGATCGGACCGGCATGCCGGGCCAGGGCTGCACCCTGGTCACCGCGCGCTGGTTTGCAACGCCGCGCCTCAGCCCTTGCCCCCGCCCGCCAGGAACCCGTTGTTCATCGGGTCCTGGGTGCCAGGCGCGTTGACCGGCTTGGTCAGCGAGGCGACCGCCACCGACGGGCTGGTCAGCCGGTTGCCGTTGGCATCGAACTGCTTGAGCACATCCGCCATGCTGCCCGCCGCAAGGGCTGCACTACCTTTGGCCAGACCAGCGCCGTCCGCATTGTCGAGGCGCAGGACCGACATCGCGTCACCCGGCGTGGCGCTGCCGTCGAACGAGCTGATGGCCTGCGCCAGGCTGCTAACGCGGGTGCGCAGGTCGTCCTTGCGCGCCGTCTCGCCCGCCCCCACCAGTTGCTTCTGCTCCAGCGACGGAGTGACCACCTGCAGGTCCTGCACCGGATCTGCCTGCTGGCTTTCCGCCACCGCCGCCGTGCTGGCCAGCGCAGCGATCGCCTTGTCGACATCCGGCGCTGCCGCAGCGGTGCTGCCCGCCTTGTCTGCCACGAACCATACGTCCGCCGCCGCGTGGCTGACGCCGTCGGTGGTTTCGTAGCTGGATGTCAGGCCGATCAGGTTGCCGTTGTCCTTGCTCAGTTCGACCGACGCCTGCAGATCCAGCTTGGCGATCCCGAGCGACGCCAGCGTGCGCAATTCCTCCGTACCGCTGACACCGTCCGAGTTGCCGTCCACCCAGACCCGGAGGTCGGAAAACACCGCGTCGGCCTGGCTGATCACACCATCGTCGTTGCTGTCGAACTCGCGCAGCGCCGCATACCCGTCGGCCGCCTTGGTACCGCTGGCCAGCGTCGTCGACGAGCCGAACAGCTCGGACCCGTCGTTGATGGAGCCGTCGGCGTTGCGGTCCAGCACCAGCAGACCGTCGCCGCTGCTGACCCAGCCGGTCTGCACCTCGTTGCCGGTGGCGAACAGATCGAACTTGACGCCGGCGCCCACACTTAACGTCCTGACCCCGTTACCGTCGAGGTCGAGCAGGATCGGGGTACCCAGCGCGAGATGCTGGACCTGGGTGGTAGTGATAGCCGACATCTGGGTCGTCGTCAGTGCCTCGACCTGGCCGGTCGTGAGTGCGGCGACCTGTTCGGTGGTCAGCGCCTGCACCTGGCTGGTTGTCAATGCCGCGACCTGGCTGGTGCGCAGCACGGCGATATCAGCCGTCTCGATCGCCACGACCTGGGCCGTGCTCAGCGCCGCCACAGCGGATGTACCGAGTGCAACCACCTGCGACGAGGTGAGTGCCACCACCTGGTCGGTGGTCAGCGCGGCCAGTTGCGAGGTCTTGAGCGCCGCCACGTCCGACGTGGTGAGGGCCTGAATCTGCTCGGTCAGCAATGCGGCCACCTGCGCGGTCGTGAAGGCGGCCACTTGCGCCGTCGTCATCACTGCCACGTCGACAGCCTCGATCGCGACGATCTGGGCCGTGCTGAGCGCTGCGACACCAGAGGTGGTGAGCGCGAGCACCTGGGACGTCGTCAGCGCCACCATCTGCTCGGTCGTCAGCGCCTGCACCTGGGTGGTCTTCAAGGCCGCAATGCCCGAGGTCGTGAGTGCCTGGACCTGTTCGGTCAGCAGGGCTGCCACACCGGCCGTCGACAGGGCCGCCACCTGGCTGGTCCTGAGGGCCGTCACATCGGCCACTTCGATCGCCACCACCTGCTCGGTAGTCAATGCCGCCACACCCGAGGTCGTCAATGCCTGCACCTGTGCAGTCGTCAACGCCACGACCTGTTCTGTCAGCAGTGCCCTGACCTGGTCGGTCTTGAGCGCGCCGATCTGTGCGGTCGTCATCGCCGCCACATCGGCTACCTCGATCGCCACCACCTGCGCCGTGCTCAGCGCAGCCACACCGGCTGTCGTCAGCGCCGCGGTCTGCGATGTCGTGAGCGCCACCACCTGTTCGGTCGTCAGTGCCTGCACCTGCGTCGTCCTGAGGGCTGCCACGTTGGAAGTCGTCAGCGCCTGCACCTGCTCGGTCAGCAGCGCGGCGACCGCCGAGGTCGTCAGGGCTGCCACCTGGCTGGTCTTGAGCACCGCCACATCGGCCACCTCGATCGCCACCACCTGGGCCGTGCTCAATGCCGCAACACCCGACGTCGTCAGGGCCTGGACCTGGGCCGTGGTGAGTGCCACCACCTGCTCGGTCGTCAGCGCCTGCACCTGGGTTGTCTTCAAGGCCGCAATGCCCGAGGTCGTCAGTGCCTGCACCTGCTCGGTCAGCAGGGCTGCCACACCGGCCGTCGACAGCGATGCCACCTGGCTGGTCTTGAGCGCCGTCACATCGGCCACCTCGATCGCCACCACCTGCTCGGTCGTCAATGCCGCCACACCCGAGGTCGTCAATGCCTGCACCTGTGCAGTCGTCAACGCCACGACCTGTTCTGTCAGCAGTGCCCTGACCTGGTCGGTCTTGAGCGCGCCAATCTGCGCGGTCGTCATCGCCGCCACATCGGCCACCTCGATCGCCACCACCTGC
>JANMZX010000731.1:0-8001 GCA_031383745.1 Rhodoferax sp. | reverse complement strand
GGGGAACAGGTCGCGCGCCTTGTCTTCGTCGCCCGGGTACCCGCCCAGCGGGGTCAGTGCGTCGGGCGCGAATGCGATGAAGTTGTCCAGCGCCAGGCGGCGCGCGATATCCTCGATGTGCGGGTTGAGGCCGCGGTTTTCATGCACCACCAGCACGCCGGGCAGTTTGCCGCTGGCGTTGGCCGGCATCGCCAGGTAGCCCTTCATGGTGCCGGAACCGGCGGGCGACGCGTAGGTCAGCATCTCGGTCCTGATGCGTTTGTCGTCCTTGGGCACCACCTGCGCGGCGGCGAAATTCGGGCTCAGCGACGCCAGCAGCATGCTGGCCGTGACGCCGCCGACGGCGAACTTCTGCGCCCGGTCCAGGAAGCCGCGCCGGTCGATGCCGCCATGGACGTAGGCGTCAAACAGGATCAGCAGCTCCTGGTCGAAATCGGCGGCGGTCTTGCGTTGCATGGGCGCTCCTGGAAAAAGGTGGAAGGATACCGACAGACCCGGAACCCGGCAAAACGTTCCGGCCACCAGGCCCCATGCAGGGCAGGGTTAACCCGCGGCCATCAGCTGGCAGCCAGGCCCAGCAGTCGCACCGCGTTGTCCTTCAGGATGCCGGGCATGACCTCGGGCTTGAAGCCGGCGTCCTCGAAATCCTTCATCCAGCGGTCCGGTGTGATCAGCGGATAGTCGCTGCCGAACAGGATGCGGTCCTTGAGCAGGGTGTTGGCGTAGTGCACGAGTTGCTTGGGGAAGTATTTCGGGCTCCAGCCGCTCAGGTCGATCCACACATTGGGTTTGTGGGTGGCCACGCTCAGGGCCTCGTCCTGCCACGGGAAGCTCGGGTGCGCCATGACGATCTGCATGTCGGGGAAGCTGATCGCGACGTCGTCCAGGTGCATCGGGTTGCTGTACTCCAGACGCAGGCCGCCGCCGCAGCGCATGCCGCTGCCGATGCCGCTGTGGCCGGTGTGGAAGATGGCAGGCAGCTTGTATTCGTTGATCACCTCATAGATCGGCCAGGCCATGCGGTCGTACGGGTGGTAACCCTGCACCGTGGGATGGAACTTGAAGCCCTTGATACCCTGCTCCTCGACCAACCGGCGTGCTTCGCGCGCGCCCATCTTGCCCTTGTGCGGGTCGATGCTGGCGAAGGCGATCATCATGTCGCTGTTCGCCTTCGCCGCCTCGGCGATCTCCTCGTTGGGGATGCGCCGGCGGCCCATCTGTGTCTCGGCGTCCACCGTGAACATCACCAGACCGATCTTGCGCTCGCGGTAATAAGCGATCGTCTCCTCGATCGTGGGGCGCCGGCTGTTGCGGAAGTACTTGTCGGCGGCGCGGTCGTACTCCTCGCCGTAGCTGTCGAACGGGTTCCAGCAACTGACTTCTGCGTGGGTGTGGATGTCGATGGCGACCAGGTTCTTGTAGTCCATGGGTGTCTCCAGTCAAAAAGGGAACCAAGGGTAAACACTGAGAAAAACGGGTTTCCCGGTGCTTGAATTGATTATTGATGATAACCATAATCGAGCCCGAACGGAACACCCATCATGCCCCACAAAGACATCCAGCTCGAACTTCGCGGCAGCCACAAGGAGGTCGCCGTGGTGCGCCTCACGCGCTCCGCAAAACGCAATGCCCTGAACGACGGCCTGATCGCAGCATTGCGGAAAACCTTCGAGGAAATGCCCGCCAGCGTACGCGCCGCCGTGATCGACGGCGAGGGGGAACACTTCTGCGCCGGCCTCGACCTGAGCGAACTTCAGGAGCGTGATGCCGGCCAGGGCCTGATGCATTCGCGCAGCTGGCATGCCGCGCTGGAGCATGTCCAGTACGGCCCGGTGCCGGTGATTGCCGCCCTGCATGGCGCGGTGGTCGGCGGCGGCCTGGAACTCGCCAGTGCCTGCCACATCCGGGTGGCGGACGATTCCACCTTCTATGCCCTTCCCGAAGGCTCGCGCGGCATCTTCGTGGGCGGCGGCGGCTCGGTGCGCATCCCCAAACTCATCGGCGTGGCGCGCATGACCGACATGATGCTGACCGGGCGCGTCTACAACGCGGCCGACGGGGAACGCGCCGGCTTCGCACAGTACCTGGTTCCCGCCGGCCAGGCCTTCGACAAGGCGCTGGAACTCGCGCTGCGGGTGGCGCAAAACGCGCCGCTCACCAACTACGCGCTGATGCACGCGCTGCCCCGTATCGCCGAACAAAGCGCGGACCACGGCTTCTTCACCGAGGCCATGATGGCCGGCATCGCCCAGAGCGCGCCGGAAGCCAAGCAACGCGTGCGCGCCTTCCTCGATGGCAAGGCCGCCAAGGTCAAGAAGGGCTGAGCCCGCCACACGCCATGCACACACCGAGCTACCGCCCCCTGACGTTCGGCGTCACCCGAGCCGTCCTGCGCGAAGGCGCTGGTGGTGCGCAATACCTGCGCGCCGAGCAGCCACTGCAGCCCTACGCCCACCGCATCACCGACCGGCTGGTGCACTGGGCCAACGTGGCGCCCGAGCGCACCTGGATGGCACGGCGCGTCCACCACCCCGACGGCACCACCGGCGACTGGCGCCACATCAGCTTTGCGCAGGCGCTGGCTAGTGCGCGCAGCATCGCCCAGGCGCTGATCGACCGGGGCCTGGGCGCCGAGCGCCCGGTGGCGATCCTCAGCGAAAACGATCTGGAGCACGCGCTGCTGGCGCTGGGCTGCCTCTACGCCGGTGTGCCCTACTGTTCGGTGTCGCCCGCCTACTCCACGGTCAGCACCGACTACGAGAAGCTGCGCCACGTGCTGCGCACGATCACCCCCGGGCTGGTCTATGCGAGCGACGCCCGGCGTTATGCCAAGGCCATCGAGGCCGCAGTGGACGGCGATATCGAAGTCTGCATCGGTGATGGTGCCGGGCAACTGTCCGATCGCCACCGCGTCACCCGCTTTGCATCGCTGCTGGCCACCAGCGCCACGCCGGCGGCCGACACCGCGATGCAGGCCACCGGGCCGGATACGATCGTCAAGTTCTTGTTCACCTCCGGGTCGACCAAGCTGCCCAAGGCGGTGATCAACACCCAGCGCATGTGGTGCGCCAACCAGCAGCAGATGCGCCAGTCGATGCCGGTGCTCGTGACGGAAGCCGAGGGGCAGCACCCGGTGCTGGTGGACTGGCTTCCCTGGAACCACACCTTCGGCGGCAACCACAATTTCGGCCTGACCATCTACAACGGCGGCACGTTGTACATCGACGACGGCAAGCCGGTGCCGGCGCTGATCGGCGAGACCCTGCGCAACCTGCGCGAGATCGCGCCCACGGTGTATTTCAACGTGCCCACCGGTTTCGAGGCGATCGCCCAAGCGATGAAGACCGACGCCATCCTGCGCAAGACCCTGCTGTCGCACGTAAAGATGTTCTTCTACGCCGGCGCGGCGCTGGCCCAACCGATCTGGGACAGCCTGCACCAGACCCAGGAGGCCGAGATCGGCGAACGCATCGTCATGGGCACCGGCCTGGGCATGACCGAGTCCGCCCCGTTCGGCCTGTTCGTCACCAACCCGAACGTGCGCGCCGGCGACCTCGGCCTGCCGACACCGGGCCTGGAGCTCAAGCTGCTGCCCACCGAGGGCAAGATCGAAGTGCGTTACCGCGGCCCGAACATCACGCCCGGCTACTGGCGCGCACCGGAAGAGACTGCCGCGCATTTCGACGAGGAAGGCTTCTTCTGCACCGGCGACGCCGTGGTGTGGATCGATCCGGCCAATGTCCACCTCGGGCTGAAGTTTGACGGGCGCATCGCCGAGGACTTCAAGCTCGCCACCGGCACCTTCGTGAGCGTGGGGCCGCTGCGCGGCAGGATCATCGCCGCCGGCGCGCCGTATGTGCAGGACGCAGTCCTCACCGGGCTGAACCTCAAGGAGGTCGGCGCGCTGATCTTCCCTGCTGCCGCCTGCCGCGCGCTCGCCGGCCTGCCCGCGGACGCGACCCTGCAGCAGGTGCTCGAAAGTGCGCCGGTGCAGGCCCATTTCCAGCAGATACTCGACCACCTGGCGGCCACCGCCACCGGAAGCGCCAACCGCATCGCGCGCCTGCACCTGATGGCCCAGCCGCCGTCCATCGACAAGGGCGAGGTCACCGACAAGGGTTCGATCAACCAGCGCGCCGTGCTCAAGCACCGCGAGGCACTGGTCAACGCGCTGCA
Organism: Rhodoferax sp.; assembly: GCA_031383745.1. GTDB lineage: Bacteria > Pseudomonadota > Gammaproteobacteria > Burkholderiales > Burkholderiaceae_C > CAISIP01. Next base: position 3,825 of record JANMZX010000731.1, on the reverse strand, counting down.
CGACGGCACCCTGCCGTTCACCCTGCAACCGACCACCTGAAACAGGAAGCACCATGCAGATATCCGGACACGCAGCCATCGTCACCGGCGCCGCCTCGGGCCTGGGCGAGGCCACCGCGCGCGAACTCGCGCGCCTGGGCGCCAAGGTCGCCCTGCTCGACGTCAACACCACATTGGCCGAGCAGGTTGCCGCCGACATCAATGCACAACCGGGTGGCGGCAGTGCGCTGGCCTGCCAGTGCGACATCACCAGCACCGACAGCGTGGTTGCGGCGCTGGCCCGGGCCACCGCAGCGCATGGTGGCGCGCGCATCCTGATGAACATTGCCGGCATCGGCAGCGCCAAGCGCATCGTCGCCAAGGACGGCTCGGCCGCGCCGCTCGAGGACTTCGTGCGGGTGGTCAACGTCAACCTGATCGGCAGCTACAACATCAGCCGCTTGTTCGCCGCCGAGTGCGCGCGGCTGGCCCCGCTGGAGGGCGGCGAACGCGGCGTGATGATGTTCACCGCCTCGGTGGCCGCCTTCGACGGCCAGGTCGGCCAGCAGGCCTACAGCGCCTCCAAGGGCGCGCTGGTGGGCATGACGCTGCCCATGGCGCGCGACCTGGCGCAACACGGCATCCGGGTGTGCACCGTGGCGCCGGGCCTGTTCGCAACGCCGCTGCTGCGTTCGTTGCCAGAGCCGGTGCAGGCGTCGCTGGCCGCATCGATCCCGTTTCCGCCGCGCCTGGGCGAACCGCGGGAGTTTGCCGAACTGGCCTGCCATATCGTCACCAACGGGCACCTCAACGGCGAGGTGATCCGCCTCGACGGCGCCTTGCGGATGGCGCCGCGCTGACGAAGAAACCCATGTGCTTCACTTTCATCCCCCTCACCCACCGATTGAAAACCCCAGGAGACACCATGACCACCCGCCGCCAATTCACCAACGCCACCGCCGGCCTTGCCGCGCTCGGCGCGCTCGCGCCCTTCACCGCCCGTGCCCAGACGCTGGACCAGGTCAAGATCATCAACGGCTTCCCGGCCGGCGGCACCGCCGACGCGACCAGCCGGCGCATCGGCGACAAACTGGGTGGCACCAGCTTCACGAAGAACGCCGCCGTGGTCGAGAACAAGCCCGGGGCCGGGGGCCGCATCGCGGTGGAGTCAGTCAAGAACGCCGCGCCGGATGGCAGCACACTGCTGTTGACCCCGTATTCCTGCACCTCCATCTACCCGCACATCTACCGCAGGTTGTCCTACGACCCGTTCAAGGACCTGGCGCCCGTGTCCATCGCGGCCATCATCCACCACGGCCTGGCGGTCGGCCCGATGGTGCCGGCCAGCGTCAAGTCGGTGAAGGACTATGTGGCCTGGGCCAAGGCCAATCCGGACAAGGCGAGTTACGGTTCACCGGCGGCCGGCTCGATCCCGCACTTCCTGGGCGCGCTGCTCTCGGGCTACACCAATACGGCGCTGACGCACGTGCCCTACCGCGGCTCGATTCCCGGTGTGGCCGATGTCGTCGGCGGCCAGCTGGCATCGATGTTCACACCGCATGGCGACTTCCTGGCCATGTACAAGGCCGGCAAGCTGCGCATGCTCGCTACCTCCGGCCCGACGCGCAACCCGTTCTCGCCCGACGTGCCGACCTTCGCGGAGCAGGGCTTCCCGGACCTGACCGTCGAGGAGTGGTTCGGCTTCTACGCGCCGGCGAGGACTCCCGGCACTGTGATCGAGGCCGCCAACGCCGCGATCAACGCCGCGCTGCAGGACAAGAACGTCGTGACCTCGCTGGCCACGTTCGGCCTGATCGCGCGCGGCTCCACGGTGCGTGAAATGGACAAGAGCCAGCGCGACGCCTTCTTCCGCTGGGGGCCGCTGGTCAAGCAGATCGGGTTCTCGGACGAGTCCTGAGCCGACAGCCCCGGCGCTGCGGGCCCGTCTGACGCACCGTGCCCGGCGGGCGCGGCGCTGGGCCCGCGCGGCCACCGCCCATTCATCGCATCGACCCGAGGAGTCCATTTTGGTCAAGCTTGTTCCCATCCTGTCGCGGCGCTCGATCAGCGTGGTCGGCGTGAGCGCCGTCCTCGTGGCGTGCAGCCTTCCGCATACCGCGAGTGCCCCCCCGGCCATGCAGGCTGCCACCGGCGCGCGGCTGCAAAACTGCTCGGCCCTGGCCTCGGCTTTCCGGTTCGACCAGACCGAGCTGGGGGACAGTGCCGTGGTTGCGGCCGGCACACTGACCCTGGGCGGCAAGCCGGTCGCGGAGCACTGCCTGGTGAAAGGCGCGATGCACAAGCGCAAGGGCGCGGATGGCCGCGACTACGCTATCGGTTTCGAAATGCGCTTGCCAATGGACTGGAACGGTCGCCTGTTCTACCAGGGCAATGGCGGCCTGGACGGTGCAGTGGCGCCAGCCCAGGGGGCACTCGGCGGCGGCCCGCTGACCGGTGCCCTGATGCAGGGCTTCGCGGTGATCAGCTCCGACGCCGGACACACCGGCCCGCAAACCCCGTTTTTCGGCATGGAGCCGCAGGCACGGCTCGATTACGGCTACCAGGCCGTGGACAAGCTCACGCCGATGGCCAAGGCGCTGGTACTGGCCACCTACGGTAAGGGGCCCGACCGTTCCTATATAGGCGGCTGCTCGAACGGCGGGCGGCATGCGATGGTGGCGGCGGCACGCCTGGGTGACCAGTACGACGGCTACCTGATCGGCGCCCCCGGCTACCGCCTTCCACTGGCGGCGCTGGCGCAGTTGTGGACGGCACAGCAGATGGCCACGCTGGCCACGCCGGGCGCCACTGCCCCACATCCGATGAACCCGTCGGCAACCATCCGGGACCTGGGCAGCGGCTTTACGTTGCAGGAACGTCAGACCGTGGCCAACGCGATCCTGGCGCGCTGCGATGCGCAAGACGGCGCGCGCGATGGCCTGGTGCAGGACACGCAGTCCTGCCAGGCCCGGTTCAATCTGCAAACCGATGTGCCCACCTGCCAGGGGGCACGCGACGGCAGTTGTCTCACACCGGCCCAGAAAACCGTCGTCGCGGGCCTGTTCGGCGGTGCACGTACATCAGCCGGGCAGGCGATCTATTCGGCGTTTGCCTACGACCCCGGTGTCGCCGGAGCCGACTGGGCCACCTGGAAATTCGTCAATTCGCAGGCGCTGGACCCGCTGGCTGTCGGCGCCGTCTTCAGCGTGCCGCCGGGCCGTGTGGACCCGTTCGCGGAGGACCTGGGCGCGCGCCTGCCGATGCTGTCTGCCAGCAACGACACCTACCGCGAATCCGGCTTGGCGCTGATGATGCCGCCGGGCCAGGAACAGCCTGCCAACCTGGCGACGCTGCGCACACGCGGCGCGAAGATGGTGCTCTACCACGGGGTCAGCGATCCGGTCTTCTCGGCCGAAGACACGCGCCAGTGGGTGGAGCGTCTGGACCGTGCCCAGGGTGGCCGGGCAGCGGACTTCGCGCGCTATTTCCCGGTGCCCGGCATGAACCACTGCCGCGGTGGCCCGGCCGCCGACCAGTTCGACCTGCTGGGTCCGCTGGTGAAATGGGTCGAGCAGGGTGTGGCGCCGCAGGCCGTCACCGCCACGGCGCGCGGTCGCGGGAATCCGGGGGGCGAGAACACCGAGCTGCCGAAGGAGTGGGCGCCGGCGCGGACCCGGCCCTTGTGCGCCCATCCTGCCGTGGCACGCTACACCGGCAGCGGCTCGATGGAAGACGCGGCGAACTTCCGCTGCCAGTGAACCCTGGCGATGCATTACCAACCCGACGCCGCTGACGCCACCTTCCTGCTGCAGCAGGTACTCGACGCGCCGGCGCAGTGGCAGCAGC
>JANMZX010000672.1:0-2230 GCA_031383745.1 Rhodoferax sp. | reverse complement strand
CGACCGGCACCGTGGTCGGCGATGTCTGGGCGCCGATGTCCGACAAGGCCCTGCTGGGCACCGACAACCTGGGCCGCGACCTGCTCTCGCGCATGATCCATGGCGCACGGGTCACGCTCATGATCGCTGGCGCGGCCACGGCGCTGTCGTTCACCATGGGATCGATCCTGGGCTTCGTGGCGGCCGTATCGGGCGGGCGGCTGGACCAGTTCCTGTCGCGCACGGTGGACCTGATGATGTCCATCCCCACGCTGATCCTGGCGCTGGTGGTGCTGTCGGTGCTGCCGTCATCGATCACGGTGCTGGTCCTCGTGCTGGGTGTCCTGGATTCGACCAGGGTGTTCCGCCTGTCGCGTGCGGTGGCAGTGGACATCAACGTGATGGACTTTGTGGAGGCGGCGCGCCTGCGCGGCGAGAAGACCGCCTGGATCGTTTTCTCCGAGATCCTGCCCAATGCGCTGACACCGCTGGTGTCGGAACTGGGCCTGCGTTTCATCTTCGCCGTGTTGTTCCTCTCCGGCCTGTCCTTCCTCGGACTCGGTGTGCAACCGCCGGACGCCGATTGGGGCGCCATGGTGCGCGAGAACAAGGAGGGCATCGTGTTCGGCGTGCCGGCCGCGCTGATCCCGGCGGCGGCCATCGGTGTGTTGACGATCTCGGTCAACCTGGTCGCAGACTGGGTCCTGACCCGTACCTCCAGCCTCAAGGGCGGCCGCGGCGGATGACTAGGATGAAACCCCCACGCTCACTTCGTTCGCTGCCCCCCGAGGGGGCCGTCAGTACCTTCGGAACGGCCGGGCGGTACTGACATGGCATCCAACAACGCGCCGCTGCTCGACATCCGCAACCTGCGCATCGAAGCCACGGTGCATCCGCCGGGCGAGAAGCCACGCGACATCCTGATCGTGGACGACGTGTCCCTGACCTTGCAGAAAGGCAGGGTGCTGGGGCTGATCGGCGAGTCGGGTGCCGGCAAATCGACGATTGGCCTGTCGGCGCTGGGTTATGGCCGTGGGGGTGTGCGCATCACGGGCGGCCAGGTGTTCTTGAATGGGCGCGATATCCTGCAAGGCGGCATGACCGGATTGCGGGCGCTGCGCGGCAAGGAGGTCGCGTATGTGGCGCAATCCGCGGCTGCCGCCTTCAACCCGTCACACCGCCTGATGACCCAGGTCGTGGAGAGTGCCATGCACCATGGCGTGGCCGGCCGCGCGCAGGCGGAGCAACGCGCCATTGCGCTGTTCAGGAAACTCGGCCTGCCGGATCCGGAGCACTTCGGCCAGCGATTCCCGCACCAGGTTTCGGGCGGGCAACTGCAGCGGGCCATGACCGCCATGGCGCTGTGTGCCGAGCCAGACCTGATCGTGTTCGACGAGCCGACCACCGCACTGGACGTGACGACCCAGATCGACGTGCTGGCCGCCATCAAGGACGCCATCCGCGACACCGGTGTCGCGGCGCTGTACATCACGCACGACCTGGCGGTGGTGGCGCAGGTGTCGGATGAGATCATGGTGCTGCGCAACGGCAGGATGGTGGAGCTGGGCAGCACGGCGACGATCATCCAGGCTCCCACGCAGGAGTACACCCGCGCCCTGGTGTCGGTGCGCTCGATCACCCATGACGAGAAGAAGCCGGACGCGAAACCCCTGCTCGAGGTGCGCAAGGTCACCGCCAGTTATTCAGGCCGCCAGATCAAGGTGCTCGATGGCGTGTCGGTGCAATTGAGCCTGGGCCAGACGCTGGCCGTGGTCGGCGAGTCGGGCTCCGGCAAGTCCACCCTGGCGCGGGTGGTCACCGGCTTGCTGGCCCCCCTGCAGGGCGAGATCCTGTTCGAGGGCAAGGCCCTGCCACCGCGTCTGCCCGATCGCAGCAAGGAGCAATTGCGCGAATTGCAAATGATCTACCAGATGGCCGACGTGGCGATGAACCCGCGCCACACGGTGGGCAAGATCATCGGGCGGCCGCTGGAGTTCTATTTCGGAATGGGTGGGCGCGAGAAGGAGCTGCGTATCCAGCAGCTGCTCGACGAGATCGAGATGGGCTCGGGGTATGCCGACCGCTACCCGGCCGAACTCTCCGGCGGGCAGAAGCAACGCGTCTGCATCGCGCGGGCATTGGCCGCCAAACCCAAACTCATCATCTGCGACGAACCCACCAGCGCGCTCGACCCGCTGGTGGCCGACGGCATCCTCAAGCTGCTGATGAACCTGCAGAAGATCGAAGGCGT
>JANMZX010000655.1:0-10759 GCA_031383745.1 Rhodoferax sp. | reverse complement strand
CCGGCCAACGCCAGCGGCAAGTTGCCCGGCGTGCTGGTGGTGCATGAAAACCGCGGCCTCAATCCGCACATCGAGGATATCGCCCGCCGCCTGGCGCTGGACAACTTCATCGCCTTCGCGCCCGACGCATTGACCCCGCTGGGCGGGTACCCGGGCGACGAAGACAAGGCGCGCGACCTGTTCCCCAAGCTCGATCAGGCCAAGACCCGCGAGGACTTCCTGGCCGCGGCCAAGGTGCTCAAGGAGCGCCCCGAGTGCAGCGGCAAATACGGGTCGGTGGGTTTCTGTTACGGCGGCGGCATGGTGCATTTCCTGTCGACGCGATTGCCCGATCTGGGCGCCGGCGTGCCGTTTTATGGCAACCATCCGGCGGCCGAGGACGCGGCCCGGGTGAAGGCACCGTTGCTGATCCATTTTGCCGGTGTCGACGAACGCATCAACGCGGCCTGGCCGGCGTACGAGGCCGCGCTCAAGGCCGCGGGTGCCCGCTACACCGCGCACCAGTATGCCGGCACGCAGCACGGTTTCAACAACGACACTACGCCGCGTTTCGACGCTGCTGCTGCCAAGCTGGCCTGGGAGCGTACGCTGGCATTCTTCAACCAGACCCTGCGCGGCTGACGCATGGCGCCGGGGCGACGCACGGCCGCCTGTCTGTCCCGGTGGCTGGTGCTGGCCGTGTGCCTGGCCTGTGGGCCCGGGCTGGCACAGACCTTTCCGACCAAGCCGGTCCGTATCGTGGTGCCGTTCGGCGCCGGTGGTGTGGCCGACCTGACGGCGCGCACAGTGGCGCAAAAGCTCGCTGAATCGCTGGGGCAACCGGTGCTCATCGACAACCGGCCCGGCGCCGGCGGTGTGGCGGCCGGCGATACCGTCGCCAAGGCCGAACCCGATGGGCACACCCTGCTGCTGATGTCCAATGGCACGGCGGTGAGCGCCGGGCTGTTCAAGTCTCTGCCGTTCGACAGCCTGCGCGATTTCGCGCCGGTGTCCACGCTTGCTACGTTCGACATCGCGATCATCACGGCTGCCGAGTCGCGTTTCAGGACGCTGGCGGAACTGCTGGTGTTCGCCAGGGCCAACCCCGGCAAGCTCAATATCGGGTCGATCAACATCGGTAGCACGCAGAACCTGGTGGCGGAACTGCTGAAGTCGACGTCCGGCGCCGACCTGCAGATCGTGCCCTTCAATGGCACGCCGGCCGTGGTGACCGCGCTGCGCGGTGGCCAGATCGACGCGGCGGTCGAGATTCTCGGCCCGGTCATGGGCCAGGTGCAGGGCAAGGCGCTGCGCGTGCTGGCGGTGACCGGAGCCCGCCGTTCGGCGACCTTGCCCGATGTGCCCACGGCCGTCGAGTCCGGCTTGCCCGGCCTGGTCGCTGCGTCCTGGAACGCACTCGCGGCGCCGGCACGCACCCCGCGTGCGGTCATCAACCGCCTGAACAAGGACATCACCGCCGCGGTGAACCATCCCGATGTGAAAAAAAAACTGCACGAGTTGCATGTGGAGGCCCATTCCGGCACGCCGGAGCAGGCCGCCGAACTGCTCGCATCCGACATCCGGCGCTGGGGCGAGGTGATCCAGCGCGCGAAGATCCCCACGCAATGACGGGTCGGGCGACAACTTCAGGAGTTCACGGTTTGACATTCGAGCATCTCGGCATGGTGGGTTACGGCGAGGTCGGCCGCATCCTCGCCACGGGCTTGCGTTCGGCCGTAACCGCCGTGCACGCCTGGGACCTCAAGTTCGCCGACGCCGCGTACCGGGACGCGGCGCTGGCGCATGCCGCAGAAGCAGGCGTGGTGGCGTGCGGGTCGATGCAGGCCTTGTGCGCTGCGAGCGACCTGGTGGTCTCGGCCGTCACTGCGTCCAGCACGCTGGCCGTGGCACAGGAGGCCGCCCGCCACATCCGCCCTGGCAGCGTTTTCCTGGACCTGAATTCCGCCTCGCCCGGCACCAAGCAGGCAGCGGCGCAGTTGATCGACGCGGCGGGTGCGTTCTACGTAGAGGCCGGCGTGATGACCTCGGTGCCGCCCTTCGGCATCCGGGTGCCCATGTTGCTGGGCGGCGCGCATGCCGCCGAACTGGCCCGGGTGCTGAACGCCTGGGGCATGGCTGCCACGGCCGTGTCAGACCGCCTCGGTGTGGCCAGTGCGATCAAGATGTGCCGCAGCGTGATGATCAAGGGCCTGGAGGCGCTGGTGATCGAGAGTTACGCCACCGCCCGCGCCTACGGGGTCGAAGACCACATGATCCCCACGCTGCAGGAGACCTTCCCCGGCATCGACTGGCAGCAGCAGGGTGCGTACTTCTTCAGCCGGGTGGTGCAGCATGGCCAGCGCCGCGCCGAGGAGATGCGCGAGGCGGCCAACACCGTGCGCGAGGCCGGTTTCGAGCCCTTCATGACGGCCGCGATTGCCGACAAGCAGCAGTGGGTGGCCGACCAGGCCCGCGCCGGGGTGTTCAACGGTGTGGCGCCGGGTGCCCCCTGGCAGGATTATGTCGACCCGCTGCTGGCACAGCGCACCGATCTGCTGTAGCCGCGCTCAGGCAGCACGCCGGCCATGGTGCCGCGCGGCCCAGGTGGCGAGGCCCACGCCGAGCGACGCGAACAGCAGCACCGGCACCACCACGCCGGACAGACCGAAGGGCACCATCAGGGCGGCCAGCAGTGGTGGTCCGCAGGTGGAGCCCAGGTTGCCCATCTGCGCCACGGCGCCGTTCGCGCGTGCCTGCAAAGCGCTGGTGCGGCACAGCGCGGGTACCAGCGCAAACGCCGCTCCGCCCGAGAGGCCGCCGCAGAACATCAGCACCAGCGCAGGCGCCGCAATGCTGACGCCCGCTGCATGGCTCCAGCCCGTCAGGACGGCGCTGAGCCCCACCGCGCCGAATGCCAGGCGCGCCAACTGCAGCGGCGCGAGCCAGTGCTGCACCAGCCAGCCGGCGCCGAAGTTGCCGGCAATCACCATCAGCGGCAGCAGCACGGCCAGCCAGGCGCGGTCAGCCCCGGCAAATTGCGGGATGTAGGTCAGCAGCGCCACCGCCATCGCCGTGTAGCAGAAGAAGCACAGCCCCGGCAGTGCGGTGTCGAACACGCTGTAGACGTCCACGTGCTGGCGCAGCAACTGGCGCAGACCCGGCAGCGGGCCCGGGCCCGCTGCAGCCTTGTCGCGGCGCAGGGCCCACCCGGCGGCGACGGCCGCCAGGGCCATGCCGGTCGCGTGCGCCAGCAGCAGGCCCGGTACGCCGACCCGGGCCATGACCTGGGCGCCGAGCGCTGCCATGATCGCGAACGCCACTCCGACGAACGTGCTCCACAGCCCCATCGCGATGGCGCGGTGCGCCGGTGCGCAACTGGCAGCGATGAGGGTCGGCGCGGCGACCACCACCGCCAGGTGGGACGCGCCCTCCACCATCCGGCTGGCGAGCAGCAGCGGGTAGGGCGGCAGGCTGGCCTGCAGCGCCGACACCAGCGCACCCAGGCCGAGCCCGGCCAGCAGCAGGCGCCGGTACCCGATGGCGGGCGCACATAGCCCCATCGCGACGCCCAGCACCAGCCCGACAAGGCCCACGGTGGACAACACCAGGCCCATCTGGGTCGGCGTGACGCCGTACAGGGCCTGCAGCGGCTGGAACGCGACCGACACCTTGGCAAACTGCATGCCGGCCAGCACGCCGCAGAGCCACAGCAGGATCACCCGCGGCCAGCGGGTGGTGGCAAGCGGCCTATCCGCGGGTGGCGCCGGCGGCGTCAAATGAAATATCCACCATCAGCTCGTTGGCCAGGCCTTCGAGTGCTGCCTGCAGCGTGTCGACATCCAGTGCCTGCGGCACCGTGAGCTGCGCGTTCATCTGGAACATCTGCTCGCCCGACATCGCGCCGCTGGCGATGTGTGTGGTGAGGGTGTCGATGCTGACACCGTGTGCGGCAAGCTGGCTGGAGATCGACTGGATGATGCCGGGCCGGTCGTGGCCCACCAGGTCCAGGGTGACGCGGCGTGTGGACGCGGCAGACGCGGCACCGGCCGCGCGCGCCACGGTGAGGTGCATGTCCGGGGATTCCAGCGCGCGCAGTGCTGCCATCAGAGCGTCGCATTGCGCGGCCGGTACATCGAGTTGCACGATACCGGCGAACTGGCCCGCGAAATTGGCCATCAGGCTGTCGGTCCAGTTGGCGCCGTGGGCGGTGGCGGTGTCCGACAGCGCGCTGACCATGCCCGGGCGGTCCGGGCCGATGAGGGTGACGACGAGGGATGTCATGGGGGTGTCTCCTGCGGTTGCCCCTGATTATCGGCCGGGCGGTCGCGCGGCCGGACCTGCCTTCGGCACTGGCACGGTGAGTGTGGCCAAGGTTTCCCGGATCAGCCGCAACGTCGCCTGCTGCGTCAGCGTGGCCGGGCGTTGTGCGCTGGTGGCCATCGAGATCTGGGTGCGCAGGGCCGGGTTGCGGATGCTGCGCAGCATGAAGTCGCCCGGCCTGACCGAGCTGGCCACTGCGTTGCGCGACAACACGGCGTTGCCGGCGCCGTCCGCCACCAGGTCCAGGATCGCCGACACGCCGTCGATCTCCAGCGCCACCAGCGGATGGCAGCCGATGGCCGCCATTTCGGATTCGACCTGCATGCGGATCGCGTTCGGCCGGCTCGGGATCACCAGAGGCAGTGCTGCCAGGGCCTGCAGTGTGATCGGTGGCGGGCCTGCCTTTGGCTGGCGGGCTGCGGCACGCGGCTGCACCAGGAACAGCTCCTCCTGCTGCAAGGCGCTGATATCCAGTTCCGGGCTGGTGCGCGCGTTGTACAGCACCGCGATGTCCAGCCGCCCGTTCACCAGCGACTCCTGCATCGCCGTCGACAGGCCTTCGCTGATCGAGATCGTGGCGTCGGGCATCTGGCTGCGGAAGGCGCGCGTGAGCGGCACCGTCAGCATGCGCGCCAGGCTGGTGGGCAAGCCGACCGCCACCCGGCCGGCGAGCGCTCCGCGCACGCGGCCCAGTTCCTCGCGGGCGCGCTCTACCTGGTGCAGGATGCCGCGGCCATGGGCCAGCAGTAGCCGGCCGGCTTCGGTGGGCACCGCGCCGCGGCCGTCGCGGGTCAGCAGGTTCTGGCGCAGCTCCACCTCCAGCAGGCGCACCTGGCGGCTCAGTGCCGGCTGCGCCACACCCAGCGCCGCGGCGGCGCGGGTGAAGCCGCCGAGTTCCGCCACCCGCACGAAATACGCGATCTGCTTGAGGTCCATGTGAAACTGCCTGTGTTGAAATAGCCAGACCCTGGCCATGCCGTAATGGTATATCTGCTAGTGGGTGCTGCGGCTTCATTTTTTGCACGCGCACGCCCACAATGCAGGCACTACATCCCGAGGAGACAGGCCCCCATGCGTGCACCGCTGACCATCGACTGCCACGGCCACTACACCACGGCGCCCAAGGCGCTGGAGAACTGGCGCAACCGGCAGATCGCCGGCATCCAGGACGCGGCGTCCATGCCGAAAGTGTCCGAGCTGAAGATCAGCGACGACGAACTGCGCGAATCGATCGAGACCAACCAGCTCCGGCTGATGCGTGAACGTGGCTCCGACCTCACCATCTTCTCGCCGCGCGCCAGCTTCATGGCGCACCACATCGGCGACTTCAACGTGTCGTCCACCTGGGCCGCGATCTGCAACGAACTCTGCTACCGCGTGTCGCAGCTGTTTCCGGACAACTTCATCGGCGCCGCCATGCTGCCGCAGTCGCCCGGTGTCGATCCGGCCAGCTGCATCCCCGAACTGGAAAAGTGCGTCAGGCAGTACGGCAACGTGGGCATCAACCTGAACCCCGATCCCAGCGGCGGGCACTGGACTTCGCCGCCCCTGAGCGACAGGCACTGGTTCCCGATCTACGAAAAGATGGTCGAGCATGACATCCCGGCCATGATCCATGTGTCCACCAGCTGCAACCCGTGTTTCCACACCACCGGCGCGCATTACCTGAACGCCGACACCACGGCCTTCATGCAGTGCCTGACGTCCGACCTGTTCAAGGAATTCCCCACGCTGCGTTTCCTGATCCCCCACGGCGGCGGTGCGGTTCCCTACCACTGGGGGCGCTTCCGCGGCCTGGCGCAGGAGCTCAAGAAGCCGCTGCTGTCCGAGCATCTGCAGAACAACATCTTTTTCGATACCTGCGTCTACCACCAGCCCGGCATCGACCTGCTCAACACGGTGATCCCGGTCAAGAACGTGTTGTTCGCCTCCGAGATGATTGGCGCGGTGCGCGGCATCGACCCCGAGACCGGCAACTACTACGACGACACCAAGCGCTACATCCAGGCATCGAAGATCCTGAGCGACGCCGACCGCTTCCAGATCTTCGAGGCCAATGCCCGGCGCGTGTTCCCGCGCCTGGACGCCGCCCTCAAACAGAAAGGCCAATGAGCATGAGCATCCCGATGAACACCCTGGGCATCGTCAAGCGCAACATCGTGCGCGCCGACAGGAGCGCCGTGGACCAGTTGTCCAAGTTCGGCGTGGCCACGATCCACGAGGCCATGGGCCGCGTGGGCCTGATGAAGCCCACCATGCGCCCGATCTATGCCGGAGCGCATTTGTGCGGCACCGCGGTGACTGTCCTGCTGCACCCCGGCGACAACTGGATGATGCATGTGGCCGCCGAACAGCTGCAGCCCGGCGACGTGGTACTGGCGGCGGTCACCTCCGACAACGCCGATGGATTCTTCGGCGACCTGCTGGCCACGTCGTTCCGCGCGCGCGGCGCCGTGGGCCTGGTGATCGATGGCGGCGTGCGCGACGTGAAGGACCTGACCGCCATGAACTTCCCGGTGTTCTCCAAGGCGGTGCACGCCAAGGGCACGATCAAGGCCACGCTCGGTTCGGTGAACATCCCGGTGGTGTGTGCCGGCGCGCTAGTCCACCCCGGCGACGTGGTGATCGCCGACGACGACGGCGTGGTGGTGGTGCCGGCGGCCATGGCGCAGCAGGTGGCCGACGCCGCTGCCGCACGCGAGGCCAACGAGTCGGAAAAACGCGCCAAGCTGGCCGCCGGTGTGCTGGGACTGGACATGTACAACATGCGCGGCCCGCTGGAAAAAGCCGGCCTGAAATACATCGACTGAACACCATGGACAGCCCCCAGACCCCCGCCTTCACCAAGACGCCCGGCTGGCTCGACTGGTTCACCGGCCCGAGCAAGCCCCGCTTCGACTTGCCGCCCGGCGCGGTGGACGCGCACTGCCATGTGTTCGGCCCCGGCGCGCAGTTTCCCTACGCGCCCGAACGCAAGTACACGCCCTGCGATGCGTCCAGGGAGCAGCTGTTCGCACTGCGCGACCACCTCGGATTCGACAGGAACGTGATCGTGCAGGCGACCTGCCACGGCAGCGACAACCGGGCCCTGGTCGACGCGCTGCTGCATTCGGGGGGCAAGGCGCGCGGCGTGGCCACGGTCAACCGCAACGTCACCGATGCCGAGTTGCACGCCATGCATGCCGCTGGCGTGCGCGGCACGCGTTTCAATTTCGTGCGCCGCCTGGCCGATTTCACGCCGCGCGAGGTGCTGCTGGAGATCGCCAATCGCATCGCGCCACTGGGCTGGCATGTGGTGGTGTATTTCGAAGCGCAGGATCTGCCCGAGCTGTATGACTTCTTCACCGCCTTGCCAACCACCGTGGTGGTGGACCACATGGGGCGCCCCGACGTGACCCAGCCCGTCGACGGCCTGCAGTTCGGCCTGTTCCTGAAGATGATGCGCGAGCACGCCAATGTCTGGAGCAAGGTCAGCTGCCCCGAGCGCCTGTCGGTCAGCGGCCCGCGCGCGCTGAACGGTGAACAATACGCCTACCAGGACGTGGTGCCCTTTGCCAGGCACCTGGTCGAGGCCTTCCCCGACCGGGTGTTGTGGGGCACCGACTGGCCGCATCCCAACCTGAAGGACCACATGCCCGACGACGGGCTGCTGGTGGACTACATCCCGCAGATTGCGCCCACCGCCGAACTGCAGCGCAAGCTGCTGGTCGACAATCCCACCCGTCTTTACTGGAACACCTAGGCCAAGCACCATGTCCCTCGACAAACCCTACCTCGACGTGCCCGGCACGACGATCTTCGACGCCGAGCAAAGCCGCATCGGTTACCACCTGAACCAGTTCTGCATGTCGCTGATGAAGGCCGAGAACCGGGCCCGGTTCAAGGCCGACGAACGGGCCTACCTCGACCAGTGGCCCATGACCGAAGACCAGAAACAGGCAGTCCTCGCACGCGACCTGAACCGTGCGATCCTGCTGGGCGGCAATATCTACTTCCTGGCCAAGATCGGCGCCACCGACGGCAAGAGCTTCCAGCAGATGGCCGGCAGCATGACCGGCATGACCGAGGAGGAATACCGCAACATGATGATCAACGGTGGCCGTTCCGCCGATGGCAACCGCTTCGTCGGCGAAGACGGTGATGCCCAGGCGCATCGCCAGCCCCAAGGCTCCGCAGGAAAGAACAAGGGATAAACCAGCATGGCCAAAATCACCGCCAGCGTCTACACCTCGCACGTGCCCGCCATCGGCGCGGCCATCGACATGGGCAAGACTGCCGAGCCCTACTGGCAGCCGGTATTCGGGGGCTACGAGTTCTCCAGGAAGTGGATGCACGACAACCGGCCCGATGTGATCTTCCTGGTCTTCAACGACCACGCCACCGCGTTCAGCCTGGACATGATCCCGACCTTCGCGATCGGCACGGCGGCGTCCTACCAGCCGGCGGACGAGGGTTACGGAGCGCGCCCGGTGCCGGTGGTGCAGGGCCATCCGGAGCTTGCGTCGCACATCGCGCAGTCGGTGATCCAGCAGGATTTCGACCTGACCATCGTGAACAAGATGGACGTGGACCATGGCCTCACCGTGCCCTTGTCGCTGATGTGCGGCCAGCCGCAGGCCTGGCCCTGCCCGGTGATTCCGTTTGCCGTCAACGTGGTGCAGTACCCGGTGCCGTCCGGGCGGCGCTGTTTCGAACTCGGCCAGGCGATCCGCAGGGCGGTGGAGTCGTACGACGCGCCGCTCAACGTCCAGATCTGGGGCACCGGCGGCATGAGCCACCAGTTGCAAGGCGCGCGCGCCGGCCTGATCAACAAGGAGTTCGACAACGCCTTCCTGGACCGCCTGATCGCGGACCCGGCGGCCCAGGCGGCGCAACCGCACATCGACTATGTGCGCGAGGCCGGCTCGGAGGGCATCGAACTGGTGATGTGGCTGATCGCGCGCGGCGCGATGGCCGATGTGGCCGGCGGCGCCAGGCCGCGTGTCGCGCACCGCTTCTACCATGTACCCGCCTCCAACACGGCGGTGGGGCACCTGATCCTGGAGAACCCATGATCGCCGCATGGCCGCCCGAAGGCGAACAGCACCGCAGCCCGCAGACCGCAGGAAGAACACTATGAACAAGACCATCAAGGTCGCCCTGGCGGGCGCGGGTGCCTTTGGCATCAAGCACCTGGACGGCATCAGGAACATCGACGGCGTGGAGGTGATCTCGCTCGTCAGCCGCGAACTGGAGAAGACGCGCGAAGTGGCCGCCAAGTACGGCATCGGCCATGTCACGACGGACCTGGCCGACAGCCTGGCGCTGAAGGAGGTGGACGCGGTGATCCTGTGCACGCCGACCCAGATGCACGCCGACCAGACGATCGCCTGCCTGAAGGCCGGCAAACATGTGCAGGTGGAGATCCCGCTGGCCGACTCGTTGCAGGGCGCCCAGGCCGTCGTGGCGCAGGCCGCGGCGTCGGGCCTGGTGGCCATGTGCGGCCACACGCGGCGCTTCAACCCCAGCCACCAGTACGTGCACAAGGAGGTTGCGGCGGGCCGGTTCAACATCCAGCAGATGGATGTGCAGACCTATTTCTTCCGCCGCACCAACATGAACGCGCTGGGCCAGGCGCGCTCCTGGACCGACCACCTGCTGTGGCACCACGCCGCGCACACGGTGGACCTGTTCGCCTACCAGTGCGGCAGCCCGATCGTCAAGGCCAACGCGATCCAGGGCCCGATCCATCCCGCGTTGGGCATCGCCATGGACATGAGCATCCAGCTGAAAGCTGCCAACGGCGCGATCTGCACGCTGAGTCTGAGCTTCAACAACGACGGTCCGTTGGGCACCTTCTTCCGCTACATCGGTGACACGGCCACCTACCTCGCGCGGTACGACGACCTGTTCAACGGCAAGGAAGACAAGATCGACGTGTCCCAGGTGGACGTATCGATGAACGGCATCGAGCTGCAGGACCGCGAGTTCTTTGCCGCCATCCGCGAGGGCCGCGAGCCCAACTCCAGCGTCGCCGGCGTGTTGCCGTGTTACCAGGTGCTGCACGACCTGGAACAACAGCTGGCGTGAGTCTGGCGTGGGCAGGCGATGGATGCAACGGTCGGGTGCCCGTGTCGGCTATCGGCCCATTGCGGTCGGTCGCTTGTCGGCTTGCGCTGTGGTTTTCGCTGCCTTTTTGCGTTGACGTCGGCGCGCGTCGCGGCAGGCGGGACCCGGCGGGGGCTCATGGTGGGGCGGTCTGGCGCTGGACGCGCAGACTGCCCTGCAGTGCTCGCGGCAGGGGCGCATCGCACAACTCACTACGCGCCCTGCGGGCGCTTCGTTCGGACAGGTGCGATGAGAATGTTGACGCAGCGCGCTGCGCGCGCCGCCCCTGCCGCTCGCCAGGCACAAACAGTCCACCGGACTGTTTGTGTCCGGGGCTCGCCTCCTCGGCGCCCCACAAATCGCCCCCGCCGGG
>JANMZX010000625.1:0-8813 GCA_031383745.1 Rhodoferax sp. | reverse complement strand
CGTCGTGCACCAGCAGTCTGATGCGCGTCGATCGGGCATTGGCAAACAGGTACCCATGATGGGCCTGGGCGGCGCCAAACACCTGCACCACTGCAGCCAGCAGCCGCTCGGCGCCGGCGCGCATGTCAACGGGCTCGACTGCCAGCCACAGCGAGTCGATGCGGATCACCGCAGCCACTCTCGAAGCCACGCCGCGCAGTCGCGGGCTCCATGCAGCGGCCAGCTGATCGTGATGCTCGATGCTCCTCGGCGCACCTCGACGCGAATGTCGCTGACCATGCCCGCCACCGCTGGCGGCGGCAACTGCAGCGGCACGAACTCCGCCACGGGCTTGGTGACCCGTACGCCGCAGCTGTCACTGCCGTTGCCAAGGGCTCGAGCATCTTGCCTGAGCCAGCGGTGAACCATGTTGGCGTTCAACCCGCTACGCAGTGCTATCGCCGCTACCGATGCCCCGCTCTGGCGACAGGCCTCAACAACCTGAGCTCGCAACTCAGCGCTGTGCTTGCGCCGCGTAATTCTCTTCGTCTCCATAGTGTCCACTTGCCTCCTTCGTGGACACTATGTTTGCAGACCCTACCGCCAAACTCAATGTGCCAAGGCGAGACGCTTACCGTGCAGTGTGGCCGACGGGTCGTGGTGGACGTTGATCTTGAGAAGTTCTTTGACCGGCCAGGGGACATCGTTTCCTGCGTTACGCCGACGACCGCAACGTGTATGTTCGCAGCCGAAAGGCGGGCGAGCGGGTGATGGACTTGCTGGGGCGTGTGTACGCCAGATTGCATCTGACGGCCAACGAGGCCAAGAGTGCGGTGGGCAGTGTGTTTGGTCGCAAGTTCCTGGGTTACAGCCTGTGGGCATCGGCCAAGGGCGAGGTCAAACGCAAGGTGGTAGCCAAGCCGATGGCAATGTTCAAGCAGCGTATCAGGCAACTGAGCTCTCGCTCGGGCGGACGAAGCCTGCAGGCGGTGGTGCAGCGTCTGCGACCGCACATGATGGGTTTGAAGGCCTACTTTGGGTTGGCGCAAACGCCAAGCGTCTGGCGTGCGCTGGATGAATGGCTGCGCCACCGACTGCGGGCGACACAGTTCAAGCAATGGAAGCCGGGCACGACCATGTACCGCGAACTGCGAGCGCTGGAGACGCCGCAGGGTGTGGCAGGGCGCGTGGCGGCAAACTCCAGGCGCTGGCGGCGTAACAGCGGCAAACTGCCGAACAGTGTGCTGAGCATCGATCACTTTGATCGGCTTGGTCTGCCCAGGCTCTCATGACCTCAACTTCTCGAACCGCCCGGTGCGGACCCGCATGCCGGGTCGTGTGGCAGGGGTGCAGCCGATAATGTTTCCCCCCCATGCCGATTGGGTTCAATGCCAAAACACGAGTCTCTGACACCTCTGTCGAAACTGCCGGGCTTCGATCCGCGCACCGTCCCGGTGGCGGGCGTGGATCGCCACCTCCCGCGCATCCCACCCGACAGACTTCAGCCGCAGGCGCTTCGACAACGCTTCTTGAGCCCGCCGCCCTGGGATCCCGAATTCCGTGAGGAGCCGAAGTGGTCCGACCGGTTGCCAGTGCCGGCGTCGGTGCTCATCCCTGTGGTGCTGCGTGAGCGTCCCACGGTGCTGCTCACGCAACGCACCGCCCATTTGTCTAGCCATTCCGGACAGATCGCCTTCCCGGGAGGCAAGCAAGACCGGGAGGACACAGACCTTGTCGAGACGGCCCTGCGCGAGGCCCGCGAGGAGGTGGGTTTGCAATCTGATTTTGTGCAAATCCTGGGTACCTTGCCGGTCTATGTCACCGGCTCCGCCTACATCATCACGCCGGTTGTCGGGCTGGTGCGCAGTGGTTTTTCATTGATGCCGAACGCGTTCGAGGTGGAGGATGTGTTCGAGGTGCCCCTGGATTTCCTGATGGACCCGGCCAATCACCGCAGGCACTCGGTGATGGCTGAAGGCGTGCGGCGCGAATGGCTGTCGATGCCATATGTCGACGGAAGTACAGAGCGATTCATTTGGGGTGCGACGGCTGGCATGCTGCGAAATTTCTACCGCTTCCTGGGCGCGTGAGAAGCCCGGTCCTTATTGCTGCCACGCTGGTGCAGACGGTTCCCGAGCCAGTCTTGCAGCCCTTATCATCCCCGCATGAGTTTCGTCTCGATCGTGGTGGCCTTGTTGATGGAACAGGCGCGTCCCCTCGCACGGGGGAACCCGATACACACCGTATTGCGGGCCTGGGTGCGGTGGGCCGGACACACCTTTGACGCCGGCAAACCTCACTATGCGGTGTTGGCGTGGAGTGCGGCCGTGCTGCTGCCCGCCGCTACCGTGGTGGCGGCCCATTGGGCTCTTGTACTCGCAGTTGGCTGGCCGGCGGCAGTGGTCTGGAACGTTGTCGTGCTCTACGCGACCCTGGGTTTCAGACAGTTCAGCCACCACTTTACCGAAATTCGCGATGCGTTGGAGTCTGCCGACGAGGATCGAGCACGTGCGCTGCTGGCCGACTGGCAGCAGGTCGCGGTCGGCGGGCTACGCCGAAGCGAGATCGTCCGGCAGGTGATCGAGTACTCGGTGATTGCCGCGCATCGCCATGTCTTTGGCGTCCTGACCTGGTTTTCCATCCTCTCCGCACTGGGCCTGGGTCCTGCAGGTGCCGTTGTCTATCGGCTCAGCGAGTTTGTTCCACGGTACTGGGTGCACAAGGGGGAGGCCCTGACACATCCTGTCAGCGTCGCGCTGGCGGATGTTGCCAGGCAGTGCTGGGGTGCCATCGACTGGCTACCGGCGCGTATCACCGCGATCGGTTTCGCGGTGGTGGGCAGCTTCGAGGAGGCGATTGAAAACTGGCGCAATTCGGCGCAACGCGGGTTGACCGGCAATGACGGCGTCATTCTTGCGGCGACAGCCGGGGCGATCAACATTCGCCTTGGCAGCGGCGGTGACGGCACGGCGGCAGCGCTGGATCGGGGTATGTCCGCCGAGCCTGCAGCTGGCCCGGAGCCTGAGGTCGGTCATTTGCGAACCGTCGTAGGCCTGGTTTGGCGCACGGTCCTGATGTGGATGATTCTGCTGGCGTTGTTGACTTTGGCCCGCCTGCTGGGGTAGACGCGCCATCCCCGGCCGCAGGCTAGTACCTGGTTTGGCTCAACTCGGCGAACAACTCCCGGTAGATGTGGTAGCGGTCGGGCGAAATGGCGCCCGTCAGGGTTTGGTCGGACACTGCAGCCATCACGGCGCAACCCGGTTCATGCAGGTGGGTGCAGTTATAGAACTTGCAACCGTCGGCACGGGCGCTCAGGTCCGGCATGTACCTGGCCAGGCGCATCGCATCGATGTGGTGCAGGCCGAATTCCTGAAACCCCGGCGAGTCGATCAACGCTGTCGCCCGGTTGCTGCCGACCCAGTACCAGTTTGTGCTGGTCGTCGTGTGCTTGCCGGTTCGCAGGGCGCTCGACAGTTCCCCGGTCAGTGCCAGGGCTTGCGGTGCGAACATGTTGATCAGCGTGCTTTTCCCCGCGCCGGACGGGCCTAGCACCAGAGTTGTCTTGTCGACCAGCAGGTCTAGGAGTTCGCCCCGCGATTGTTCGCTTGCATGCCGCAGCGTCACGGGCACTACCTGGTATCCCATGGATCGGTAGGGAGCCAGCCAATCCCAAGCACGGTTGAAGGGCACGGGCAGATCACTCTTGTTCAGCACGATCAACGGCCGGATGTGCTCGGCTTCAGCCGCAATCAGCGCGCGGGACAATTGCTGGCTTGAAAACGCGGGTTCGGCGGCGATGAGAATCAGGACCTGATCCAGGTTGGACGCGAACGATTTGGTGCGCAACTCATCGCGGCGGAAGAACAGGTTACGCCTGGGCTCGATCCGTTCGATCGTGCCTTCGTCGCCGGAGGCCAGCCATGCCACACGGTCCCCCACCACGCCCTGGCTCTTCTTGCCCCGCGAATGGCACATGACCCGGCGACCCTGCGGCGTTTCGACCCAGAAGTGTCGCCCATGGTTGGCCACGATGATGCCTTCATGCAGGGCTGCGGACCCGGTCAATCCGGCACTCCCAATGGGGAGTTCACGCCAGCAACCCGTCGACCGCGATGGCGCAATCGACGTCGGTACTCGAGACTCCGCCCACATCGTGGGTGTTGAACTCGACGACGCACCGGTTGAAAGAGACGGACAGATCGGGGTGGTGGTCGGATACATGGGCAACAAAAGCCACCGCGTTGACGAATGCCATCGTTTGGTAGTAGTTGGCAAACGAAAACGTCTTGGTGATGGCCAGCGTCGCGCCCTCGCCACGCAGCGTCCAGCCGTCGAGCTTGGCGAGCGCCGACACCACCTCTGTCGCACTCAGGGCGCGCCGCTTCGTGGTCGACCAGTCTACCTTTTTGATCATGCTGTGGTTTGTCTGTGCCATGGCGGTCATTGCGGAACGACAAGGCGCGACAGGCGCTCCGTGGCGGGTGGGTGGGAGTAGTAGAACGTCGCGTACACGGGGTCTGGCGTCAGGGTGGACGCATTGTCTTCGTAGAGCTTGAGCAGCGCGGCAGAAAGATCCTGATGGTTGGTCTGGGACACTGCATACGCGTCGGCTTCAAACTCGTGCTTGCGCGAAATCTGGGCGAATACCGGTGACATGAAGAAGCCGAAGGCCGGGGCCACCAGCATGAAAAGCAGCAACGCCAGCGCATCGTTGGGCGCGCTGGCCACCAGGTTGGGACGGACGCCCAGCGCCGTATAGAACCATGCCTGCGACGACAGCCATCCGAGCAGGGCGAACGCGCCCAGGCTGAGTGCGAACATCGACGCTATCCGCTTGATCACATGGCGGTGCTTGAAATGCCCGAGTTCATGCGCCAGCACGGCATCGACCTCGCCTGCAGAAAGCTTGGACAACAAGGTGTCGTAGAAGACAACCCGTTTGGCCGCGCCGAATCCGGTGAAGTACGCGTTGGCGTGCGCGCTGCGCTTGCTGCCATCCATCACGAACAAGCCCTTGGCCGCGAAACCGCAGCGCTGCATCAAGGCGGTGACGCGGCTTTTCAGCGCCTCGTCGTCCAGCGGCTTGAACTTGTTGAACATCGGGGCGATGAACGTCGGGTAGATCAGCAGCAGCAACAGGTTGAAGCCGATCCAGACCGACCATGCCCACAACCACCACCTCGGGCCGGTGGCTCCCATCAGCCACAGCACCAGCCAGACCAGGGGGACCCCGATCACGGCTCCAACCAGTGCCGACTTCAGCAGGTCTGCCAGCCACAGGCCGAGCCGCATCTTGTTGAACCCGAACCGCTCCTCGAGCACGAAGGTCTGGTACCACGACATGGGCAGGTCGATCAGGCCACCGATCAACGCAAACCCAACCAGCAGTGTCAGTTGCTGAACCATGCCGGGGCCGGCCATTCGCATCGTCGCGGCGTTGAGCGCATCGAGCCCGCCCAGCAGCGTCCAGCCCAATACGATGGCGGTGCCCATGGCCACTTCGATCAGGCCCAATCGGGTCTTGGCGATCGTGTAGTCGGCCGCCTTATGGTGCGCCGGCAGCGATACCGCTTGGGCGAATTTCTGCGGCACCGCATTGCGGTGGCTGGCCACGTGGCGGATCTGGCGCGAGGCCAGCCAGAACCGGACGAGGGTGCCGATCACCAGTGTGATGGCGAAAGAAGTTGTCAGAATAACGGGTGGTGAGAGCGTGTCGGTCATGGTGTTGGAAGCCGCTGGGAAGCCAGTGGTTCACGCTGCCGAGTTTAGGCGCAAAGCCCGCTGGCCGGAGGCGATGGGTGACAATGCCCGCATGGCTGAATCGAACGCGCTGCTCAAAAAATCCGACAAAAATCTGGTCTGGCTGGACTGCGAGATGTCCGGTCTGGAGCCCGCCACGGAGCGCCTGCTGGAACTCGCGGTCATCGTGACCGGGCCGAACCTCGAGCCCCGCATCGAAGGGCCGGTGCTGGTTATCCATCAGGCGGACGCCTTGCTCGACGCGATGGACGCCTGGAACAAAAGGACCCATGGCAAGAGCGGCCTGACAGACAAGGTCCGTGCCTCCGTCTTGACCGAGGCGCAGGCCGAGCAGCAGTTGCTGGATTTCGTTGCGCGGTATGTGCCCAAGAACGCATCGCCATTGTGCGGCAACACGATCAGCCAGGACCGGCGTTTCCTGGTCAATTACATGCCCAGGCTGGAGGCATTTTTCCATTACCGCAACCTCGATGTCAGCACGCTCAAGGAACTGGCCAAGCGGTGGCGACCGGACCTCGGCTACAAGAAAAAGCAGCAACACACGGCCCTGGCAGATGTTCACGAGTCCATCGACGAACTGGAATACTATCGGGCCCACTTCATGAAGATGGCGGCCGATTAGGTAGTAACCCGAATCCGTGCCATAATCCAAGGCTGCGCTGCCAACGGCATAGCATTTGTGCATCTCCCCTCACACACCGGTCCCTCCGATACTGGGTCCCTCTAGAGTGCAGCGTTCACGCTGCGGCCAGCGACGCTGGCACAGAGTTTCGTTTGATGGTTGATGTTTTTTTGACCAAAAACGAAGCTGCCGCGGTTGGCCGCGGGCTCGTGTGAGATCCAAATCATGAACGACGCATTTGAAATGCAGGGCGAAGTTTCGCCTGCGCCTATCCTTTCCAACGATGTCCCGGGCCGGGACGACGCGGCGCCGGCAGCCGAATTTTCCGAGCCAGCCGAAGTCCTTGTGGACGAGGTTGCACCACCCGAAGCAGCCGAGCCGGCGCTGCCCAACGGCTTTGAAAAGATGGGGTTGGCCCCCGAATTGCTTCAGGCCGTGCGCGACATGGGCTTCACCCAACCGACCGTGGTGCAGGAAAAGACAATTCCACTGGCGATGCAGGCACAGGATGCCCAGAACACCGCAGCGAAGTTCACCGACCTCATGGTGTCCAGCCAGACCGGCAGTGGCAAGACCGCGGCCTTCCTGCTGCCAGTGCTGCACACCCTGCTGCAACAACAGGCCGACGCCGCCAACAAGGAGCGTGAAGATTTCGAACGTGCCTGTGCCGAAGCTGCCGCCAAGGGCGAAGTCGCGCCCAAGCGGCCCCGCCGCAAGGATCCTACGAGCAGCCGCAACTTCAAGGCGGCGACGCCCGGCGCCCTGGTGCTGTGCCCCACGCGTGAACTGGCGCAGCAGGTGGCGCATGACGCCATCGATCTGGTCCGCCATTGCCGCGGCCTGCGTATTGCCAACGTGGTGGGCGGCATGCCCTACCAGTTGCAGATCGCCAAGCTGCAGAACGCCGACCTCGTCGTCGCCACACCGGGGCGCCTGCTCGACCTGCAGCGCTCGATGCAGATCAAGCTCGACCAGGTGCAGTTCCTGGTGGTGGATGAGGCCGACCGTATGCTCGACCTCGGTTTTGCCGACGACCTTGCCGAAGTGAATCAGCTCACCATCGAGCGCAAGCAGACCATGATGTTCAGCGCCACGCTGGCTCCGCGTATCCAGCAGTTGGCCACCCGCGTGATGCGCCAGCCGCAGCGGGTGCAGATCGACAACCCGCAGGACAAGCACCAGAACATCAAGCAGGTGCTGTTCTGGGCCGACAACGCACAGCACAAGCGCAAGCTGCTGGACCACTGGCTGCGCGACACCAGCATCAACCAGGCGATCGTCTTTGCCAGCACCCAGATCGAGTGCGACGGCCTGGCCAACGACCTGCAGCAGGACGGTTTCAGTGCCGTCGCGCTGCACGGTGCGCTGAACCAGGGTCTGCGCAACCGGCGCCTCATGGCGCTGCGCGAAGGCCACGTGCAGATTCTTGTGGCGACCGACGTGGCGGCCCGCGGTATCGACGTTCCGACGATCACCCACGTGTTCAACTTCGGGCTGCCGATGAAGGCGGAGGACTACACCCACCGTATCGGCCGCACCGGGCGGGCGGGACGCGATGGCCTGGCCGTGACGCTGTCCGAATTCCGCGATCGCCGCAAGATTTTCGACATCGAGGCCTACACGCGCCAGCAGTTCAAGGCCGAGGTGATCCCTGGTCTGGAGCCGCAGCAGCGCTTCCCGGACAGCCGCCCGTCGTCCAACTTCGGTGGCCGCAACACCCGCGGTGGCCCGGAAGCGCCTTCGCGCGACCGCAAGTTCGGTCCGTCGCGTGGCCGCGATGCCGGTCCGGCGGCGCCGCGCGAGGGCTTCAGCTACAAGCGTGAAGGTGGTTTCAACGACCGCTTCGCGGGCCGCCGCGAGCCGCGCGCCGAGGGTTTTGCCCCGCGGCCGGATTTCGTGGCGCGCAAGCCCGGCATGGACCGACCTGACTTCGCGCAGCCGCGCAAGCCACAGGCCGTGGGTGCGCCGCATGACCCGTTCAAGCGTCCTCTCAAGCTGGGCAAGCCTGCACGCGCCTGACGCTTCCTGACAGCCACCACAAGCCTGCCCGTCGCAAGACGCGCAGGCTTGTTGCTTTTGCAGCTGGCCGGCCCCCGCATGCGCTGCCAGCGGGCCACTGGTCCGCTGAGCCATCTGACTTCGAGCAGCATCAAACAGCGGTCCGTCCTGCGCCGTCCGCGGGTATGGACCCGACGTGCCGGTGTATTCTGTGCCCATGGTGGACAAGCCGGACAAATTGTCGGATGACCTCTGGGGTGGCCTCGCCGCCATGCTGGTGGCCTTGCCGTCCGCGATTGCCTTCGGTGTCGCGACGTATGCCGCCGTCGGCGGCGCGTTTTCCGCGCAGGGCGCGATGGCCGGCATGCTGGGCGCAACCGCGCTGGGTCTGGTCGCCTCGGGCTGGGGTGGTGCGCCGCGCCTCATCACTGCACCATGCGCGCCGGCGGTG
>JANMZX010000578.1:0-2731 GCA_031383745.1 Rhodoferax sp. | reverse complement strand
CGCTGGCCGTGGCCGCCGGCGAATCCGCCTACGCCGGCCAGTCGCTGGCACCGATCCGCCTGGCCAGCACCCCGATCCTGCTGGAACGCGACCCGTCCCTGTCCAACCGGGTCTTCAACTTCAACATCTGCCGGCCTTGAGCAACGCCACGGGTCGGGAGGCGTCAGCCACAAACAACCCGGCCCGGCCCCGCGCAGGGCTGTGCGGTCCAGGCCGGCAGCGGCCTCAGCCCGGCAACGCGATCGAGCGGCCGGCGTACTTGGGTGTCGGCAGACCCCGGTGCTGTGCCGCCAGCGCCTGCACCCGGGGCAACACCGATGGCGCAAAGGGTGCGGCGCGCGGCCCCGACATGTCCACGTTCAGGAGCATCTGCTGGTTGGCCGCCAGCACGGGCTCGGTGCCGGCCACATGCAGCGTGTGGTAGACGTTGAGGCGCTTGGCGTCCACACCGAGGATCTGCGTGCGCACCTCGATCGGCGTGCCCGCCTTGACCTCCAGCAGGTAGTTGATGTGCGACTCCAGCGTGAAGATCGAGTGGCCGGTGGCCGTGCGCCCGGCTTCGTCCAGGCCGAACAGGTCCATCAGCGCATCGGTGGCCATGCTGAAGACCAGCAGGTAGTGGGCATCACGCAGATGGCCGTTGTAGTCGGTCCACTCGTGCAGCACCGTGCCGCGCCAGGGTGCCAGCAAGGCGCCGGCCGCTTCAGTCATCGAGCGCGATCCCGTGCTTGACCTTGGTTGCGCGCACCGCCGCCTGCACCGCCATCAGGCAGTCGTCGCGGTAACGCTCCAGGTCGGCGATGCTGTGCTGGCCCAGTTGCACGGCAGTGCCATCGACCACGCTGTCGATCAGGCCGTCGGTCAACTCCGGTGCTTCGAGTTTGGTCCAGGGCAGCTTGAGCGCCGGTCCGAACTGTGCCATGAAGTGGCGCATGCCGGCGTCGCCGCCAGCCAGCGTGTAGATCAGGAAGCTGCCCATGAAGGACCAGCGGATGCCCGCGCCGTAACGGATCGCATCGTCGATCTCGCCGGTGGTGGCCACGCCGTCGTTGACCAGGTGCAGCGACTCGCGCCACATGGCTTCCAGTAGCCGGTCGGCGATGAAACCCGGCACTTCCTTGCGCACGTGCAGGGGTTTCATACCCAGTGACTTGTACACGCCGATGGCGGCCTGGATCGCATCGGGCGAGGTCTTCGCGCCACCCACCACCTCGACCAGGGGCAACAGGTACACCGGGTTGAACGGGTGGCCCACCACACACCGCTCGGGGTTCTTGGCGTTGGCATAGAACTCGGACGGCAGCAGGCCCGAGGTGGAGGATCCGATCAGCACGTCGGGCCGCGCCGCCGCGCTCACCCGGGCATGCAGGTCGATCTTGAGGCTCAGCGTCTCGGGGGCGCTCTCCTGGATGAAGTCGGCATGTGCCACGCACTCTTCGATGGTGGACACGACACGCAGGCGGCTCTGCGACGCGCCGGGTTTCAGGCCGTTGGCCTCCAGCGCACCCCAGCATTTCGCGATGCGCGCGCGCAGCGCCGCTTCAGCACCGGGGGCCGGGTCCCACGCGACGACGTCCAGGCCGTTGGCCAGGGCGCGGGCGACCCAGCCGCTGCCGATGACGCCGCTGCCCAGGGCGGCGAAGGTCTTGATATCCGTGACAAATGACATGAATGGTTCCTTGACTGTGTGCGTCGGGATCAGCCGCGGGCCTGCAGGCCCATCTTGATGCGCCCCTGGGCCGGTGTCATCGGGCGTGCTCCCATGCATTCGATCAGCTTGACGACGCGCTCCACCAGCGAGCCGTTGCTGGCGGGAACACCCTTGTCGAGCCACAGGTTGTCCTCCAGACCCACGCGCACATTGCCGCCCAGCAGGATCGCCTGTGCCGCCATCGGCATCTGCATGCGCCCGATGCCGAAACCGGCCCATGTCACACCTGCCGGCAGGTTGTCGACCATGGCCTTCATCGTCGTGGTGTCGGCCGGTGCGCCCCAGGGGATGCCCAGGCAGAGCTGGAAGATCGGGTCTTTCAGCAGGCCCTCCCTGATCATCTGGTTGGAGAACCACAGGTGGCCGGTGTCGAATATCTCCAGTTCGGCCTTGACGCCCAGTTCGGTGATGCGTTTGGCCCCGACGCGCAACGCCGCGGGCGTGGACACGTAGATCAGGTCGCCATCGCCGAAATTCAGCGTGCCGCAGTCCAGCGTGCAGATATCGGGCAGCAGTTCCTCCACATGCACCAGGCGCGTCAGCGGGCCGACCAGGTCGGTGTTGGGTCCGAAGGCCGTCGGGTTCTCGCCGGGGCCGATGTCCAGATCGCCGCCCATGCCGGCGGTGAGGTTGACGATCACGTCCACACCGCTGGCCTTGATGCGCTCCATCACCTCGCGGTAGAGCACCGGGTCGCGGCTGCCCTTGCCGGTCTTCGGGTCGCGCACGTGGCAATGCACCACCGTGGCACCGGCGTTGGCCGCCTCGACTGCTGCGGCTGCGATCTGCGCCGGCGTGACCGGAATGGCCGGGTGCTTGTCGACGGTGTCACCGGCCCCGGTGACGGCACAGGTGATGATGACGTTGTGGTTCATGCCTTGTAGTCCGGTTCTTGCTGATCGAGGATCAGTTTGAGTTCATTGAAATGCTGCTCCGAAAACCGCGTGGGGTAGTCGTTCCACTGGGCGCATGCCAGCGCTGCCGCTGCGTCCGGGATCAGGGCCAGCGGACGCCCGGTCG
>JANMZX010000576.1:0-16154 GCA_031383745.1 Rhodoferax sp. | reverse complement strand
GCGGCCACCAGGTCCTTGATGGCATTGCCGTATTCGATGACGCCGCGCTCGATCTGCGCCCGCGCACGTGTGGCGGCGCCGTCCGACACCCCCTCGCCCCGGCCCAGATCGAAGGCTTCCTGCAGGTAGATGTTGAGCGGGATCATGCGCCGCTCGATGTAGACGTGCTTGATGATCACTTCCGTCTGGCCATCGCCGTCGCGGTCGCTGACCTCCAGCTGGCTGGGCGCGAACTTCTCGATCTCCGCGATCAGCTCGTCGTCGAACCGCGCACGCGGAAAACCCACCTCGCTGTATTCGAGGGTGTCGGCCATGCGCCCGACGCGGTCGTGCTGCTTGACCAGCAGGTACTTGCCCTTGATCTGCTCGCGGGTGGTGTCCTTTTGCGGCGGGTAGTAGTCCTTGATGACCTTGAACACATAGGGAAACGAGGGCAGGTCGAACACCAGCATCACCATGCCCTTGATGCCGGGCGCGATGCGGAACTTGTCGGTCGAGTGGCGCAGGTGGTGCAGGAAATCCCGGTAAAAGAGTGTCTTGCCCTGCTTTTGCAAGCCCAGCGCGCTGTACATCTCGTTGCGCGGCTTGCGCGGCATCATGCTGCGCAGGAACTGCACATAGGCGCTGGGCACCTCCATGTCGACCATGAAATACGCACGCGCAAAACTGAACAGGATCAGCAGGTCGTCCTCGCCGAACAACACCGCGTCGATGACCAGTTGCCCGGTCTTGTTGTGAAGCACCGGCAAGGCGAACGGCTGCTCGTTGAACCCGTTGATGATCTTGCCCACGATATAGGCGCCCTTGTTGCGGAAGAACAGGCCCGACAGCACCTGGATCTGGAAATTCGCGCGCAACTTGACCTCGCCGAGCTGCCGGGCCATCGCCACGCGTACCAGCCCGCAGTCGCGCGGGAGGTCGTCGAACGGCCGATGCAGGCCGAAGTCCGTGACCATCTGCACCAGCACCTGCTGCAGATCCGCCTGCGTGGGGTAGTACGAGCGGTAGGTCGGCAACGCCGCCGGCTCGTCGTTCTCGATGTACTCGGTGCTGACGGCCGGCCGCACGAAGATGAAATCGTTCTGGAAATAGCTGCGGTGCAGTATCTTGGTGGTGACGGAATTGAAGAAGGTCTCGGCCAGTTCGGGCTGGTGGTGGTCGACCAGCAGGCCGATGTAGTGCAGCTTGACCTGCTGCCAGACCTCCATCGGTTGCTCGCCCGCCTTGAATTCACGCTCCAGGCGCGAAGAACACTCGCGCACCCGCAGGTCGTAGAACTCGATCCGCTCACGCTGGGCCCGCTGCTGGCCGTGCCAGTCGGCGGTTTCGAACCGGTGCTTGGCGCGCGCCGATTCAGTGCGAAACAGACGGTAATGGCGATTGAAGCCGTCCATCATGGCCTTGGCGATTGCGTAGGCCTGCGGGGAATCGAGTCGCTGCGGAAACATGGAGGATCAATCGTCGTCCAGCGAGTCGAAGGTGGTGTCGGCCTCGACCCCTGCAGCGGAACCCACCGCGCGGGGGTAGCGCTTGATGGCGGTGCGAAACACATCGACCACGGTTTCCGAGCCGTCCATGCTGACCTGCAGGTCCTTGAGCAGGCCATCCTTCAAGCCGTAGACCCAGCCGTGGACGGTCACTTTCTGGCCGCGGGACCATGCGTCCTGCAGCACGGTCGACAGGGCCACGTTGCCCACCTGCTCGATGACGTTGATTTCGCACAGGGCGTCTTCCTGTTGCTCGACCGGCAGGTGGTCGATCCGCTTGCGATGCCGCAGCTTGAGATCGCGGATGTGCCGCAGCCAGTTGTCGGCCAGGCCGATGCGCGTGCCCTGCAGCGCCGCACGCACGCCCGCACAGCCGTAGTGGCCCACCACCATGATGTGTGCCACCTTCAGGTGCTCCACGGCAAACTGGATGGTCGACAGCGCGTTGAGGTCGGAATGCACCACCACATTGGCGATGTTGCGATGGACAAACACCTCGCCCGGCTCCAGGCCGGTGATCTCGTTGGCCGGCACGCGGCTGTCGGAGCAGCCGATCCACATGTAGCGCGGCTTCTGCTGGGCCAGCAGGGCGGTGAAAAAGCCAGGGCGGTCGCGCTCCATGCGCGCCGCCCAGGCCCGGTTGTGGTCGAGAAGCAGTTGGGTATCGGTGGTCATGGTCAGATTGTGCCGCGCGCCAGGGCGTCGGCTGGGGCTGCTACATGGTTTCGGCGAACAATTCGCGGCCGATCAGCATGCGCCGGATCTCGCTGGTGCCGGCGCCGATTTCGTACAACTTGGCATCGCGCCACAGGCGCCCCATCGGGTAGTCGTTGATATACCCGTTGCCGCCGAAGATCTGCACCCCTTCTCCGGCCATCCAGGTGGCCTTCTCGGCGCACCACAGGATCACGGAGGCGCAGTCCTTGCGCACCTGGCGCACATGTTGTGCGCCCAGCGCGTCCAGGTTCTTGCCGACCGTGTAGCAATAGGCGCGGCCGGCCTGCAGCACGGTGTACATGTCGGCCACCTTGCCCTGGATCAACTGGAACTCGCCGATGCTCTGGCCGAACTGCTTGCGGTCGTGGATATAGGGAACCACGTTGTCCATCACCGCCTGCATGATGCCGATCGGCCCGGCCGACAGGACGGCGCGCTCGTAGTCCAGCCCGCTCATCAGCACCTTGGCGCCGCTGTTGAGCCCGCCCAGGATGTTGGCCGCCGGCACTTCGACGTCCTGGAACACCAGCTCCCCGGTGGAACTGCCGCGCATGCCCAGCTTGTCGAGCTTCTGGGCGATCGAGAAACCCTTCATGCCCTTTTCGATCAGGAACGCGGTGACACCGCGCGCACCCAACTCGGGCTCGGTCTTCGCGTACACCACCAGGGTGTCGGCGTCCGGCCCGTTGGTGATCCAGAACTTGCTGCCATTGAGCAGGTAGTAGCCGCCCTTGTCCTGTGCCCGCAGCTTCATCGAGATCACATCGCTGCCGGCGCCGGGCTCGCTCATCGCAAGCGCACCCACATGTTCGCCGGTGATGAGCCTGGGCAGGTACTTCTGGCGCTGTTCGTCGGTGCCATTGCGCTTGATCTGGTTCACGCACAGGTTGCTGTGGGCGCCATAACTCAGGCCCACCGACGCCGACGCGCGGCTGATCTCCTCCATCGCGATCATGTGGGCCAGATAGCCCATGTTCGCGCCGCCATACTCCTCGCCCACGGTGATGCCGAGCACGCCCAGAGCACCCATCTTGCGCCACAGGTCCATCGGGAACTGGTCGCTGCGGTCGATCTCGGCGGCGCGCGGCGCGATCTCGGTCTGCGCAAAGTCGCGTACCGCATCACGCAAGGCGTCGATGTCCTCTCCGAGCTGGAAGTCGAGTCCGGGCAAGTTCATGGTGTGTCTCCTGGTGGGTTCGGTCGGGCTGGTCGGGTCCTGGTTCAATAGGTCTTGGGCACGGGCACCAGCGTCTGTTGCATGACGGCGCTGTCGGAGCGCTTGCCATCCGCATCCACATGGACGACCTCGGCGGTGGTCACGATGATGCGCTTGCCGGCCCGCACCACACGCCCGACGGCGTACAGCGTGCCGCCCTGGCGGGCGCTCAGGAAGTTGATCTTGTACTCCACCGTGGTGACCTCCACGCCCTCGGGCAGCACGGTGAGGGCCGCGTAGCCGCCCACGATGTCCGCCAGGGCGCCCATCGCGCCGCCATGGAACCCACCCTGCTGCTGGGTCACCCGCTCGGAGTAGGGCAGGGCCACCTCGCACAGGCCGGGGGCCACGCGGACCAGGCGCGCACCGAGGTGGACCATCATGCCCTGGCGCTGGAAACTGTCCCGCACGCGCTGGTACAGGGCCGGGTGTTCATGGCCTGGATGGGTGGTGTCCGTTGTCATGCCGATACCCCAGGTTGGTTGACGTTTACGTAAACGTCAATTATGCGCGATCTCGCCGCCAAAGTCATCCGGAACAGGGCCGGCCTCAATCCCGCGGCGATGCCCTGTCCGCTTTCGCCAGCAGCGCGCGGGCTTCCCGCTCATGGGTCTTGACCTCGTCGAGATTGGCCACCAGATCCGCCATCTGCTCCTCCAGCGCCTTGCGGTGGGCTGCGAGCACCAACAGGAATTTCTTCAACTGGGCTCCGGTGTCGCGCGGGCTGTCGTACATGTCGATGATGTCGCGCGCCTCCGTCAGCGACAGGCCCAGGCGCTTGGCGCGCAGCGTGAGTTTGAGGCGTGTGCGGTCGCGGGCGCTGTAGACGCGGCTGCGTCCGCCCGGGCCGGTCCGCTGCGGTTGCAGCAGACCCATGTCCTCGTAGAAGCGGATCGCCCGCGTGGTCAGGTCGAACTCCCTGGCAAGGTCGCTGATGGTGAACTGGGCGGGTTGGGTCATGCGTGTGTGGTGGCCATTGGGGGGATCGAACCGAGGCGACAGGTCCGTGCCCTGCGCCTTCCTACAATGCCCGATTACATCTGACGTTGACGTAAACGTCAAACTGCAGGCATCCACCATGAACGAGCTCGAGAGCCAGTTGCACTACCCGATGGGTGATGCCCTGCCTGAACCCGGCA
This sequence comes from Rhodoferax sp., assembly GCA_031383745.1. Classification (GTDB taxonomy): domain Bacteria; phylum Pseudomonadota; class Gammaproteobacteria; order Burkholderiales; family Burkholderiaceae_C; genus CAISIP01. The sequence goes on along the minus strand of JANMZX010000576.1, from coordinate 11,595 downwards.
GCAGCCTGGAGGTGGCACCGGGCGTGCGCTGGATCCGCATGGACCTGCCATTCGCCCTGAACCACATCAACCTGTGGCTGCTGCGCGACGAGATCGACGGCCGCCCCGGCTGGAGTGTTGTCGATTGCTGCGTATCCAGGGATGAATCGAAGGCGCAATGGGAACAGGTGTTCGCGACCCAGCTCCAGGGATTGCCGATCCTGCGGGTGATCGTGACGCACATGCACCCGGACCACGTAGGCCTGGCCTACTGGCTGTGCGAGCGCTGGAACGTGCGGCTGTGGATGAGCGCCACTGACTACCACGTGGCGCGCCTCGGTGCCTTGGGGCCGACCGCGTTCGGCGGCGACGGCGCGGCGCATTTCCTGGCGTCCCATGGGCTCAACGACCCGGAATCGATGACACAGATCAAGGCCCGTGTCACCTATTTCCCCAAGCTGGTGCCAGCCGTGCCCGCGCAATACCGCCGGATGTCCGACGGCGATGTGCTGCGCATCGGTGCCAGACAGTGGACATGCATCAGCGGCTATGGCCACGCACCGGAACACATCGCGCTGCATTGCGCCGAACTCGGCCTGCTGATCGGCGGCGACATGATGCTGCCTCGGATTTCAACCAATGTCAGCGTCTACGAGGTCGAGCCCGAATCCAACGCGCTGCGGCAGTTTCTCGATTCGATCGACAGATTCAGGGGCTTGCCCGAAGACACCCTGACGCTACCGTCGCATGGCAAGCCCTTCACCGGCCTGCATGTGCGGATCGGGCAACTGCATGCGCACCACCGCGACCGACTTGCCGAAGTCCTGGCAGCCTGCAGCACCGACGCGTGCAGCGCGGCCGACATGGTGCCGGTGCTGTTCCGACGCGCACTCGACCTGCACCAGACGACCTTTGCCATGGGTGAGTCGATTGCGCACCTGCATGCCTTGTGGTTCGATGGCAAGGTGCACCGCACCCTGGACGACGACGGGGTCTACCGCTTCAGGGCCACGCGTGTCACAGCCATTGCGGAACCGACTCCTCCTTGAGGCAGCCACGCAGTTCCGCATAGTCGGGAACCACCGACCGCACCGTATCCCAGAAGCGGGGGCCATGGTCCATAACGCGCAAATGGCTGAGTTCGTGCGCCACCACATAGTCGATCACACGCATCTGGAAATGCACCAAGCGCCAGTGCAGCCGGATCGACCCGTCGGATCGGGCGCTGCCCCAGCGGGTGCCCGCGCTGCTCAGTGCCAGCTTGCGCCATTCGACCTGCAGGCGGGGGGCGAAGTGGTCCAGGCGCTCGGTGAAGACACGATGCGCCTGGCGCATCAGCCAGGCCTGCACCGCGTCCCGGATCTGGGCGTCGCTGGCCAGATGCGCAAGACCCAGGTGCAGGCTGTGTTGCGGCAGTCCGGTGGCAGGGTCGGTACCCACATGCAGGGCCGCACTGCCTGTGCCGTAGGCGTGTGACGGGTCCAGCACCAGGCGCAGCGGCTGGCCCAGGAACGGGATCTCGGCGCCGTCCTTCCATTCGATGCGTGTGGCGAGCAGGCGGTCCTGGCGAAGTCGCGCCTCGTCCAACTTGCGGATGATCCACGGCGCCTTGTCGAGCAGCGCGGCCTGGACTTCTGCCAGGCCGACCCAGCGCGGCGCCGACACCACCAGCCCTTCCGGACCCACGGAAAATCCGATCGTGCGCCGCTTGCCGCGCTTGAATTCATATGCAACCACTGCATGGGCCAGACGCACCTCCCGGTTGGCACGCGGATGGCGGAACGCAACCGGTGCCGGGCCGGCAGGCGGGGGCGGGCTCTCGCGTTCTGGGAGCAACGCCGGTGCGGGCTCCCCCGCCGCGAAGAAGTCCAGCGTCAGCTGCACCAGGTTGCGCATGCCAATCCCGTCTACCGGTAGGCTTCCGGGTCGAGCCGGTGCATTTCAGCCTCGATCCAGGCCTCGACCTCGCGCATCAACTCGTCGGCACCGCGGCCCTGGCTCGGAATCGGCCGCCCGATGGACACGTCGACGCATCCCGGGTATTTGACAAAGGCCCGGCGCGGCCAGCATTTTGCCGACGCGACCGCGATCGGGATCACCGGCGCACCGGTTTCGATGGCCAGGCGTGTACCGCCGGACTTGTAGACCCCTTTGCGACCCCGCGGGATGCGTGTTCCCTCGGGAAACATGATGATCCAGATGCCCTGTGCGAGCAGTTCCTTGCCCTGCGCTACGACCTTGTTGAAAGCCTGCGCGCGCTGGCGGCGGTCGATGTGGATCATGTCCAGACGTCCCATCGCCCATCCGAAAAAAGGCACGTAGAGCAACTCCTTCTTGAACACATAGGCCAGCGGATGCGGCATCAGCGTGGGCAACAAAAAGGTCTCCAGAGTGGACTGGTGCTTGACCAGGAGAATTGCCGGACTGGTCACGCCAATGGGCAGGTTCTCCATGCCGCTGACCCGGACCTGGATCCCGAGAATGACCCGCGCGCCGTCGATGACCCACCCCAGCCAGCGCACCGCCATCCACCACAGGGGGGTGCCACGCACGCGCAGTGAGGACAGCACCATGATGATGCCCCATGGCACGACGGTGACGAGCATCCACGCCATGTGCACGGCGGACCGCAGAAACGACGCGATATAGGCAGGCTTCATGCCGCCGCGCTGGCCTTGGCGGGGTTGCTCCTGTCGATCAGGAACGCGGCGAACGCGGCAAGGTCTGCGTGAACCCGGGTGCCCGGCGGGAACTCCGGCGGCAGATCGCGCCCGCGATAGGCTGCACCCTGCCCGGTCAGGACCAGGTGCGGTTCGCATCCGGCGGCTACACCGGCCACCAGGTCCTCCACCGAATCGCCGACAGCGGGCACGCCTTGCAGTTCGACCGCAAATCGCTCGCCGATCTGCTCGAACAGGCCAGGCTCGGGCTTGCGGCAATGGCAGGCCTCGTCGGGTGAATGCGGGCAGTAGAAGATCGCATCCAGGCGCCCGCCGACAGCCGCCAGCGACTTGTGCATCTTGGCCTGGATGGCGTTAAGCATCGCCACCTCGTGCAGCCCGCGACCCAGGCCGGACTGGTTCGACGCCACCACGACATGCCAGCCCGCATGGTTGAGCCGTGCGATCGCATCGAGCGCGCCCGGCAAGGGCCGCCAGGCGTCGGGCGAGTCCACAAACGCGGCGCTTTCCTCGTTGATGGTTCCGTCGCGGTCCAGGATGACGAGTTTCATGGGCACCCGATTCAGCTGGCCAGCCGGGACAGGTCTGCCACGCGGTTCATGGCGTTGTGCAGGCTTTGCAGCAGGCCCTGCCGGTTGAGCCGCAGGTCCAGTTCCTGGGCGTTGACCATGACACCTTCGAAAAACGCATCGACCGGCGCGCGCAATGCGGCCAGGCTTTGCAGCGAGGCCGCGTAATCGCCAGCCTCGAATTGCGCGTCGGCCCTGGGCACCACGTCCTGCATCGCCGCGTACAGCGCGATCTCGGCCGGCACCTGCAGCAGGATTTCGCTGACATGCGGATCGACCTCCTGCGCCTTCTTCAGAATGTTGCCGATCCGCTTGTTGGCGGCAGCCAGTGCCGGCGCCTCGGGCAGACCGGCAAAAGCGCGAACCGCCGCCAGCCGCTTGGGGACGCTGGCCCACTCGGTCATCTTGCGCGCATGGATGGCAGCGTCCACCTCGGCGGCCGAGAATCCGCCGTCTCTCAGATAACCCTTGAGCCGGTCGACCAAAAACTCATCGAGTGCGTCTGCCGGGTCCTGCAGCAGACCGGCCGGAAATGCCGCGACGGCGATGCGCGTCAGGACATGGTGCGAAATCGGGAGCGCCCGCTCGACCAGCATGCGTGCCACCCCCAGTCCGTGGCGGCGCAACGCGAAAGGATCCTTGTCGCCCGTGGGCAGGTTGCCGATGCCGAACATGCCGGCCAGCGTCTCGAGCTTGTCGGCCAGTGCGACCACGATGCCCGACAGATGGCGGGGCAAGGCGTCGCCAGCAAATCGCGGTCGGTAATGGTCCTCGATCGCGCAGGCGATCTCGTCGGTCAATCCATCATGGCGCGCATAGTAGGCTCCCATGATGCCCTGCAGTTCGGGAAACTCGCCCACCATGTCGGTCAGGAGATCACACTTGGCCAGCATCGCTGCCGCATCTGCGACTTCCAGCAGTCCGGCGTCGCCCAACTGACGTGCGATCGCCGTCGCGATCGCGCGCACACGCTGCATGCGTTGGCCCTGGCTGCCCAAACGGTTGTGGTAAACCACCTTGTCCAGCCCGGCGACCCGCGCACCCAGCGCCATGCGCCGGTCCTGGTCGTAGAAGAACTTGGCGTCCGCCAATCGCGGGCGCACAACACGTTCGTTGCCACCGGTGACGGCACTGGCATCGTCCGGCGAGATGTTGCTGACGACCAGGAAGCGGTTCGTCAAGCGGCCAGCCGCATCCAGCAGCGGGAAGTATTTCTGGTTGGCCTTCATCGTGAGGATCAGGCACTCCTGGGGGACCTCCAGGAACTCCGCGTCGAACGCGCAGACCAGCACGTTCGGGCGCTCGACGAGGGCGGTGACTTCATCCAGCAATGCGGCGTCGTGCACCACTTGTACGCCGCCGCCAATGCGCTCGCAGGCCGCCGCGATCTGACGCGCGATTTCTGCACGTCGATCGGAAAACCCGGCGATGACCGCACCGTCGCGCAGCAGGGTGGCCGCGTAGTCATCGGCATGGGCAAACACGACCGGCGCCACCGGGGCCTCGAAGCGGTGGCCCAGGGTATTGCGCCCGGACGTGAGCCCCAGCGCCTGCACGGGCACGACGTCGTTGCCGTGCAGGGCGACAAGTCCATGGGCAGGGCGCACGAAACTCACACTGCTCCAGCCCGGCAACTCGCAATCGGACTCCAACTGGTAGGTCATCACCTTGGGGATCGGCAATCGGGCTATGGCGTCCAGCAAGGCGAGTTGCAAGCCCTCTGCCAGGGTGGCTCCCTGCACCGTGCTGTCCAGGAACAGCGCTTCGGATTTCCCGTCCATTGCGCGGCGCAGGTCCGCGACCATCACCCCGTGGGCGCCAAGCGCCTGCAGCTTCTTCTGCAGCGCCGGCGTGGCCTTGCCCGAGGCATCCAGACCGACGCTGACAGGCATCAGTTTCTGCGACTGGGCCTTGTCGGCGGCGCATTGCGCCACTCCGCGCACATGGACCGCAAGGCGCCGGGGCGACGCAAACACCGTGCAGTCGCCCGCGCCGGCCACGAGTCCCTGTTCGGCCAGCTTGCGCAGCAGCGCACGGCCAAATGCCTCGCCCAGGTTTTCCAGCGCCTTGGGCGGCAATTCCTCCACCAGCATCTCAACAAGAAGGTTGTTCATATCGTTCAATGGGTTGCGTGCGCTGCAGCGGGCAGAAGACAAGCGGATGTTCAAGCCGCATGTTTCGGCATTTGTTCCACCCACGCACGGGGCGCCAGCGGGAATCCGAGCCGCTCGCGGCTCTCGAAGTAGCTTTGGGCCACGGCCCGGGCGAGATTGCGGATGCGCCCCATGTAGGCCGCGCGTTCTGTCACGCTGATGGCACCACGCGCATCCAGCAGGTTGAAACTGTGCGCCGCCTTCAGCACTTGCTCGTAGGCCGGGAGGGCGTATTGGAGGTCCACCAGGTGCGTGGCCTGTTTTTCATGCGCGGCGAAGGCCGAGAACAGGAAATCGACATCGCTGAGTTCGAAGTTGTAGGCGGACTGTTCTTTTTCGTTCTGCAGGTAGACGTCGCCGTAGCTCATGCCGTCGGTCCATTGCAGTTTGTAGACGTTGTCGACGTCCTGCAGGTACATCGCCAGGCGTTCGAGCCCATAGGTGATTTCGCCAGTGACCGGCCGACAGTCGATGCCGCCGACCTGCTGGAAGTAGGTGAACTGCGTGACCTCCATCCCGTTGAGCCACACCTCCCAGCCCAATCCCCACGCGCCCAGCGTCGGGTTTTCCCAGTCGTCCTCCACGAACCGGATGTCATTGCGCTTCAGATCCAGCCCCAGTGCCCGCAGTGAGCCGAGGTACAACTCCAGGATGTTGGCCGGCGCCGGCTTCATCACCACCTGATACTGGTAATAGTGCTGCAGCCGGTTGGGGTTGTCGCCGTAACGCCCGTCCTTTGGCCGCCGGCTCGGCTGCACATACGCCGCCTTCCAGGGTTCGGGGCCGATGGCGCGCAGAAATGTGGCGGTGTGGGATGTGCCGGCGCCGACTTCCATGTCGTAGGGCTGCAGCAAGACGCAGCCCTGGGCATCCCAATACGATTGCAGCGTGAGGATGATCTGTTGAAAAGTCAGCATGGGTTCTCACTGGGAGTCATGGACACCTGCCGCTGGGTCGATATGGCTGCGGTTGGCATAGGATGACGGAAACGAAAGCATGTGCCCCGTGGTCAGCCTTGTGCGCTGGCTTCCGGTTGGCACCTGATTTTACGGGTCTTCACCGCGCTCCCGGCGTCAAGCGCGCGCGCTCAGGCCACCTGGCCGACCACGCCTGTGCACCACAACACAAACCAGGACGACGAACACCCCGGACAGCCAATAGGGCGCCAGGCCCCAGCGGGAAACCCACCAGGCGAAAGGCGTTGTACCAGAGCGGCCTTCGACATCGCCCACCAGGATGCCCCTGGTATGCCGGGGCAGCGCATGCGTCACCCGCCCGGTGTGGTCGATGATGACGGTGTCACCGGTATTCGTGGCACGGATGAACGGGCGATCGAATTCCAGTGCACGCATCCGCGAGATGTTGCGGTGTTGGCCGACGGCGGATGTGTCTCCGAACCAGGCAATGTTGCTCACATTGACAAAAATCGTCGGCGCAACTGCTGGGTCAAGGAACCGGGCGCCGAGCTCCTCGCCGAACAAGTCCTCGTAACAGATATTGGGCGCCAGCCGCTGTCCCTGCCACTGGAACGACGGTTGCCCGACGGCGCCGCGGTTGAAATCCCCCAGGGGAATCGCCATCAGCTCGGTGAACCATCGGAACAGCGGCGGGATGAATTCTCCGAACGGGACGAGGTGGTGTTTGTCGTAGCGATACAGGCCGATGTCGCCGACGCGATGGGCCGAGCCTGTGAGCGCGACCACGGAATTCGTATACCCCGCCGACAAACTGCCCAGCGGGATACCGAGCAGGGCCGCACGTGAACCCGTGTCGAACCGTTGCTGCAGCCCGGCCCAGTAGCCGTCGGGGAGTTGTTGTGGCAGCAGCGGAATGGCCGTTTCGGGTGCCACCACGAGATCTGCACCCGCGCGACCGAGTTCGTCTCCATACCAGCGCAAGGCATCTGCGACGCCGCTGCCAGCCTGGAATTTCTCGTCCTGTGCGATGTTGCCTTGCAACAGGCCTACCCGCAGGAAACCGCTGGAGACCGTGAAGTTGCCCGGCGACCAGGCCATCAACGCGGCCGTGACACCTGCCAGTAGCCATGACGCGTAGCCAGCCGGATGCCGGAAGTGCCGCAGCCCGGCGGCGCCGAGAAACGCAATCCAGGCCACCAGGGCCGCAATGCCATAGGCGCCAATGAAACGCGCCGCACGCGCCAACCCGTCGATATGGGCGTAGCCCACCGCGCCCCAGCCAAAACCGGTGAACCAGACACCCCGAGCGAGTTCGGCCAACATCCACACGGCGGCAAACAACGCCGCTGCACCAACAGGATTTCCCGGTGCCCACGCGGCGAATGCCATACACGCTGCGGCGTAGTACAGGGCCAGAAGGCCAGCCAGAGCCAGCACGGCCACGACCGTAAGCCATGCGGCTAGACCGCCATAGGTGTGCATCGCCACAAACAACCACCAGAAGGTTCCGGACAGCCAGGCGGTGGCAAAGGTCCAACCAAGCCAGCCAGCGTGTCGAGGACCATTGACACGGCCTATTTGCCAGACCAGCACGCCCATCGATAGCAGCTGCAACCAACCGGCCGACGCGCCGTCCCACGGCGTGGTGATCGACGCCGCTTGCAACAGTCCGGCGATAAAGACCAGACTAAGGGAAGCACGCAACGGCAAAGGTCAGGGCGCCAGCGGCGCTACCTTGAACCACTTCACGGCACCGCCCTTCGTATGGAGCACCACGAAATTGAGTCCGGCCCGGCTGTATTGCTCTCCGCGCTTGGGTACATGGCCCATTTCGTGGGCGATAAGGCCCCCGATGGTGTCGAATACCCCATCCTGATCGGACTCGATGATCTTGACGCCAAACGCAGTTTCGACACGCTCGATGGCGGTATCCCCATTGACGCGGTAGGTGCGGTCGGCAAGACCAAAAATATCGCCTTCGTCTTCCGCGATGTCAAACTCGTCTTCGATCTCGCCGACGATCTGCTCGAGCACATCTTCAATGGTGATCAGGCCCGCCACACGGCCAAATTCGTCGATCACGATCGCAAGATGGTTGCGGTTGCCACGAAACTCGCGCAGCAGATCATTCAGCCCCTTGCTCTCGGGGATGAACACCGCAGGGCGCAGCAATGCCCGGATATGGAGCTCGGGCGCACGCTGGAGCTTCAGAAGATCCTTGGCCAGCAAGATGCCGATGATGTTCTCACGCTCACCCTCGAACACCGGGAAGCGCGAGTGAGCGGTGTCGATCACCACTCGGAGCAATTCGTCGCCGGGGGCGTCTATGTCCACCAGGTCCATCCGGGTGGCGGGCACCATAACGTCGCCAGCGGACATTTCCGCCATGCGCAGGACGCCTTCAAGCATGAACCTGGATTCGGCACCGATGACGTTGTTGTCCTCGGCCTCGGCGAGCGTTTCGATCAATTCCGCCGTGGAATCCGGTCCTGGGTGGATGAATTCCGCAAGCTTTTGCAGGAAAGTGCGCTTGTCGTCCTTTTCGGACAATCGCGCTGGTTGGGTATCGGACACAAAGAGGAAGGGCTGAAGACACCGTTGTTGCGCAGCGCCTAGGATAGCGGATGGTGCCAGCGAAAAGCAAGCCTCGCGACGCCGGACGCCATCAATTCAGTCGTTGCAGGACGACGTCGGCGCGTCCGTGGTTTCCCGCCGGGGTTGCAACGTTGCCAACACCGCGCGGAAGTGGTGTGCGCGCTCTTTCATGTGGTAATCGACCTGGGCCAGCTGTTCGTGCACTATTTCCGTGATGCGTGTGTCGAGCGTGGGCTGGGGAAGCCGCAGATGGGCCTCGGACTCCGAGCCGTCGCGGGTCACCACGGCACCGGCAGCGCGGGCGATTTTCAGCATGGGCGTATTTTCGGACAATGCGTGGATGAGCATCTGGCTGATGCCATCGTTACGTGCATGCATGCATGCCCTGTCGAACAGGCGGGCACCGTAGCCACGGCCGCGCGCTGACGGGAGCACCGATACGCCGAATTCCACCAAGGCTTGGGGCGACAATTCGGCGGGATATGCGAGATGGGCCATCGCAATGAGTTCCAGTTTTCGGTTGTAGATTCCGAAGACCTCATCACGCTCCATATCCAGCCCATCGACATAACGCTGGATATGTTCGTCGCTGGCGGAGTAGCCGAAGCGCAAGTAGCGGTCCTGCGCGCTAAGACTCAACAGGTGCGAGGCGATCCGACTGCGGTGGTTGCGGCCAAGGGAGCGGATCGGCACAACAACCGGGACGCGGGCATCGGGAACGGCCGCCAATCGCACGCTTCCCGAGGACGGTGTCGAAGTGGCATCGGGTTGCTTTGGCGTGGTCTTGGAATCACTCATGCCGACAATATACGGGTTTTCCCTAGGTTGCCCTAGGAAATCGGCGCGCTCTGGTTGCATCAAATAGAGGTTGGGGCCCAATTTCGAAGGATCGACGAGGCGATTGTGGGCTTGGGCAGCTGTACAGTCCATGTTCTGGTTTGCTCACTTGGGTTTCCGGTGCGCTCACCCGACATCATGACCGCGCGCTTTGGCAGCAGCGCCTGCCTGCATACACCAGTGGGGGAATTGCAACTTGGCAGGCGGCGACGGAACCAATTGATTCCGATCAATAGCACTGGGTAATATTCGCGATCTATTGTTTGGGGATCGCGCAGAGCAACGTCAGTCGAACGGCCAATCGCCAATAATTCTCCATCGCCCTGCGTTGACCGACCGAGTTGTCACATGCGGTCTGCCATAGGCGGAGCGTCCCAGACTATGAATCAGGCTGAAAAAATTCGGGATGCCCTCGCAAAGGTGGAGTCACTGCGCGACAGCGGGCGATCGTCGGCCGAACTGGGGCAGTCCGTCGCACGGCTCAAACATCTACAGGCGCTGCGTTTTAGAGGCACTTACGCAGATTTGACGACTGATGTCCGCTTTGCGCCCGCAACAAGCTTCTTTCTCGAAGAACTCTATGGTGAACGAGACTTCGCCAGCAGAGACGCGCAGTTTTTCAAAGTTGCAGGCGCTCTGGAGCGGATGTTGCCAGGCGCCGCGGTCGATACAGCAGTGACGTTGGCACGCTTACATGTCTTGAGCGAGGAACTGGATTACCACATGGCCGCGACATCCATCGACTTTTCAATCTTTCCCAAATCTGCCCGACAGGCATCTGCCAATTACGTCCATGCATGGCGAAAGGTCGGCAGGCGTGAGGATCGTATGCGCCAACTTCGCATGGTATTGACACTGGGCCAGGATCTGATTCGGCTTACCAATACCCGTGGTCTCCGACTCATCCTACGGATGATGCGTGCGCCAGCGAATGCAGCTGGTTTCGGTGCACTGCAACACTTCCTGGAGTACGGCTTTGACACTTTCGCGTCCATGAGCAAAACGGGAGGGCATTCGGCGCAGTTCATGTCATCGATCAGAGATCGTGAGATAGAAATGATCGACATGTTGTTTGACGAGGAGTTCCCTGTTTGCCAACAGAGACTTGCACAACTGTTCGAACTGGTGAATTGACATTGGCTTGCCGTGAACTACCGGCCGTCGCCCATATAAGGCGCGCTGCAGACTGGATGCCATTGCACGCCGACTTGGTAAAAAGTTCGCCCCATCGAGTTGCCGGCTCCTCAAGGAAGCAAGCGCCCAGCGTGGGCATGGATGGCATTCGCCACCGCGACACGGGTTACCGATACGCCGAGTTCCCGGCATTTGGACAACGCGTTCGACCCTTAATTTCCTGCAATGCTGGCGGCCGGTGCGCCCGAGTTCCAAGGGTGACGAGCGCATGGTTTTCATGCGTCCACCAAAAACAAAGTGGAGAGTAGCATCCGTTCCTCGCCGCCCTAATTCAAGGGTAGCGGACCCGGACGCTTGCGATTTTGTGTCGAGGTCGGCATGCTTGGACACCAACCTTGCACCTACAATCATGCTCCCACGCCAAGCGCACGAAAAAAAACGCCCAGTCAATCGACTGGGCGTTTTGCAATAATAGCCTGACAATGTCCTACTTTCACACGGGAATCCGCACTATCATCGGCGCTGAAGCGTTTCACTGTCCTGTTCGGGATGGGAAGGAGTGGTACCACCTCGCTATGGTCGTCAGGCATAACTTTTTGCCGCCCTGACGAGGTCAGGGCAACGAATTCATAGAGTTAATCAGCTTTCGGATTACCGAAAATATAATGACTGCGTCACTTGGCATAACAACATTGATTCTTATCAAAGTTATAGGGTCAAGCCGCACGAG
>JANMZX010000562.1:0-5923 GCA_031383745.1 Rhodoferax sp. | reverse complement strand
ACTCGTGCGGGCCAACAGCCTGCACGCCCGGCCGGACCAGATCAAGGCGCACATCGACGAACTGGCGGCCAGCTACGAAAAGCCGTCGGACGTGGTGCGCTGGTACTACGGCGACAACAAGCGCATTGCCGAAGTGGAATCGATCGTGATCGAGAACAATGTCACGGAATACGTGCTGGGCCAGGTCAAGGTAACGCCGAAGGTGGTGGACTTCGACGAACTGATGGCGCAGAGTTGACCGACGGGGCTACAGTTATGCTTTGCAGGCACGGCTTGCAGTTCGGATTTGCGGCCGCATTTGCAGGGGAGCGGCGCACGGGGCGTCGCGTTCAAACAGTTGGGAACCAGCATGAATTTCAAGAACAGTGCCTATGAAACGCAGGGGCTGGGCATGGTGCCCATGGTCATCGAGCAATCCGGTCGCGGTGAGCGCTCATACGACATCTACTCGCGCTTGCTCAAGGAGCGGGTGATCTTCCTGGTGGGCCCGGTGAATGACCAGACGGCCAACCTGGTGGTGGCCCAGTTGCTGTTCCTTGAGAGCGAGAACCCCGACAAGGACATCTCCTTCTACATCAACTCCCCGGGCGGATCAGTGTCGGCTGGCATGGCGATTTTCGACACCATGAACTTCATCAAGCCGGATGTGTCGACGCTGTGCACCGGTTTTGCCGCCAGCATGGGGGCCTTCCTGATGGCTGCGGGCGCCAAGGGCAAGCGGTTTTCCCTGCCCAATTCCAAGATCATGATTCACCAGCCGTCCGGCGGCAGCCAGGGCCAGGCGACCGAGATCGAGATCCAGGCGCGTGAAATCATCAAGACGCGCGAACAGCTCAATAAGATCCTTGCCGCATGCACAGGGCAGCCGCTGGAGCGCATCGAGCGTGACACGGAGCGCGACTATTACATGTCCGCCGAAGAGGCCAAGGAGTACGGCGTGATCGATCAGGTGATCGCCAAGCGGGCGTGACGGCGCATCGTTCTGTGGCGTCCGGCGGCAGTTCGGAAGCCGCCGGGCCGCTGTCGCGGCTGGTGCATTTCGGTATCATGGCGTAACTTCGTTAAAGGCATCGATTTCATGGCCGAGAAAAAAGGCGCGTCCGGCGAGAAGACTCTGTACTGCTCTTTCTGTGGCAAGAGCCAGCACGAGGTGAAGAAACTGATCGCGGGTCCGTCGGTTTTCGTCTGCGATGAGTGCATCGAGCTCTGCAACGAGATCATCCGTGACGAACTGCCCGCGAGCACCGTGTCCAAGGACGCGCGCGGCGAGCTGCCGACCCCCGCCGAGATCAAGGCCAACCTCGACAATTACGTGATCGGCCAGGAGCCGGCCAAGCGCACCCTGGCAGTGGCGGTCTACAACCACTACAAGCGACTGCGCCACAAGGAAAAGGCCAAGAAGGACGACGTCGAACTGGCCAAGAGCAACATTCTGCTGATCGGCCCCACCGGCTCTGGCAAGACCCTGCTGGCGCAGACCCTGGCGCGCATGCTCGACGTTCCGTTCGTGATGGCAGATGCCACCACCCTGACGGAGGCGGGTTACGTCGGCGAGGACGTGGAAAACATCGTGTTGAAGTTGCTTCAGAGCTGCAACTACGAGGTGGATCGTGCGCAGCGCGGCATCGTCTACATCGACGAGATCGACAAGATCTCCCGCAAGTCGGACAACCCGTCCATCACACGCGATGTGTCGGGTGAAGGCGTGCAACAGGCCCTGCTCAAGCTCATCGAAGGCACGATGGCCAGTGTGCCGCCCCAGGGTGGCCGCAAGCATCCCAACCAGGATTTCGTCCAGATCGATACCACCAATATCCTTTTCATCTGCGGTGGGGCGTTTTCCGGCCTCGAGAAGGTCATCGACAACCGGACCGAATCCTCGGGCATCGGTTTCGGGGCCGCGGTGAAGAGCAAGGCGCAACGCAGCCTGACCGAAGTGTTCAAGGATGTCGAGCCGGAAGACCTCATCAAGTTCGGCCTGATCCCCGAGTTGGTCGGCCGCATGCCAGTGGTTGCGACGCTGGCCGAGTTGAGCGAAGACGCGCTGGTGCAGATCCTTGTCGAGCCCAAGAATGCGCTCGTCAAGCAATACGCCAAGCTTTTTTCCATGGAAGGTGTCGACCTCGAGATCCGGCCGTCGGCGCTCAAGGCGATTGCCAGAAAGGCGCTGGCCCGAAAGACCGGCGCGCGCGGCCTGCGTTCGATCCTGGAGCAGTCGTTGATCGACACCATGTTCGAGCTGCCCAATGCCGCGAACGTGGACAAGGTCGTGGTGGACGAATCCACCATCGAAGAAAACAAGAGGCCGCTGCTGGTCTACCGGGAACTGGCGAAAAAGGCCTGATCGGTTTGCATTGCGCCGGTACAACTGGCGGTCAAAAGCGTTCCTATTCGCGGCGACTCCTCCTTTGCGCCGTCGATAATCCAGGGACGGGTTGAAATTCCCGCCATGCCATCCATCTTGAGTTGGTAACGAAAAGGGTTTCCTATGTCTGGTTCCACACTTCTTCCCGCCACCCCACTGGACTTGCCACTGCTTCCCTTGCGAGATGTGGTGGTATTTCCGCACATGGTCATTCCGCTGTTCGTCGGCAGGCCCAAGAGCATCAAGGCACTCGAGGCCGCGATGGAATCGGAGCGGCGCATCATGCTGGTCGCGCAAAAAGCGGCCGCCAAGGACGATCCGCTCGTGTCTGACATGTTCGATGTGGGCTGCGTGTCCACGATCCTGCAAATGCTGAAGCTGCCCGATGGCACGGTCAAGGTGCTGGTGGAGGGCCATCAGCGGGCGCTGGTGAACAAGATCGAAGAGGGCGAGGCCTTCTTCACCGCCAACGTGACCCCGGTCGAGCCGGTCGGCGAAGGCATGGCGGCCCGACACGGCAAGGCCAGCGAGATCGAGGCCTTGCGCCGCGCGGTCATGCAGCAGTTCGACCAGTACGTCAAGCTCAACAAGAAGATCCCGCCCGAGATCCTGACATCGATCTCCAGCATCGACGACGCCGGCCGCCTCGCCGACACCATCGCCGCCCACCTGCCGCTGAAACTGGACAACAAGCAGGCCGTCCTGAGTCTCGCGGGCGTGAAGGAGCGCCTGGAGAACCTGTTCGAGCAGATCGAGCGGGAGGTCGACATCCTCAACGTCGACAAGAAGATCCGGGGCCGCGTCAAGCGCCAGATGGAGAAAAACCAGCGCGACTTCTACCTCAACGAGCAGGTCAAGGCGATCCAGAAGGAACTCGGCGAGGGCGAAGACGGTGCCGACATCGACGAGATCGAGAAGAAGATCAAGGCGGCAAAAATGCCCAAGGATGCCTTGAAGAAGGCCGAGGGCGAACTCAAGAAGCTCAAGCTGATGTCGCCGATGTCCGCCGAGGCGGCGGTGGTGCGCAACTACATCGACGTGCTGGCCGGTTTGCCGTGGGCGGCCAAGACCAAGATCAAGCATGACCTCGGCAATGCCGAGAACGTACTGAACGAAGACCATTTCGGGCTCGACAAGGTCAAGGACCGCATCCTGGAGTACCTCGCTGTCCAGCAACGCGTAGACAAGGTCAAGGCCCCAATTCTTTGCCTCGTGGGCCCACCGGGCGTGGGCAAGACCTCGCTGGGACAATCGATCGCCAAGGCGACCGGGCGCAAGTACGTGCGTGTGGCACTGGGCGGTATGCGGGATGAGGCCGAGATCCGCGGGCACCGCCGCACCTATATCGGTGCCATGCCCGGCAAGGTGCTGCAGAGCCTGTCCAAGGTCGGCACCCGCAACCCGCTGTTCCTGCTCGACGAAATCGACAAGCTGGGGACCGATTTCCGCGGCGATCCGTCGAGTGCGTTGCTCGAAGTGCTGGATCCGGAGCAGAACCACAAATTCGGCGACCACTATGTCGAGGTCGATTTCGACCTGAGCGACGTGATGTTCGTCGCGACGTCCAACTCGATGAACATTCCGCCAGCGCTGCTCGACCGGATGGAAGTCATCCGCTTGTCGGGCTACACGGAGGACGAGAAGACGAACATCGCGATCAAGTATCTGTTGCCCAAGCAACTCAAGAACAACGGCGTGAAAGAGGCCGAGTTGAGTATCACCGAGGGTGCGGTGCGCGACATCGTGCGCTACTACACGCGCGAGGCCGGTGTGCGTTCGCTGGAACGCGAGTTGTCGAAGATCTGCCGCAAGGTGGTCAAGGGTCTTCAACTGAAGAAGATGGTGGCGCAGGTGCTCGTATCGGAGGACAACCTCAACGATTTCCTGGGCGTTCGCAAGTACACCTACGGGCGGGCCGAAGAGCAGAATCAGGTCGGGCAGGTGGTCGGTCTGGCCTGGACGGAGGTGGGCGGCGACCTGCTGACCATTGAGGCCGCGCTGATGCCCGGCAAGGGCGTCATCACCCGCACCGGGTCGCTCGGCGACGTCATGAAGGAGTCGGTCGAGGCGGCGCGGACGGTGGTTCGCAGCCGTTCGGCGCGTCTGGGGATCAGGGACGAGGTGTTCGAGAAGAAGGATATCCACATCCATGTGCCTGACGGTGCCACCCCTAAAGATGGCCCGAGCGCGGGCGCAGCGATGACCACGGCATTTGTGTCGGCTCTGACTGGAATTCCGGTGCGCGGAGACGTGGCGATGACGGGCGAGATCACGTTGCGCGGCGAGGTGACTGCGATCGGGGGCTTGAAGGAAAAACTCCTGGCTGCGCTGCGTGGCGGTATCAAGACGGTGCTGATCCCCGAAGAGAATGCGAAGGACCTGCAGGACATCCCGGAAAATGTGAAGAACGGCCTGGAGATCGTGCCGGTTCGCTGGATCGACAAGGTACTGGAGATCGCCCTGGTGCGCATGCCAGTGCCGCTACCGGAAGAGGAACAGGCCGTGGTCGCGGCCCCCGTGGTCGCGCCCGTCGTCACTGACCCATCGAGCGCCGGTGCTGTGGAATCGGTCAAGCATTGAGTACGAGAGGGTGGGACGAAATCGGAAAAAGTGCGTCCCGCGCCCCGGAAACTGCCTCAAATGGCGTTATAATTTTTGCAGGATACGCGGGAATAGCTCAGTTGGTAGAGCGCAACCTTGCCAAGGTTGAGGTCGAGAGTTCGAGACTCTTTTCCCGCTCCAGAATTCCACAAAGGGAAGCCCAGGCTTCCCTTTTTTGTCGACCTCGGAGTACACCTCTGCGGCGGCAAGTCTGGGGAATACTGGCGCGATAGCAAAGCGGTTATGCACCGGATTGCAAATCCGATCAGCCCGGTTCGACTCCGGGTCGCGCCTCCATACAGTACCCATGCAGGTCGTCGCCGGATCATCCGGCGCGCCGGCCGCAAGTCTCAGGCCGTGGCATCAACCTCTCCGGCCAAAACATCGCGTTCGGCCACGAGCACCATCTGGCAGCACCGGGCACTCGAAACGTATGGGTAGAAGTGAAGTGAAGTGGGTGGTGCGCCCACGCACAGGTCAGGTTCCCTGCAGAACTGCGCGGGTGTCACTCACTCGCGCGGCGCGCTGCATGGCATCGCAGATACCGGCAGCCGGCGCGAAATGCGCACAGGTTCCGGGCGCAGTGGGTATGGCGCACTGGGTCGGATCGAAGGCCGCGCCGTCGGGCCAATGACCCGCAACCCGATGCGCATTGGCGGTGGGTTCGTCGACATCGCTGCTGGATGGCTTGGGTCAGTTCGGTTGGCGCAAGGAATCCAGGGCGTAGCCGGAGCGTGCCCAACGGGTTGAACGGTTCCAGCGCCTGGTGGCGCGAGCGATACCGGGCGGGTGGCGCGTTTGCGCTGGCGTGCACCCTCGAACCCGACACCGACACCGACATCGACCCGGCGGACACCTGCCGCTGGCTGAAGGTCATGCTGGTGGCGTCACGTCGTGTACTGCCGGACACTGCGCCACTGCGGGACAGCGTTTGAAAGGGGGTGGTGGCACTGGTTG
>JANMZX010000547.1:0-1737 GCA_031383745.1 Rhodoferax sp. | reverse complement strand
GCCCGAGATCGAGGCCGCCCGGACACAGGCGCCAGTGGGTGGCGAACCGTTCCCGGACAGCCCGGCGATGCGTGACGCTGTTGCCGGTGCAGAACCTCCACCCGGTCACCTGTGATCGCCGGCGCCGACCCGGCTTGGCGGACTGCAAACCGCGGCCTCAATCGCCGAAACTGATGCCCAGGTCGCGCCCGGTCTGCAGCGTGTCGCAATCCAGCGGCACGGCTTTCATCCGCCCGGCAACCTCCTCCAGGCTGACGTAGTCCACGTTCGGGTCGGCCAGCGCCACCATCACCCCCGACAGGCCGGCGTCCAGCGCCCGCACGGCCGCGGTACCGAAACGCAGCGCGGCCAGGCGGTCGAACGCGGTCGGGCTGCCACCGCGCAGCAGGTGGCCCAGCACAACCAGCCTGGTGTCCTTGCCGGTACGCTGCGCCAGTTCGTGGGCGACGTGCTCGCCGGCACCCCCCAGCCGCTCGGCATGGCCGATCCCGGCCGCTGCCACCAGCGCGCGGTGCCCATCCCGCGGCAGCGCTCCCTCGGCCACCACCACCAGGGAATGCAGGCGACCCTCGGTATCGCGCTGACGCACCTTGGCGGCCACCTTGCCGATGTCGAACGCAATCTCGGGGAGCAGGATCGCGTGTGCACCACCCGCGATGCCGGCATGCAGCCCGATCCAGCCAGCATACCGGCCCATGACTTCCACCACCATCACACGGTGGTGGCTGTCGGCCGTGCTGTGCAACCGGTCCAGGCATTCGGTGGCGAACGATACCGCGCTGTCGAAGCCGAAGGTGGTGAATGTCTTGTCCAGGTCGTTGTCGATGGTTTTCGGCACACCCACCACACGCAGGCCCCGGTGATGCAGTTCGTTGGCGATGGTGAGTGAACCATCACCACCCACGGACACCAGCGCATCGATGCCTTCACGGGAGAAGTAGTCCAGGATCTCGCCAGAACGGTCGACCGCGCCAGTGCTGCCGTCCGGCAGTGTCACGGGGAAACTGAACGGATTGCCCTTGTTGGTGGTCCCCAGGATCGTGCCGCCCAGGTGGGCAATGCCGCGCACCTGTTCACGCGACAGCCGCACCACGCCGCCGCCGGGGTAATGGTTGGGCGAGAGGATGCCGCCGAAACCGTCGCGGATGCCGACGCTCTCCCAACCACGGTTGGCCGCAGCGGTCACCACGGCGCGGATCACGGCATTGAGGCCGGGGGCATCACCACCGCCGGTGCAGATGGCGAGGCGTCGAATGGGACTTGTCATGGGAGCTCCGGATGGGCAGGCGCAAACGCATAGGGTAAGGCCGAAACCCGGGATGCCTCAAGGGGGAAAGATCAACCTGACCGGAAATTGCGATCCCTTGCGCCCCACAGCAGGCTCTGGCAAAGGCCGGGCGATCGGGGCCAACGAGCTGCCCAGCTGTCGCCAAGCGGATTGCGGCGGCGCGAGCGGTGTCCGACACTGTGGTGTTGGCCCTCGCCGTGAGGCCCAGCCCTCACCGACACCAACCACCATGCCCGCAACCACCCATCCCTCGTCGTCGTTCGGCCTTGACCCCAGCGACGCGCTCAATGACCTGCGCATGTCCACCAGGGCCATGCCGCTGTACGAACACGTCAAGCGCTTCATCGCCCAGACCGTGGAGCCGATGAGCGTGAAATACGCGGCGCTGGGCGAAGGCCGCACCGGCGACGACCGCTGGCAGTACGCGCCAGGCCAGCTGGAGCTGCTGG
>JANMZX010000529.1:0-4113 GCA_031383745.1 Rhodoferax sp. | reverse complement strand
GTGGCCAAGGGTGGCACCAGCAACCTGCAGGCGGTGGTGGAATACGCCGAGCCGGTGACGACCAGGGGCTTCGTCTACATGGACACACCGGGTTACGACCCGGTGAGCGCCACCGGCCAGGTTGCCGGCGGCGCCAACATGATCTGCTTCACCACCGGGCGCGGGTCGGCGTACGGCTGCGCGCCGTCACCGTCGCTGAAGATCGCCACCAACTCGGCCCTGTGGCGCAAGCAGGAGGACGACATGGACATCAACTGTGGCGAGATCGTCGACGGCACCGCATCGATTGCAGCCATGGGCCAGCGCATCTTCGACCTGGTGCTGGCCACGGCGTCGGGCACGCCGAGCAAGAGCGAGCTGCACGGTTACGGGCAGAACGAATTCGTGCCCTGGCAACTCGGCGCGGTGATGTGAGCGCGCCGCAATGGCACCCATGAACATGCCGGCAGCGGCACTGGAGCAGGTGGTGGCCGGCATCCTGCGCGGCAGTGGCAGCTCGGTTGCCGAGGCCGTCACGGTGGCGGCGAACCTGGTGCTGGCCAACCTGAGCGGGCACGACTCGCATGGCGTGGGCATGGTGCCACGGTATGTCGACGCCGTGCTCGAGGGCGGCCTGCAACCCAATGCGGCGGCGAAGGTCAGCCTGGACATCGGCACGATGCTGGCGCTCGACGGCCAGCGCGGGTATGGCCAGGTGGTCGGCGATCAGGCGATGCAGATGGCGCTGGAGCGCGCCCGCACGCACGGCAGCTGCATCATGACCCTGGGCAATGCCCACCACCTCGGGCGCATCGGCCACTTTGCCGAGATGGCGGTCGCGCAGGGGCTGGTCGCGCTGCATTTCGTCAACGTGTTGTCGCGCCCGATCGTCGCGCCCTGGGGCGGCGCCGACGGCCGTTTCGGCACCAACCCGTGCTGCATCGGAATTCCGCTGCACGGACGTGACCCGTTCGTGCTGGACTTTGCCACCAGCCGCGTGGCCCAGGGAAAGATGCGCGTGGCGCACAACAAGGGCCTGCAGGTGGCGCCCGGCACGCTGATCGACGAACACGGCCGCCCCACCACCGACCCGGGTGTGGTGGTGGTGCCCCAGAGCAACGGCCTGCTGGGCGCGCTGCTGACCTTCGGCGAATACAAGGGTTACGGCATGGCAGTGGCCTGCGAATTGCTCGGCGGCGCGCTGACCGGCGGCGGCACCTGGCACCGGCCGACCGACCCCGCGGTCAAGGCGGTCGTCAACGGCATGCTGACCATCCTGATCGACCCGGCACGCCTGGGCACCCAGGCGGCCTTCGACCAGGAGGCGCTGGCCTTCGTGGACTGGCTGCGCAGCGGCCCCCAGGCCGAAGGGTCCGACGGCGTGCAGATCGCCGGCGACCCGGAGCGCGCAGCACGCGCACAGCGGCGCGTCGACGGCATCGATATCGACCCGCAGACCTGGCAGGAACTCATCACCGCCGGGCACAAGGTCGGTTTCAGCGTACCTTCCTGAATTGCACCGTCCATCCACCCCGACCACGATCGATCGCATGCACTCCTCCAGCGCACCTCCCATCGGCGAACAAGTGGCTCTGGTCACCGGCGCCAACGCCGGTATGGGGCTGGCCACCACCCGCGCGCTGCTCGACGCCGGGTACCGCGTGGCGGCGACCGACCTGCGCACCGACGAGGTCGCCCGCACACTGGCGGCGCACGGCGACCGGCTGGCCTGTTTCACGATGGACGTCAGCGACATCGCGGCGGTGCACCGTGCCTGCGACCAGATCGAGGCGCGATTCGGTCGCATCGACGTATGTGTCAACAATGCCGGCTTCCTGCAGTACGCCAACTGCGAACAGACCACGCCGGAACTGTGGCACAAGACCCTGCGCACCAACCTCGACGGTGTGTTCTATGTCAGCCAGCGGGTCGCGCCCGGCATGAAGGCACGCGGCTTCGGGCGCATCGTCAACGTGTCGTCCTTCGGCGCCAAGACCGGCGGCCTGTCGCCGCTTCCGGCCTACGCGGCCAGCAAGGGCGGCGTGATCTCGCTGACCTTCAGTTTTGCGCGCGAGTACGCCGCCTTCGGCGTGACCTGCAACGCGCTGGCGCCGACCTTCGTCAAGACGCAGATGCTGACCGAACAGGTCAGCGCAGAGCGCCAGGCCGAACTGCGCCAGAAGATCCCCGTCGGGCGGTTTTGTGAGCTCGAGGAGTTTGCACACTGCGTGCTGTTCCTGGCGCACCCGCTGAGTGGGTTTGTCACTGGCGAAGTGCTCGACCTCAACGGTGGGTTGCAGTTCGATTGAGCGCGCCACCGGATGATGAAATGGTTCGCTTCCACGAATCCAGGCAGATGCAACCGGAATGGATCTGCGTATGCACATGCGAGCCAAGTTTCTGGCTGGGTGCATGAATCCATTCGACGCGTCATGGCAGTCCATTCACACGCCAGTTCCTGGGCGGGATCGGGCCGATTGGCACTCCGCTCCGCGGCTGTCCCCCGTCGTCGGCCTGGAGCCGACTCCTCCTCCTTTATGCCGCTGCGCAGAGTGCCAACCGACCCGATCCTGCAGGCGCAATGGATATTCGACTTCCGAATACCAGGCACTCTCGCTGCCGGAGAGGCTGGGGCGGGCGGCGGAGCGAAATAAAGGAGGAGCCGGGAGCCGCAGGCGTACGGCGGGGGACATTCGCGTAGCCGCCCACCCCAGCCTCGCCGGCCCGCCTACACCTGGCGATCCTGGCTTTCGAACGCAACCGGCTCTCAAGCGTTTTGCGGGCGACGTTTTCCTTGTTCCCAGGCGGCCGCAACCATGAGGCGAACCCGGTTCAGTGCCGCGCATTCGTTGGCGAGACGCCTTCAACAGAACCCATCAACACAGGAGAAAGAAATGCTGCAAAGCTGGAGATGGTTTGGTCCGAACGACCCGGTATCGCTGCGCGAGATCCGCCAGGCCGGCGTGACGGATGTGGTCACCTCGCTGCACCATATCGCCTGTGGTGAGGACTGGCCCGAGGAGGAGATCCGCAAACGCGTGCGCGAGATCAGCTGGGACGATGCGCGCCAGCAGCCCACCGGCCTGCGCTGGGGCATGGTCGAGAGCCTGCCGATCCACGAGGACATCAAGACCCGTTCGGGCGACTACCGGCACTACATCGAGGTCTACCGGAAGAACCTGCGCAAGCTCGGCGCCCAGGGTGTGCGCGCGATCTGCTACAACTTCATGCCGGTGCTGGACTGGGCGCGCACCGACCTGTACATCACGCAGGACGACGGCAGCACCATCTCGGGCTGCAACATCGACGCCTTCGTGGCCTTCGACCTCTACGTGCTGCAGCGTCCCGGCGCGCAGCACGACTACGCGCCCTGGGCCATCGCGTCGGCGAAACAGTTCTTCGACGGCCTGACGCCGCAGGCGCGCGACGCCCTGCGCGATTGCATCCTGCTCGGGCTGCCCGGCACGGTGGAGGACCTCGACCCGGCCGAATTCCTGCGCCGGCTGCAGCGCTACCAGCATATCGACGCCGACCAGTTGCGCCGCAACCTGTACGACTTCCTGAACGACATCATGCCGGACTGCGAAGCCGCGGGCGTGAAGATGTGCATCCACCCGGACGACCCGGCCTACCCGGTGTTCGGCATCCCGCGCATCCTCAGCCGCAGCGAGGACGTGGAGCGCCTGTTCCAGGCCGTGCCCTCGCCCAGCTCGGGTCTGACCCTGTGCACCGGCTCGTTCGGCAGTTGTATCCACAACGACCCGGCGCAGATGCTCGAGCAATTCGCGCACCGCGTGTACTTCGTGCACTTCCGCAACGTGACCCACGTGCCCGGCAAGGAAGGCTCGTTCTACGAGTCCAACCACCTGTTCGGCTCGGTCGACATGCCGCGCGCGATGAAGGCGCTGATCGCCGAAGAAGAACGGCGCAAGGCGGCGGGCATCGCCGACTGGGGCATACCGGTCCGCCCGGACCACGGCAAGCTGATGGACGGCGACAAGGACAACGGCGCCTACCCTGGCTACTCGCGCACCGGGCGGATGATCGGGCTGGCGGAATTGCGCGGGCTGGAGGTGGGCCTGCGCCACGCCATGGGGCTGGATATCGGCTGACGCACGGCCACAGGCCGCGCCG
>JANMZX010000527.1:0-2274 GCA_031383745.1 Rhodoferax sp. | reverse complement strand
GCCACCGGACCGGATCGCCGCTGGGACTTTTCGCGCGCCAGCACCCGGTTCACGATGGTCCAGTCCAGGTCCAGGAAGGTCAGCAGTTCGAGCCGCTCCGCGATCGCGTCCAGCAGCAGCTTGTGCAGCGACTTGCGGGTGATCGGCCGCCCGCCCAGGCCGGCCACCACCGTCAGCACCGGTTGCGGACGGTTGCGCACGGCACTGCGCACGTCGCGCGACACGATCCCGCCGATGCCGACCGCAAAACACTTCTCGATCACCACGATGCGCTTGGCATGCGCAGTGGCGTCGCGGATCGCCGACACCGGGAACGGCCGGAACGCGGTGATGCCCAGCACGCCGATCTTCACGCCGGCCGCGCGCAGTTCGTCGACCGTGTCCTTGATGGTGCCCAGCACCGAGCCGAGCGCGACGACGATGGTTTCGGCGTCTTCCAGCAGGTACGGCCGGATCAGCCCGCCCGATTCGCGGCCGAACACCTGGTTGAACTCGCTGGCCAGGGCGGGAATCAGGTCCAGCGCCTGCATCTGCTTGGCGTGCGCCAGATACCGCACCTCGGTGAAGGCCTCCGGCCCGACCATCGCGCCGATCGTCACCGGCTCGGCAGGGTCCAGCACCTGGCGCGGCGCATAGGCCGGCAGATACCGGTCCACCTGCTCCTGGCTCGGCATGTCGATGCGTTCATAGGCATGGGTCAGGATGAACCCGTCCATGCACACCATGACCGGCAGCGACAGCTCCTCGGCCATGCGAAATGCCTGGATGTGCAGGTCCAGCGCCTCCTGGTTGGTCTCGGCGAAGATCTGGATCCAGCCGGCGTCGCGCATCGCCATGCTGTCGGTGTGGTCGTTCCAGATGTTGATCGGCGCGCCGATCGCGCGGTTGGCCACGGTCATGACGATCGGCAGGCCGAGTCCCGCCGCGTTGTAGACGGCTTCGGCCATGTACAGCAGGCCCTGACTGGCCGTTGCGGTGTAGGACCGCGCACCCGCCGCCGACGCACCGATCGCCACGCTGAGCGCCGCGAACTCCGACTCGACGTTGATGAATTCGCACGGCGACAGGTCGCCCGACTTGACCATCTCGCCCAGGCCTTCGACGATGTGCGTCTGGGGCGAGATCGGGTAGGCGCAAATGACTTCGGGGCGGCTCAGCGCCACGGCGCGGGCCACGGCGTGCGAGCCTTCGCATTGTTCAAGCATCCTGGGCCTGCGCCTTTCTTTCCTGTTCGATCACGATGTCGTAGGCTTCGCGCGCCGCGTCGATGTTGCCCTGCGCGACCGCCCCCTTGAATTTCTGCCGGATCGCGGCCTGCACCGCGTCCAGCGTGACCCAGTGGCCCAGGGCCGCGAAGGCGCCGAGCATCGGCACGTTGGGCACTGGCCGGCCGACATGTTTCATGGCCAGTTCGGTGGCGCCGACCGTCAGCAGGTGGTCGGCCTGGAAATCCTTGACGAAATCGCCCAGGCCGAGCTGCTCGAAACTGCGGGTCGTGTTGATCAGGATGTAGCCGCCGCGCTTGAGGCCGCTGAACACGTCGACCTGGTGCAGCAGGGTCGGGTCCTGGATCACCAGCGCATCAGGTTCCAGGATCGGCTCGCGCAGGCGGATCTCCCGGTCGTCGATACGGCAGAACGCCACCACCGGCGCGCCGGTGCGTTCGGAGCCGAAGCTGGGGAAGGCCTGTGCGTGCTTGCCGCCCAGGAAGGCGGCAATCGACAGCATTTCTGCGCCGGTCACGACGCCCTGGCCGCCGCGCCCGTGGATACGTACCTGGAACATGGGCGTGTTCCGATCAGTAGGTCAGCGTCATGGCCGGCACATCGATGCGGATCATCGGCTTGCCGATGGCGGCGTGCACCGCCCGCACATACGCGCCGGACCAGGTGGCGTCGCCGAGCTTGTCCGGCCCGGCCGCCTGGGTCACACGCAGGATCTTGTCCACCGTCAGCACCTTGCCCAGGGCACGCAGGGGTTCGCACTCCATGGCCGTGAACTGCTCCTCCAGCCAGGCACGGGCCTGGTCGGGTGACATGGGTGCTGCGGGATCGGCATGCAGGTTGAAGTCCACACCCGGACCCCAGTAGACGACGACTTGTTGGCGCATTGCGGTTCCTTCCTTCTCGAACGTGGCGCCAGTCTGACGCAATGCACGGGCCAGACCTTGATCCGTGTCAACCTGCAGTCAACGGCACGCTTATTGCTGGCACACCGTCAGCCCGTACCAACCAACGACATGTCCCGCTCACCCATCCAGAACTACCTTGAAGG